>JBDHXH010000103.1:0-7906 GCA_039810605.1 Ignavibacteria bacterium | reverse complement strand
CATTGTGTTTTTTGAGGATTTCTACAGGCTAATAGCCTGTGCTACGATTAAATCCTTACTTTTGGGACAGCCCCGGAAATTAAATTTTGATCTGACTTTCGGAGATCGTTTTGGAGAGAGTTGATTATTTTTATATCCGTCCAAACGATGCTTAGGAATTTCTCAAATATATTTCAATGCTGCTTGTCTGAAATGTAATTTGAACAAAGCTTCACACAAAGGTTCGCAAAGTATTGCATGACTTGCAATTTCTTGTATCGTTTGGCAATCTCAATTTCTTGTAATATTGAAAACAGTTATGTTTGACGGAATGTAAATTCCCCGATCCTGATTATTAAGAATCGTCTATTGTTACCCATCGCAGATTCGCTGATCTGTTTTTGTTCAGAATAAAAAATCAAATTAAGTGCATAAAAATTCGTTGCTCCGGACAATCAGAACGTTCAAGCCAAAAGAACTTGTGAGGTTTGAGGACTTTTTAAAATCTCCATACTTCAATAAGAATGAAAATGTAACAAATCTATTTTGTGAAATCAAAAAATATGCTCCCGGATTTTTGAACGAAGCTCTGGATAAGGAAAAGATTTGGGCAAAACTATTTCACGACAGAGCTTACAATTATGGGATAATGAAAAACCTTATATTTGATCTAACGAGACTTTGCGAGCAATTTATGATTATGACTAAATTTGAAGCGGATGAGACGGCTCAATCCGGGTACTTGCTGAAGGGACTTTTTGACAGATTTCTGATTGACTATTTCTTCAAAAAGCTTGAACTTACGGAAAAGAAATTTGATGTAAATTATTTCAGAAAAAATCATGACATTACCGGCTTTCTAAATTTCAGTACAAAACTGTATGAATTCCACTGTCTCATTCATCAACATGTGGACAGTAAACATGACATAGTGAAAAGACTGAATATAAAAACGACAAATATGATCACCGGATTTTTCATAGAGATGTTTAAGATATACAACGACATGCAGGCATATCGTCAAACCTCCGAAAGAAAGGACAGTCCTGTTGAAGTCTTACTCGATACAATTTCAAATAATAAGATGGAAGAAATTTTTGAGAATCTGAAAAGACATTCTTCGGAAGGCCATGATACTTTGCAAGTTTATTACTCGATGTTTAATTGTCTTCTAAGAAAAGACAGCGGAGACGCTTACTTTGAATTCAAGAAAAACATAATCAATAACTGCAATGAACTTTCAGACACCGATAGGAGAAGTCTCCACAGTTGTCTAATAAACTCTTATGTCCTGAATCCCCCGGCAGGAACTAACCTTCATAGAGAAATGGTAGAGATTTTTGATTCAATGATAGATAAGAAAATCATTAAACTTCCGGGAGAAAAATGGATAGAAGAGCATGTGTTTTCATACTATATAATTCATTGTGCCAATATGGGTTACACAGGAAAGATAAAAGCATTTGTCGAAAAGTATCATGACAGTATCAATCCTGAAGTGTATGAAAATATGAAGATAGAAATTAGTTGCCTTCTGTGTTTCCTCAACAAAAATTTCACCGAAGCAATGAAACATCTAAATGAACTTGAATTTAAGAATATCGGTAAAAAGTTGTTGTCAAAGTCTATGAAGGTCAAACTTTTGTATGAAATGAATGATTATGAATCATTTGTTTATGAACGAGATGCATACAGCCACTTTCTGAATAACAATAAGGGTCAAATAGATTTACGGGGGGTTAGCGAGAACAGAACTAAAAAGACCAGGAAGACACTGGATATTATCAACGGCTTGTTCCAATTGAAAAATGATTTTGCTGAAGACAAATATATTGAGATTAAGAATTTGATAAAAGAAAGTTATGACATTGACAGTTGGTTTGCAGAGAAAATAAGTGAGATAGAGTTGATAAAGGGAATCAAACCAAAGTCAGACAGTCTGAAGAGAAATAGATAATATCGTAACAAAATCCAATAGCTCCACCGGAAAAATAATCAGCAAACAATTCATCAATTCGATTTGTTCAATTCAAAATGCACGAAATTTCAGGGACCATTCTAAGAAAATCACTTTAGCAATTCCTTTAATTCCTGTCCATAATCAAGTTTTTCAAACACCATTGCAAAACCTTTCTCAAGTAAATCGCAAAAAAGTTTCTTTGCACAGGCGAGACTTCAATCATATTTTTGTCCAACCAAAAACAAAAGGAGAAGGAAATGCTTGTAAAGAAACTATTCAACCTAATCGTAATGGCAGTCATAATTGCTCCTGCTGTCAACATTAATCTGGCACAGGAAAGTTCAGACCCCTACACTGCTTGCTACCGGCTTCATCAAAACGAACCGGCCGAAACTGCTGATGTAACGAAAATCAGATTCGATCTTTACTGCAAAGGAAATGTTACTCTGTGGATTTTGGATGAGGAAAACAAAGTCGTCGAAGAATTAATCAGTGGTGATATGGAAGAGGGACAATATGCAGTTTATTGTGAGATATCACGCGCAATGTTAGAAGGAGACTGTTTATGCAGGATACAATTTGACGGAAAGTCCCGGGAAATGAAATTGCAACTTTCGAAGTAAATATAATTTACCTTAGGGTCAATTCGAGGAAACTATAACTTAACACAGAGTAGTCCGTGCAATTGTACGCGAACAATTTCACATAAATGCATCGCCGGTATGCAGGACTATTTTGTGCTTTTAATTATACTGAATCAAAAATTAAAAAAATTAAATTATGAATAGGAAAATTATACTGACAATTTTATTTATGTCTGTCTTCCAGTCATTGCAATCTGCAATTGCAAATTGGAACAATTCTAACTTAGCTTCCCAAAACAAATCCGGAAGTGTTAGCCAAGGCATCATCCCGGGAAGTGACTCATTACCCGGAAGTGTTACAGAAGACTGGCTTACTGAACTCCGTGATGAGAATGGAAACAAAATAATAGGCAACAGTACTCAAAAACTTCCCCACACAAATCCTGAAGAACCCGGAGATGCGCTGCAAAGAAAAGTCTTTAATGGTCCTTCTCCGAATTCTCAATTCGGAAAATCGGTAAGCAGCGCAGGAGATGTCAACGGTGACGGCTATGATGATATCATTGTTGGTGCCTGGCAATATAACACTGCCACCGGACGCGCCTATGTTTTTTATGGCGGTCTGAACATGAACACAGTTGCTGATGTGATAATAACAGGTGAAGCAATAAACAATTATCTCGGGATATCAGTATCCTCTGCAGGCGATGTAAATGCAGACGGCTATTCTGATGTAATTGTGGGAGCTTATGGACATAATTCAAATAGTGGTAGAGCCTACATTTACTACGGCGGATCGGCAATGAATAATACCGCCGATGTAATTATGAATGGCGAATCAACCGGTGCATTGTTCGGTTGCTCCGTATCCTGTGCCGGTGACGTAAACGATGACGGGTATGATGATGTCATTGCAGGCTCTTATGCTTATGATTCATTACGCGGTAGGTCATATATTTTTTACGGCGGTCAGGTAATGAATAATATTGCTGATGTAATCATCACCGGTGATGCAAGCCAGCTTTCATCCGGCTATTCGGTTTCAAAAGCAGGTGATGTGAACGCTGACGGATATGGAGATGTAATAATCGGGGAAACAGGATTTAGTTCCAATACAGGAAGAGCAAATATTTTTTACGGTGGCAGCTCAATGGATGATGTGCCTGATGTTGTATTAACAGGTGAAACGACGTATAGTAATTTTGGAATTTCAGTTGCATCCGCAAAGGACTTAAATGCCGACGGTTATTCTGATGTGATTGTAGGCGCTTCGGGATACAATTCTAATACCGGGAAGGTTTACATTTTTTACGGAGCATCAAACATGGATTATGCTCCTGATGTTACTATGATTGGTGAGGGTGTTTCAAATGCTTTCGGTGTTTCGGTTGCATCAATCGGAGACATTAATGGTGATGGGTATAGTGATGTGATTGCCGGCGCTTCCGGATATAATTTCAATTCAGGAAGAGCATACATTTATCTGGGCGGAATAAATATGGATAGTACTTCTGATGTGATAGTGTCAGGTGAATCAGGAAATAATACTTTTGGAAATTGCGTTGCCACAGCCGGTGATGTAAATGATGATGGATACAGCGATATACTTGTTGGCGCAAATGGCATTCAACGCGTTTATCTTTATGACTATTACTTGAAGAATGAGATATCGCCCGAGTTGACAATGTCAGGTGAATCATCCGGTGATAATTTTGGTATCACTGTAAATAACGCCGGTGATGTAAATGGTGATGGATTTGATGATATAATCGTTGGCGCGGATTCATATAATTCAACTACCGGAAAGGCTTACATCTTTTATGGAGGAACTCCAATGAACAAGATCGCCGATGTCACAATGACGGGTGAAGCCGCGGCAAATTATTTCGGGAGATCTGTTTCCGGAGCAGGTGACGTTAATGGAGACGGATATTCCGATGTCATAGTCGGCGCATTCGGATTTAGTTCAAACGTGGGAAGAGCATACATATACTATGGAGGAAATCCCATGAACAATACGGCAGATGTCACTATGACAAATGCGTTTGGAATAGGTAAATTCGGCAGTTCGGTTTCCGGCACAGGAGATATGAATGGAGACGGATATGCAGATGTAATCGTAGGAGCCCCTGAATACAACAATTCTACCGGATTGGTAAATATCTTTTTCGGAGGAAGTTCAATGGATAATTCTTATGATGTGCTTTTGTTTGGAGAGATTTCCAATAATCTCTTTGGAAAATCAGTTTCAGGTGCAGGTGATTTTAATGGTGACGGATATGGTGATGCAGTAGTTGGCGCTTATGCATACGGTTCGGGAACGGGACGAGCGTATGTCATTTATGGCAGCGCTTCGGGAATTCATAATTACGGAGACCTTGTATTAAATGGTGTATCAACAAATACTTATTTCGGATACTCATGTTCCTGTGCGGGTGATGTGAATGGAGACGGATATTCAGACATTATTGTTAGTGCAGTAGCAACTAACTTTTTTAAGGGAGTAGTATTTCTTTACTATGGAGGAAATGTTCCCGACATAACTCCGGACCAAATGTTTTCAGGTGAAAGCGATAATAACAATTTCGGATTCTTACTATCTCCCGGGGGAGATATTAACGGTGATGGGTATTCGGATGTTTTAATCGGAGCAGGCGGCTATGCCTCTTACCAAGGAAGAACTTATGTCTATCTCGGAGGCACTTCAATGAATAACAGCCCGGATGTCACCATGAAAGGAGAAACTTTCAACAATGATTTCGGTATAGCTGCTGCTATCGGAAATTTTAACGGTGATGGATATTCGGATGTCGTAGTTGGATCTCCTCAATTCAATTCTTACACAGGCAAATCTTATGTTTACTTCGGATCGGCAATCTCTGCAAATCCAATCCTGACCTATGTAAGAGATGTTCCCGGTGATCAGGGAGGTAAGGTTAACCTCAAATGGGCAAGAAGTTCTTACGATGTTCAGGGTAATACTCTGATAACTGATTATCTCATTCAAAGAAGTTTCCCGCCCGAGAACGGAAATTTCTCTTGGCAAAATGTTACAAGCATTCCGGCATCATACGAATCCTTTTACTCTTATGTTGATAACACGCCTTCCGATTCGATTACTAACAATACAAGTACATTTTATTATAGAATCATTGCCAGAACTTCAAGCATCAATCAAAACTGGAAGTCAAACATTCTGTATGGAAGAAGCATAGACAACATTTCTCCACCGGTTGTTTCACCGTTTAATGCATTCAGCGAATCAAACAATGTGCGATTAACATGGAATCATAATTCTGCTCCCGATTTGTTGAATTACGTTTTATTCAGAAGCACCTCTCAAACAATTGATCCAAACAACGAGACGCCGTTTGCAACAATCTCTGATACGACATATCTTGATACAACACCACTTTCCGGAATTTATTATTACTTCATCGTTGCTCAAGATATTCACAACAATTACAGCCCTGTCGCAACAGCACAAGGACCGATTAACGCAAGAAATCTTACGCTGTATGGTGCGATTCAGGGAATGTATGATCCTGTTACAGATACGGAAATTCCAGATACAATTAATGTTCGCTTAAGAGATAGTTCATCGCCGTACGCATCAATTGATTCCTCCAAACATGTTCTGCTTGGTCCATTGACAGGACAGCAATTTTCATATTACAATATTCAGGACAATACTCCTTATTACGTGCAGGTTACGCACAGAAATTTTCTTGAAACATGGAGTGCAAATCCGGTTACATTTTCTGGAGGAAGTTCATCAATTGCGTTTTCCGTAAATTCAATCTATGCTTATGGCAGCAACGAAATCCAAGTTGATTCTTATCCATACGATGTCTATGCGTTTTACAGCGGTGATGTGAACCATGATGAAGTGATTGACCTTTCGGATCTTATTCAGATCTTCAATGATGCAAATCAATTCACTACAGGATATGTTGTGACTGACGTGACGGGTGATGATTTTGTTGACTTGAGTGATCTGACTCTGACATTCAATAATGCAGGTAATTTTGTGACGGTAATTAAACCATAGGTTATCTGATAAAATAATATGTCCATGCCGGAAACAAATACGGCATGGACATGCTTAAAAAACTCAAACTAAATTTTTATTTCTATACCGTCACCGGCTTTATCTCAATCTCATCTTTCTCTTCTTCCACAACAGTAGCTTCTTTGCTCGAGAGGTATGAGTAAATCGCAGGAACAATGAACAATGTAAGAAATCCTGAAAACAACAATCCGCCTACAACGGCTATACCCAGCGATATCCTGCTCCCCGCTCCCATTCCCAATGCAATCGGGAGTATCCCGAGTACCGTTGCCATCGTTGTCATCAGTATCGGTCTGAATCTCTGCACTGCGGATTCCTTTACGGCTTCAAGTTTATCCAACCCTGATGCTTTTTTCTGATTTGCGAATTCGACAATCAGAATCGCGTTTTTCGTTACAAGACCAACAAGCATAATTATTCCTATCTGACTGAATATATTTATCGTCATTCCAAAAAGCCAAAGCGATATCAGTGCTCCGGCAAGAGCAAGAGGAACAGTAAGAATAATTATGAAAGGATCCACGAAGCTCTCGAATTGAGCTGCGAGTACGAGATAAATTATCAGTATCGCAAATATGAATACAAATAGCAGACTTGATGAACTTTCTTCAAAGTCTCTCGACTGTCCTGAAAATTCAGTTGCAAAAGTATTGTCCAAAACTCTTGCTGCAATTTCTTTCATCGCTGCATTGCCATCACCCAATGTGAAGCCCGGTTTCAATCCTGCAGAAATTGTCGCCGAGACATTTCTGTTATATCTGAACCTCGATGTTGGCACGGCATGCTCTTCAAGTTTTACAACACTCTCAAGTTGAACCAATTGTCCTGAATTGTTTTTCACAAAAAGAGATTTCAAATCAGATGGTTGATCTCTGAATTCGCGGTTCAACTGCCCTATCACCTGATACTGTTTTCCGTCTCTCAAAAAATAACCCATTCGCTCGCCGCCATAAGCAATCTGCAATGTCCTTCCAATATCTTCAATTGAAACGCCAAGTTTTGCGGCTTTGTCTCTGTCTATTGTAAGCATTAATTCCGGTTTATTGACCTTCAGATTAACATCTACAAACTGAAGCCTCTCATCTTTGTTTGCCTCGTCAAGAAACTTCGGCAGCACTTCAACGAGTTTGTCATAATTCTCTGCCTGTATTACAAAATTAACAGGCGGTCCTCCCCATCGTGAGCCTATCGTAGGCGGCTGTGACAATGACGCGCGAACTCCGGTAAATTGATTGATTACTTTCGAAAGGTTTTTATAAATTTCATCCGCAGATCTTTTCCTGTCTTCCGGTTCACTTAAATATATGCTTA
>JBDHXH010000102.1:0-8038 GCA_039810605.1 Ignavibacteria bacterium | reverse complement strand
GTTTTTTCGCAGCGCTTCCAGTTGGATATGCCGTACACTTTTTTCATACTGGCAAGTTTTTATTTCTTCTTCAAATATGTCTCTGTGCGAGACAAGAAATTTGTAATCTTGTCGGGAATATCTTTCGGATGCTGTCTGATGACAAAAATACTTGTCGGCTTTTATATACCACTGATATTGTTCATTAGTTATTTTTTCATCAGGAAAAGAGAATCTTCATTTGATTTTAAGAGCCTTTTATCCCTTTCTCTGATTGGGATATTGATTGCTTTGCCGTGGCATCTTTACATGGATCTGAAATTCGGAAGCACTTTTACTGACTACTTTTTCGGATTTCACATTTATGACAGAGCTTTACACGGCGTTGAGCACAATGAAAAAAATTCAGGGTTTCTGTATCATGTTAATTACCTCATTTCAATTGTTCCGTTTAGCATACTTGCATTTTTGGGAATATATCAAAATTTCAAAAAGCAATATCGGACAGATTGGAAGAGAATCTTTCTTTCTGTCTGGTTTCTGACAGGACTCATTATAATTACGGCTTTCAGGACTAAGCTTGAAGTGTATGTATTACTGATTCTTCTTCCCTCCTGCTTCATAATCCCGCTGTTTATTTCGGAAGCGGGAGGATTCAGTCCGAAGTTTAAGCTGGTGCTGATCTTTGCCACACTGCTTAATGCAATATGGTTTTCAACCGAATCAATCAGGCCGGAATTGAAGGAAATATTTCAGGCAAATCATTTTATGTTTTCAATAGTTACGGCGGGAATATTAGTTTTGGTTTTTTTAATTTCAAAAATGTTGTCAGCAAAAATTGAACTAAAAAAAGCATATTATATTTTTATATTATTTTTCTCTTTTGCAATCAATATATACTATTTGGTACATGTGCCTGACTGGGTCAACAGGTTCAGGCTTTCTGAAATAAAGTCAAGAATTGACAAATCGGAAAATAGAAATATTTTATACGTAAGTTCCAAGTACCGCTATAATCCGCAGTTCAGCTATTATTTCGAAGGTTTGAATCTCGGATGGAAAAATTCCCGATATGGATTTCATCTTCTGGAGTCTCTCGATGCGGGTGATAATTTTAATCATGCGAAATCCGTTGTTGATTCTCTTTCCGGAAAAGTGAATTTTGTTTTGATCGAGAAAGATGGAATTAACCGCGCCACTGATTATGATCCGGAACTTTACATTCCCCGAAGTTATGACATTGTTGCCGAAACGACCGGATATAAACTTTATGAAAGGTCCGGAAAATGATTAAGGCGATACGGACAGTTGATATTGCAAACGAGCTTGAGTGGAAGGAATTTCTGCGCAATCAGTATAATCTGTTTTTCGATTTCAGATTCAATTCTTATAATGATGTCTTCAAAAAAGGTATCCAATGGCATCATCTCAAATTCAAGGATACCAAATCAGGTAAGATCAATGCAATCATGATTGGATGCGAAACAATTGCCGACGGCAAAAAAACCTACGTGTCATGCGACGGTGTCAGCTTCGGAGGATTTCTCTGGAAAAAGAAATCAGATCTGATTTCGTTCATGGAAATCACTGAAGCTTTCAAAAATTATCTTGCCGAAAATGATTTTGCAAAATGCATACTCAAGCTTCCTCCGTTCATTTACAATAAATGCCTCGATGAGGAAACCGAATATGCCCTTATTAAATCAGGCTTCAGCACATCAAATATTTCCATCTCAAACATAATTGACCTGAACGAATTTGAATTCAACAAAATATCGGAGACCAAAAAGCGTTCAATAAAGAAATCCATTCATGACATTGAGGTAAAAATAATTGATGGAAAAATCGACAGTGAAAATTTCAAAGAATATTATAATTTGCTTCTCGAAAACCGTGAGCTGAAGAACGTGAGCCCAACACATTCCATAGACGAACTTATTTATCTGAAGAATACATTGCCGGACGATATCGTTTTGTTTTCTGCATATATTAATTCGGAGCTTTCCGCTATATGCGTCTTGTTTTGCATTAACAAAGATATCATACTAAACTTTTACCTCGCAGGCGACGAAAGATTCCGGCTTCAGGGAGTCTCCGAATACATTTTATATAAAACCATAGAGTGGTCGAAGAGTCGCGGTTACAAGTACTATGATATCGGCACATCTGACACAAACGGCAAACTGATCGAAGGACTTTTTGCTTTTAAGAAAAAATTTCTTGCAAACGGCTTTCTAAGAAAGACTTTTGAATACAATGTCAACCGGAATTAAATGAAAATTAAGAATAAGAAACTTCTGCTGACCGGCGGAGCAGGTTTTATAGGCAGCACACTTACCGAAAAGCTCGTTGATGAAAATGAAATTGTCATCTACGATAACTTTTCCAGAGACTCGCTTCAGTACCGGAAAATAAAATCAGCAAACCTAAAGGTCATTAGCGGTGATGTTCTTGACTTTGAAGCTTTGAAAAAATGCTGCGAAGAATTCAGACCGCAGATGGTAATACACCTTGCGGCGATTGCGGGAATAGATACAGTAATAATTAATCCTGTTAAGACTCTGGAAGTTAATATTCTCGGAACTCTGAATTTACTGAAAGCTCTGCGAAAGCATGCCGACAGGATGGAACGTTTCATTGATTTTTCCACGAGTGAAGTGCTGGGAACTTATGCATACAAATCAAGCGAAAAGTCGCAAACAAATTTTGCTCCCGTTGGAGAAGCTCGATGGACTTATTCAGTAAGCAAGGTTACGGGTGAACATCTTACTCACAGCTTTTACAAGATGTACAACTATCCGGCAGTGACGATACGTCCGTTTAACATATACGGTCCGGGCCAGGTTGGCGAAGGTGCCATTCAGATATTTATCAAGAGAGTCGTGCAAAAGAAAAATATCGAGATTCACGGCGACGGAGATCAAATCCGCTCATGGTGTTATGTTGACGATATGATTGAAGGGATAGAAAAATGTATGACAAACCCTAATGCCGTGGGTGAAGTTTTCAATATCGGCAATCCAAAGGGAACAATTACGATTTCATCCCTTGCAGAAAAAATCATCTCGTTATGTAAATCAGATTCCAAAATAATTTATGTACCGAAAAATTATGTTGACGTGGAGCTCCGGATACCAAGCATTGAAAAGGCAAAGGAAATACTCGGATTTTTTCCAAAGGTTGATTTGAACGAAGGGATACTGCGAACTTTTAAATGGTATAAAAAAAATCTGAAATGATAATTGACGCACACATACACATAGGAAAGTGGAGCAGTGTGTTTTTCAATTACGAATCAACAGTTGCCGAAGCGATTGATGTAATGAAAAAATCCGGTGTCGGTGCAGCCGTATGCATGCCTGCTGATGCGACGAGCAATGATGAGTTGTTTGCACAGACTCATAATAATCCCGGCTTTAAATTTTATTATAAGGCGTGGATTAATCCGGAAGACAAAGGTCTGGATGAATTTCTGAAAAACAATCTCAAGAATGTTTCTCTTTTCAAGATCCATCCTTCGATTCAGAAAATGAGAATTACGGATGAGTCTTATGATAAGTATCTCCGAATGGCAGCAGAAGAAAAAAAACCCGTTGTGGTTCATTGCGGACGATGGCAGGAAATTGCAAGTTACAAATTCCCTCTTCAGATTGCGGAGAAATATCCCGAACTTATTCTTATACTTGCTCATCTTGGCGGTGATTCTCCTGCACTCTATTTGAAGTGTGCGGAAGAAGTGCTGGAAAAAAAATACAGGAATGTCTATCTCGGAACAGAGTCAGTCCGGGAATTTTATTTTGTGAACAAAGTTGTGCATACTGTCGGTGCAGAAAAAGTTATTTTCGGAAGTGATTATAATCTGGGACTGCCGCAGACTTATATCCCGATAATAGAAAGTCTCAACATTCCTGCTTCCGACAAAGAGTTGATTTTTTCGGGTAATATTTTGAGGCTGATAGGTTGATTAAATAATTACATAACAAGAACATATCACAAGGATACTTCACATAGCTCCGCAGAACTTTGCCGGCATGCCCCATGACTTCGTCAAGATGCACAGACAATTCGGAAACGATTCTCATCTCATAACGCTTTACCCCAACACACTTCATTTTGACGAGGACATCTGTCTTAATTTCAGGCTGCCAACAGGAAAGAGCGCGAGGAAGTGGAGAGATTCAAAGATAGAAAGAACTTCTGTTCCTTCATTAAAATACAGCAAGCCCAAAAATATTTTCGAGAGTGTCTATTTTTCACTACGGGATGAACTTAATAAGAGCAAAGTTAATAACGCAATCAAGAAGTATGGGCTGTTTGACTATGATGTTTATCATTTTGACGGGGGGATGGATTTCTTCCGGGATATTAGATTTGCCAGGGAACTCAAACGAAGAGGAAAAAAAATTATTTGTTGTTATTATGGAAGTGATCTGCGCACTCGCGGTATCTTCAGAGATCTTGACGAGATAAGTGACCTCAATCTTACTGTGGAATTCGACCACCTTCAACTCCACAAAAATATTCAATATATTTTTTTTCCATTTAACGTAAATGAATTTTCCGTAAGCCGGAAGCAGAATAAAAAAATAAAAATTATACATTCACCGACTAACAGAAAATTTAAGGGCACCGATAAAATTCTGAAAGTGATTAGTGAGATTGATAAGATGAGAGAGATAGAGTTTATTCTCCTTGAGAACGTTGATCGTGAAAAAGTTCTTGAGATGAAGAGCGGATGCGATATTGCCATTGACCAGGTTGGAGGCGAATCCGGAGGAACGGGTTACGGAAAAAATTCGATTGAAAATCTTTCCATGGGCATTCCCACCATTACCGAATTCTCCGAAGACTACCTGAAGTTCCTCCGCGAGAATCCTTTCATACACTCGACCATTGAGACGCTTAAAGATAAGCTGATTGGAATTATTGATAATGAAAATTTGAGAAATGAACTTTCCGTCAATGGGCGAAAGTGGGCTGAAAAGTTTCATTCCTATGAAGCTGTTCAAAAATCATTGGAAGAGTATTATGTGAAATATAAAATCATCTGAATTGGAAGAGAAGTCTCATGTGAAGGCGCTGTTGCTCCAAACGATCATATACGGGTTGGGTATAATGCTCAACAAGGCAGTTGGCTTTATTCTTCTGCCTGTTTACACCAAATATTTTCCGGCAGAGCAAATGGGACTGTTTACGCTTATACAATCTCTGTCCATGTTTCTCGGTGCAATATATATGCTTGGAATGGAAACTTCATTTATGAAGTTTTTCATAGACGCTAAAGACGATCTTGCAAAATCAGAAATCTATTCATCAACAATTGCTGCACTAACCTTTTCGTCAATCATATTTTCGATTATCCTCTTCATGAATGCGGTTTCAATTGTCAACCTGTTTGGATTTGACAACCCAACCGAAAGTATTTTTCTTGTTAAGATTTTATCGGCATACTTATTCATTGATACGCTCTACCGTTTTCCTCTGCTTCTGTTCAGAGCCGAAATGAAGTCCGAAGTTTATGCTCTCATAAACTCTTCCACATTCATCGTCAATATTGTTTTGAGTCTTGTCCTGATTGTTTTTTTGAAGAAGGGAATCGAATCAATATTTTTTGCATACATGATATCTGCGGCAATAACTTTCATTATTGGAATCATAATGACACGCAGATATCTGCGGTTCAATATATCCTTTATCAGGATCAAAGAGATGCTTGGGTTCGGAAATAAATTTGTATATGTCGGATTCTTTGTGCTTCTGATTGACATATCAGACAGATTCTTTCTCAAATATTTTTTCAATGAAGATATTGTGGGAATTTATTCTGCGAACTACCGGCTTGCATCAGCCATGGGATTTCTGATTGCTTCGTTTAAATTTTCGTGGACACCTTACTTTCTCAACATTTCAGAGAATCCGGATAACAAAAAAATTATCTCGAACATTTTTTCATATTTCATATTCGCGGGTTTGTTTTTGTTTCTGCTATTGTCGGCGGTAACTGATAGCGCCGTTAAGATTTCAGTATTCGGATTTGAATTTCTGAATGCCGGCTATTGGAGCGGACTTAAGATTGTTCCGGTAATTCTGCTTGCATATTTCTTCTCGGGATTATATTCGACTCTCAATGCTGTGCCGTTTTTTACCAACAGAACCTACGCCATACTTGCAGTAACTGCCGCGGGTTTCATCCTGAATTTGATTTTTAATTTTCTGCTTATTCCCCATTATGAAATTATGGGAGCCGCAGCAGCAACCATGTTCACTTACCTTTCGATGTTCATAATAATATATTTTTATACACAGAAAATTTACAGAATAGATTATCCATGGAGCAGAATACTAAAACTCGCGGCTATAACTTTTATCTTCTTTGCGATGTGTTATTTTGGTGTTAATAAGTGGGTAACCGCAATCTGGCCGGCGTTGATATTGAATATGCTGATGGTTGTTATATATCTTGTAATCGTATCGGCGATGGGGCTTATAGATTTGAAGAAAGTCCTTTTGCTGTGGAGGAATTGATGTTCATAAAGTTCATAAACTTTACGAGCTTTATGAACTTTATGAAATCTAAAACTTACAAACTATTTATCTACCAAAGTTACTTTAGTCATCTTAATATCGGTAACGGGTTTATCGGCACCTGCAGTTTTAGTCTTTCCAATTTTTTCAACAACGTCCATACCATCAATTACTTCACCAAAGATTGCATGTTTGCCATCGAGCCATGGTGTAGGGGCAAGTGTAATGAAAAATTGGGATGTGCCGGTATTAGGACCTCTGTTCGCCATTGAAACCATTCCTTTCTTATCGTGCTTCAATCCCGCGCCGAACTCATCTTTGATTGTTTCTTTGGAACCGCCTGTACCTGTTCCAGTCGGGTCTCCTGTCTGAATCATGAATCCGTCAATGACTCTGTGGAAGATTACACCGTTGTAAAATCCCTCATTAACAAGCTTCTTGAAATTTGCGACAGTTAAAGGAGCTTTGTCGGCAAAAAGCTTGATCTTGATTGTTCCCATAGTTGTTTCAATTTTAGCAATATTGCCTGTTGACTTGTTACTCTTTGTTGGATCTTCCTTGCCTGCAGTTTCATTTTGCATTGTTGAGTCCTCTTTAGTTTTATTTGATGTTTCAGATTTCAACCCCTCATCAGTCGCCAACTTCTTTGATTGACTTTCTTTATTTAACATTTGCGATGAATCTGAAGTCTTTGATTTGTCTCCATCCTTCACGCCCGCAGTTTCTTTCTTCTCGCCGCATCCGGCAAGCAACATGACAGCAATGATGAATGTAGCTGCAATCATAAATCTATTTTTTAACATTTTACTTTTCTCCTTACGTTGATTGATAATATGATTTTTTGAAAAAATTATTTTAACTCAATAAAGTAAACATAAAAAAGATTTTTCAACACATAGGCACATAGAAAACATAGCAACATAGATTTAACTCTAAATTTCAAACCAAAAACCGGAAAACTTCAACACATAGGCACATAGAAAACATAGCAACATAGATTTAACTCTAAATTTCAAACCCAAAACCGGAAAACTTCAACACATAGGCACATAGAAAACATAGCAACATAGATTTAACTCTAAATTTCAAACCAAAAGCTAAAAAAACTAAAAAACTCAAAGCCAAAAAAATAAAACTAAAAACTTAAAGCCGATAATTTAAATTCAACGCAAAACCAAAAAACTATGTGTCTATGTTTCCTATGTGTCTATGTGGTAATTTAGGCACATAGAAAACATAGCAACGTAGATTTAACTCTAAAATTTCAAACCTAAAGCCGATAATTTAAATTCTAAAAACTGGAAGTCAAAAACTTAAATCAACGCAAAACCAAAAAACTATGTGTCTATGTTTCCTATGTGTCTATGTGGTAATTTAGGCACAAAACTCAAAAGCCAAAAAAATAAAACTAAAAACTTAAATCCGATAATTTAAATTCTAAAAATTGGAAGTCAAAGACTTAAATCAACGCAAAACCAAAAAACTATGTGTCTATGTTTCCTATGTGTCTATGTGGTAATTTAGGCACAAAACT
>JBDHXH010000101.1:0-8041 GCA_039810605.1 Ignavibacteria bacterium | reverse complement strand
CCGCTTCGTTACTGGCAATTCTTGCTTATCGCCATTGCTTTGAATTTCTTATCGGCAATTTTTCACAGGCGGGTTTGCTTTCAAAAAAAATATTTTAGCTTCCGATTTTGATATACTTTCTAAGTTATTACTCGATTTCAAAATTAATTTGAACAGCATTGGTTTTAGATATATGAATCATCTGTTTCTTCGGAAATTTTTTGCGGTCTTGCAGTTTATTGTAAAATTTATTTTTCATAAATTTGATGAAATAATTGTAAACCAAAAATTCAGGTGTCATGATTAGAGAAATACTAACCAAGTTTTCTTCAGTGAAGAAGACTTTTTATGTTTTGGTAACTCCACTTTTATTTATTTCACTAAAGAGCGCTCATGCCGATGATACGACATGGGTTACAACTTTCAATCAGACCTTTCAAAACTGGGCTGATGTTCATTATGATAATTTCTCATTGCCGGATACTAATACACATTACAAACAAATACTGATGTATTATACTATCGGATGTCCTGCTGCTGGTTGTGATCCATGGGACAGACTCGGTTGGATAAAGTTGTATGTTGATTCTACAACGAATTATGAAATCGCCAGAATTGTCACTCCTTATAATATTGTCGGCAGTGGTTATCCGGGGCAATGTGTTTTTGTTATGGACGTAACAGACTACATGCCTTTGCTTCATGACTCCGTGAGACTCGGCAGTTATATCGAAAGCTGGATCGGCGGTTCTCGCGGATGGCTTGTAACAGTCAAGTTTGCATTCATACATGGTGAGATTGAAAACAAGCCGTTCAAAGTAGTCAATCTCTGGCAGAACAATCACGTACTGTATGGAGATCCATCACAACCTCCAGAAAGTTATCTCACTCCGCAAATTGTCATGATAGACGGAATCACGACTAAGGCAAAAGTCAGAATTACTACAACAGGACACGGGCAGGGAAATACGGATAACGCAGCGGAGTTTTCATATAAGATTCATACGCTTACAGTAGGAGCAACTTCGACAGAACATTATCTCTGGAGAAGCGACTGCTCATCGAATCCATGCAGTCCGCAGGGTGGCACGTGGCAGTATCCGCGTGCAGGATGGTGTCCCGGCGCAAGCGTTATCCCGTTTGAAGTTGATGCGTCAAACAGCGTCATACCGGGGCAAAATGTTACCCTTAGCTATGCCCTTCAGCAGTACGAAAATTTCTGCAGACCAAATAACCCATCGTGCATAAGTGGTCAGACCTGCAGCGATTGCAATTACAATAACAACGGTCATACAGAACCTCATTATACAATTCAAGGTCAGCTGATATTATACAAAGATAACCCGTCTTCACATGTAAATCAGATCGGAACTGAAGTCCCAAAATCTTTTTCGTTAAAACAAAATTATCCTAATCCATTTAACCCCGAGACTAAGATTGAATTTGACCTGCCGGCTAAATCTTTTATTAATCTATCTGTCTTTGATGTAAACGGAAAATTGATAAAGACTTTAGTCAATGGTGAATTGTCCCAAGGCAGGTATGAAACTCAATGGAATGCTTCTGACTATCCGAGCGGTATTTATTTCTGCAAACTTAGCTCCGATGGTTATTCTGATTCGATGAGAATGATTCTGATGAAATAAATTTGGCATGCATTTAAAAATTTGATTTGCCAGGAATGGAAAATATAAAATCCGGAATTTTCATTATTGTCCTGTCAATGGTATTTTTATCCTGTTCGAAACAGGATGAAGTAAAGAAAGTTGAAAATAATTCTTCGACTGAAATTTCCATGAACAGAAAAGACGGCGACATGAGTATTTCGAGTTCATCTTTTCGCGAAGGCGAGCTGATACCTTCAAGATTTACCTGCGACGGTGAGAACATCTCGCCGCAGCTTAAATGGAATGTAAAGAAGGGAGGCATAAAATCCTTCGCGTTAATAATGAACGATCCGGATGCCCCTTCAAAAGATTTTGTTCACTGGATTGTCTATGATATTCCGCAGGAAGTAACCGAACTTCCGGAAGGAGCATCATCAGTGAATTCTCTTCTTAAATATCATCAGGGAAGAAACGACTTCGGGAGATTAATATACAACGGTCCATGTCCTCCTTCAGGAACTCACAGATACATTATTAAAATTTATGCTCTTGATGTTCTTCTGAACATTAAAGAAGGTTCCGGCAAGAATGAATTGCGCGCTTCGATTTCAGGACACCTAATAGATGAAGCAGAACTGACCGGAAAGTATTCAAAAGAATAATTCGTAAAACTTTTTAAATCCGCTTCAAACTTCTTTTCGTAGATATCTCTAAAATCTGAATTCTACACTTCGGAATATTTTGGTTTCAATGAGGGAAGGTCTTCCTTTTAATTTTGTATTATCGTCAAATCAACTCGTTCCAAAATCATAAACTAAAGGAGGTTAAAAATGCAACACTGCAACAGAGTTATGCTTTGCACAATTGTTGTGCTTTCGCTAATGCTATTGTCGCAGGCAAGATCTTACGCTCTTGTCTATCCGATTAGCGTAACCTTATCCGGAGCGGCGGAAGTTCCGCCGAATGCATCACCGGGTACAGGTTCCTGTACCGGAACATACGACGATGCAACTATGACATTATCAGTCAGCATAACATTTTCCGGTCTGCTTGGCAATTCAACCGCAGCACATTTTCACGCACCTGCCACAGCAACTCAAAATGCCGGTGTAAAAATTGGACTGGTAGGATTTCCGGTTGGAGTTACAAGCGGAAGTTATAGTAACAGCTACGTCCTTACAGCACAGCAGCAAGGATGGCTGCTGGGTGATTCAGTTTATTTGAATATCCATACAAACTTGTTCCCAGGAGGAGAATTGAGAGCGCAGATAGTTCCCGATGCTCCGCTTCCCGTAAATCTTGCAAGCTTCAGCTCCGTAATCTCAAGAAATGATGTAACATTGAACTGGTCAACTTTTAGCGAAAGTAATAATTCGCGATTTGAAATTGAAAGAAGCAATTCTAATCTGAACAATTGGAGCAAAGCCGGCAGCGTGCAGGGAAATGGAACAACAAGTGAAAGGAAAAATTATTCCTTTACTGATGCGGGATTAAACAGTGGCACTTATAATTACAGGCTAAAGCAGATTGATTACAATGGTAACTTTGAATATTTCAATCTGACAAACGAAGTCGCAATCGGAATTCCGCAAAAGTTCAGCGTCTCACAAAACTATCCTAATCCATTTAATCCTTCAACAAAGATTGACTTCGATCTGCCTGTTGACGGAATGGTTAGTATAGTCTTGTATGACATGTCGGGTAAAGAAGCTGCAAGGATTGTGAATGAATTCAGAAGTGCAGGCTATTACACTGTTAACTTTGATGCATCAGGCCTTTCAAGCGGAATGTATCTTTACAGAATTTCTTCGGACAATTTCAGCGATGTCAA
This sequence comes from Ignavibacteria bacterium, assembly GCA_039810605.1. GTDB lineage: Bacteria > Bacteroidota > Ignavibacteria > Tepidaquicellales > Tepidaquicellaceae > JAGPCH01. Next base: position 4,624 of record JBDHXH010000101.1, on the reverse strand, counting down.
GAAGATGATGCTCTTAAAGTAACTCTCACAAAATTCGCATAAGGTTCGTAAGGTTTCATATCAATCAAAAGATATGAACCTTATGAACTTTGTAAACTCTTTTTCTTCATTACTTCAATCAGCGGTTTCTTTTCTATTTTGCTTTCGAGCCAGTAGATAATATTAAATGCATCGAAGGCATTTCTCTCATATTCATCATCATATATTTCATTAAGCTCATCCCGCATTTCAATCAGCATCTCATTGAGTTCATCTTTTGTCTTGATTCGGAAGGACCGGCGAAGATATTTGAGAATTATATTTTCATATTTGAATACGCGGTTCTTTTTGCTTAAGAAGCGATACGCAGATTTCAAAACGTGTTCAAGCGAATCAAAATATTTAAGTTCATAATATGAAAGCAGATTAACAATTCTTGAATGACATTGATAGTCTTCAGAGTGATCTGATTTTTCGCCGTTGATTATTTTCCCCATTGAAGAGATGCTGCCTTCGAAATTACCAATCACAAAATTACCGACACCGAGAAAGTAATAAATAATTATTCTTTTCTGAAGCGAAAGTTTCTTTTCAAACTTTGGAAGATTCATACTGACATCTTCGAGATGCTTTTTGAGTAATGCTCTGTCGGGATTCATGAACAGCGAACTGATACTCAAAACAGATGTCGAGTAAAATATCAGTGATTTGTCCGAATCAGATATGAGACTATTGTATTTCTTGCTCAAGTCAGACAACTTACGAATTGTCTCCTCACGTTCCGGGAAATCAGATACTCTGCATTGAACAGTGAGGAGATTAATCAATGCCACAATGTATTTATGTAGGTCCTTTCTTAGCCATGATTGATCGTCCTCAAATAGATTGACAATTTTAAGCGCTTCTTTATGAGCTCTGCTATATCCATTAACTGAAAGAAAATATTGCAGCCTGATATTAAACAGATAGTACTTGCCTTGAAAGGAAAGCGCCTTGCTCTCATCCTGGACTAATTCATGACGGAAAATGTCCTCGAACAATGCTGAATCAACCGGGTTCCTTCGATGTCCTGTTCCGCTTCGTTCACTTAAAATTCCAATTCTTGTATATAGAGTAGCGTAATCCAAAGCGTTTATCTGCTTTGTGAATGCTTCCTTCTGCTCTGTTGTAACTCTCTCAAATATTTCATTGAAATCGGAACTATTCATGATTTGCTTTACAATTGTCTTCTCAATTGCATAAAGTGATTGCAGCTCGGGGAAGCAGTTTCCTTCCCGTGCAATTTTTTTTGCTTTGAGCAGAAGTTTGTAAGACTGTTCTGCCAGATTTTTTTCAAAAAGAATTTTTATTTGAGACAATATGAATCTTAAACTATACTCTTCGGATTTGTCACGATTATACATGACCAAAGAATTCAGGATCATGTTGTATAAGTAGTTCTTATGAAATGAGAAATTCTTAATGAATTTTCCTCCAAAATTTTTCTTTTTAATTCTTTCTTCTTTATAATCTCCTGTTGTCTGATTTACAATTTCATCGAAGAGTCTTAGATAATTGCTGTTCTTCTTATCTGCAAATGCAGATGCAAATTTTTTGAAATAACTCTTCTCCTGTTTACTTAAAGATTTAATGAGAAGATATAATTCGTCAGAAGACTTCACGAAGACTAAGAATTGTTTTTGGTTTCATTGCAAAAAAGTGAATTTTTGAATCAAATTCAATTTTTTTTGTAATGACAACTAAACAGGGCGACTAAGATTGGAGCAAATCTGGTTTTGTCGGAAGAATTGCCGTTCGTATCTTTGCGTCAAGTATTTTTCGTGAATCGTCAATCGTGAATCGTCAATCGTGAATCGTCAATCGTGAATCGTCAATCGTGAATCGTCAATCGTGAATCGTGAATCGTGAATATTGAATACACATAATATATTAATCTAAACTAAACAATCGTGTCAACAAAAATTCTTTTAATCCTGAATTTAATTTTCTTGTTCCTAATTGTTGATTCAGCACAGTCTCAAATGTACTGGAATCAGGCTGCGACTTTCGGGTCGAGTTCGCAGTATATTGTTGTCGAAAATTCGAGTTCACTGAATATTACCGGGAGTTTCACTTTGGAAGCATGGATAAATCCTTCCAGACTTACGGGTACTTCCAAGGGCATTTTTTCGAAAGGGAATCTGCTTGGTTCATCTCTAAGATATGGGATGAGACTTCTTACAAGCGGCAAGTTGCAAGTTCTTACAAACGGTACGCCAAGGCTTGTTTCCAAAACTGCCGTTCAGGTGAATAGATGGACACATGTTGCATGCATTTATGATTCTGCAAACGCCCAGTTTGCTTTTTACATCAATGGTTTATTTGATACCAATGCTGTTGTCGGAGGAGCTGCGCCCGTTTCAAATACAGATTCACTTTACATTGGGATATCGGGAGCGACAACTCCATTTGCGGGAAGTATTGATGATGTTAGAATCTGGAATACAAAACTCTTCGCGCTGAATATTCCGATGCTGATGAGAACCCCATTAGGGATAGCGAGTCAGAGCCTTTTTAATAATCTGGTGCTTTCAATGACAATGCAGAACAACACAGCTTCAGGATCTTTTTTTTCCACAAAGGATTTCTCTGATAAAGGAAACGACGGTAAACCTGCAGGTGTAACGCCGCTTGATTTAAGAGATGTCCCGCTTAACCACCTGCAGATGAATGATTGTCTGGATTTTTCAGTGTCAAGCGGTTACCTGTCATCTGCAGATAACTCTGCGCTTAACCCTACATCAAAGATGACAATCGAATGCTGGATTTTTCCCAAATCTATAAATGGAATAATTGTTTACAAAGGACCCTATCTTTCCTTCGTTCCGGAATATGCTCTTAGAATCGAATCAGGTAAGTTGACCGCATATATTAACAATCTTCAGATCCTTTCAAATGATACCGTAAAGCTCCAGAGATGGAATCATGTCGCATTCACATACTTCGGTACAACCGGAAGATATGAATTTTTTCTGAACGGAAAGCCCGGCACAGTCGGGAATATTTCACCTGCGAACATAAATGATGGAATGGATTCGCTATTTGTTGGCGCTGCACCAGCTGTTGCTGCATTCAGCGGATACATGGATGAACTCCGGATAACTCATGATCTCAAATCAATTAACGACATCAACAATTCTATGTTTGAATCTCAAAATGAATCAAATGACAATGACGCCGTTTTGAATGCGGTTTATAATTTCGATGGATTGACATGGGGAAGTACGAGCTCCAGTCCAAGACTGAATCTTCGTGCAGGCTCCTTTACCTTCAATGGTTTCATGTCCGGAAGCATACAGTCCCCCGTAAATGGATACTCAAACCATGATTTTCAAAAAGGCTTCTATCTCAATATGCCTAACAAACGAATTCCATCTGCCGGGGCAACAGGAAATTCAAAAGATACCATAAAAGTACCGCTCAATGAGTCAATTTCGGATGTTAACATATTTGTTGCGCTGAATCACAAAAGAGAAGATCATCTTAGACTCACATTGACAAATCCACTCGGTTCAAGTGTGGAATTTTTTTCCAATCATTTTCTGAAAGACAGTATTGGAAATGTGGTGACAGTATTTGACAGTGATGCTGACAGTTCTCTTGCGAGTGACAGGTACATTTCATTCAGTCCGAAAATCAAGCCGATGTTTGACATTGATGCAATTTACTCCGGAACAAATACTAACGGAAATTGGGTGCTGACAGTCAACGACGATGCAGGTCCTGATACAGGAATTGTTATTGCCTGGGGACTTCAGTTTAACAATAAGACAGATGTTCCGTTGCTGCTCAATTGCACCTCGCTCATAGAAGGATTTTACCGTCCCGCAACCAATGTCATGATTGCAGATACGGTAAGATACCTTTTAAGAAGCGCAATCTTCCCATATCCGGTTGTTGATTCGTCTAAAGCTCTGGTATCATCAGCGGGAAACTCACAGTCTTCCTTTTCAAAAGCCCTCGTGGGAACAAATTACTTTCTTGAAATACGTCACAGAAATTCGATAGCAACCTGGTCTTCTTCAGTAATCCAGTTTCCACAATTCAACAAAAGTTCTACTTACGATTTTACCGACCTTGCTTCGAAAGCATTTGGCAATAATATGAAGCAAGTTGATACTTCTCCCATCAAGTTTGGGATATTCGGAGGCGATGTCAATCAGGATGGGTCCGTTGAACTAACAGACATAGTCAACGTCTTTAATGATGCAACAGGCTTTGCAACAGGTTATGTTGTGACTGACGTTAATGCCGATGACTTTGTAGATCTTACCGACATAACATTGACATTCAATAACTCAAATGAATTTGTAACAGTGATAAGTCCGTGATTCTTTGATAGCTCCGCAATATTTGTTCTGATCCATAGTTTAGCAAGCGTTCCCAATCTCGAAATTGAGAACGCTTGTTTGTTTAAGTTGTCAGGCTATTATGTGAAAGAATTTTACAATGTCAATTAAACCGATTCTTGAGGTAATTTGAAATGATCACATCCGTCCAAAACGATCTCCGAAAGTCAGATCAAAATCTTAGGTCCGGGGCTGTCCCAAAAGTAAGGATTTAATCGTAGCACAGGCTATTAGCCTGTAGAAATCCTCAAAAAACA
>JBDHXH010000100.1:0-8351 GCA_039810605.1 Ignavibacteria bacterium | reverse complement strand
ACAAGTACAAAGTCAATCTTTCGGTTTTCCTTGTTGACTCGAATTACTCTCACTCTCACTTTTTGTCCCGCTCTGTACGTCTTCCCGCGGCGTCTGCCTTTCGCAAGATGATTCCGTTCATCATACTCATAATAGTCATCATCTATATCTCTGAATCTTATCATCCCTTCAACAAGTATATCCATTATCTCAACGAACATTCCGAACTGCACTATTCCGGAAATGATTCCTTCAAACTCATCTCCGACATGCTTGCTTATAAAATCCACTTGCAGAAGTTTTATTGACTCGCGTTCTGCAATTTCTGCATTCTGCTCCATTACAGAACTTTGTTTACAAATATCAGGAAGAACCTTCTTGTAGTACTCAACTCGTTTGTTAATCTCCTTTCCCTGTCTGATGTAATCAAATAAAATCCTGTGTACTATCAAATCAGGATATCTCCTTATCGGCGACGTAAAGTGAGTATAGTCTCTAAATCCTAATCCGTAGTGACCAATATTTTTCGTCGTATAAATTGCCTTTGCCATTGTGCGTATAAGCAGATCGTTAATAATGAATTCTTCCGGTTTGCCTTCTATTTCCGTTAGCAACTTTCGCAATGAGTTCTTGTCTTCAATGTTTATGCTGTATCCGAACTGCTTTATGAACTCGGAGAGCTCTTTCACCTTATCCCTGTTAGGAATATCATGAACTCTGTATATGAACGGGTAGAACATTTCGTTTTTCTTTGCGAGGTCCTTCACAAACAATGTCGCGCACTTATTCGCAAGCAGCATGAACTCCTCAATCAGCCTCATCGAATCGAGCCTTTCTTTCACAACAATGTCTTTCACATTCCCTTTCTTGTCAAACATAAACTTTACTTCATTCGAATCAAAGTCCAGACTCTCTTCTTTCAGTCTCTTCATTGTAATTGTCTTGCTAAGCTTATACATCTTTCCCAGCTCTTCGGAAAAATCTCCCTCTCCTGTCTGAATAATCTTCTGCGCTTCTTCATAAGTAAATCTTCTTTTGCTCCTAATGATTGATTTATTAATTTCAAAACTCTTAAGAACTCCTCTTTTCGAAAGTATCATGAAAATCGAAAATGTCAGTCTGTCCTCATCCGGTTTCAGCGAGCAAATGTCATTCGATAACTTTTCCGGAAGCATGGGGATAACGTTTCTGACAAGATAAGCGCTTGTTCCTCTCTTTTGCGCCTCTTTGTCGAGTGCCGAATTTTCCTTCACGTAATGTGAAACATCAGCAATATGAACTCCGAGCAGATATGTTCCGTCATCGTTAATCTCAAGAGAAACTGCATCATCAAAATCCTTCGCGTCTATGGGATCTATTGTGAAAATATTTCTCTTTCGAAGATCAGTTCTTCCTTTTAAAGTTCGTTCTATTTCAGTCTCTTCTGCTTCATTCATTACATCTTTGGGAAATGCTTTCACGAGATTGAACTTCCGCATGATTGACTTTTCCTCTGCAGCTCTGTCTCCTGTCTTTCCAAGTATTTCCGTGATCTTTCCTCGCAGATCCGCAAATTCATCATGCATCTCTTCCGGATTCAGAATTTCAAAAACCACCTTGTCTCCGTCAGAGGCTTTGTTGAACATCTCCGGAGATATGAATACTTCCTTGCGTATATCCTTTGAATCGGGTATGACAATGCCGTGAGTTCTGTAATTTTCAAATCTTCCGGTAACAAATTTTTTACCTCCATCAATAATCCTGATGACCTTTGCACTTTTCTTCCCGTCCTTGCCTGCAGTCCTGTTCAAGCTAAATTCTACTGTATCTCCAATACTTGGCTTGAACGTTTTCACATCGGAAATTTTGTAAATGCCTCCCCCTTTTGACGCGGGGACTCTGACAACCATTCTGCCGTCTTTTCCGAAATCAATTTCACCTGTGCTATAACTGTTTTCCGAACGGGGTAACATCTTGTAATACTTCCTGTCCTTAATAATTTTTTTCTGCCTCGTCAATTCATTCAGAGTCCTCTTCAATTCAAACTTCATAGATGGCTTAATGTGCAGCCTCTTCATAATGGAATTTGTCTTGAGAGAAACACTTCCCCTTGAAAGCAGAGCTAATATTTCTTTTTCTAATTTAATTGTAAGTCTGATTTAAAATCTAATTCTGTAATACAGCACTGCACCTGCTCTCGAACCATCAGTATTTGAAATGCTGTTCTGATTTATAAACGGATCATATACTCTTTCAATCCTTACCATGAGATTGCTTGATGCTTTCTCCATTCCGAAAACCCTGTTGAGCGGATAATCAACTACTATATCTGTGTTGGCAATTCCCCGGAAGATCTGTCCGCCAAATCGGATAACTGCATCGCCAACCGAGGCAGTGAAACGGATATCAGTATTCTCCGCAAAACTCCCCGACTTCGAATCAATGTAATTCACTTCCGTATTTATCAGCCACGGAAATACCTGCTCTATTGATGACGAAAAATAGTTTGAAAGAAAATTTGCACCAAGCGTTGCTCCGAAGCTCGAACTCTCGCTGAATGAAAGCTGATCCTTAAACTGCCCGAACAATAGAAATGAAATCGCATCTGCCGTCGCGTCAGAGCCCGACTCAACCTGTCCGCCCTTGTTAAGTGAAATGGCAAGATTAGGGTTCTCCGCATTCCCGGTAACTTTCATGTCAATTTCAACATCTACTACAGACTGCCTTATGCCACCCTGTGAAGAAGTCGTTGAATATCCTTTGTATGTCGCAAGTATCTCAAGTCTGGGATTTGTAATCGGTCCAACAAAATTAATCTTACCCGAAGCATCAAATTTTCTGAAAAATTTGTAATAGCTTTCTCCAAGTGTTATGGTGCCTCTCCCCATCATTTTGTTATTCTCATCATTATAAATATTCAGATCCTCCGTTCTTATCTCTCCGAAAAATTCCTGTTGTGTTTTTTCGTTGACGATGAATTTCAAAAAGACATTCCCCGATGTTGTTACAATCACATTGTAGAAAAACTTCCCCGACTTTTCCTTTGCTTCCTTCCTGACATTTTCTTTGCTGCTCGTGTAAAGAATTTTATCGAACGGATTCAGATTCAAACCTGTCAGCACTATCACGCTGTCATCTCCTTGCCTCAATAGTTTTTTATACCTGCCGTCTTCCTTCAAAGAGTCTATCAGAATCCCATAACTAATGTCGTCAGTATAAATGTTATATGCTTCCTGAATGAAAGGATTGAAAACAACGTTTCCTTTCACAAGCACAAGATTACCTGTAAAGTCAAGTCTTGATGCATTACCTCTAAGCCGCAAACTGTTTCTTCCGCTTCCTACCCATAAATCTCCGAATATCCCGAGTTCCGTCATTCCGTTATCCCTGTCAAATGCTTTTACATCGCCCTTCATCACTAGATTAATGTCTTTGAGCGTTAGATCGGTGAAATCAATATATCCCGCTGCTGATATGAAACGATTCGGGTCATCGGTTACAAACAACTTTGAACTTTCGATAAGCAGCTTTTCATCCTTTGTTGAAAGCTTCGCCTCAAAGTCATAAATCATTTTCGTGAGTGTTACCGTAACCTGACCCTTTTTAACATTCATACTCCCCGTCAGATCGGGCTTATCACTTGTGCCGTGAAAACTAATCTTGCCATCCAGTACCCCCGAAAGATTGCTCGTGTAAGGCAGCATCTGCTGGAAAACTTTCAACTGGAAGTTGTCTGCAACAGCGTCAAGACTTACAATCTTCCCCTCAACACGCTTCTGTCTTGCAATGCTGTCCAGACCTATAAACGGATTTGCATACGGCACCAGACCTGTTAGAGAAAATTTGCCGGTTGATTTTTCATTTGTAAAAACTATGTTCGGAACAATTTCATCGTTTGAATATTTTACCATCGCATCGAGCCTCCCGATCTTCGTCTTGCCTACTCTCAATATTTCCGTCGTCATCATCAATTCCATCTGCGGATCCTGAAACGTTCCGCTGTAATTGACATCGAGATATCTGACTTTTCCGTTGAGGATGCTTGCTGTATCCTCATTATCCAGGTACATGCGCTGATAAATTCCAAGATCAATATTGGATGCCGAAACACGAATGTTGCTTGTGTCTCCCGTTGAATATGTTCCCTCTACCAACAATTTCTGATCCAGACTGTTCACCGCGAACTGCCTGAAATCAAGTGTAAGATTGCTGTCAATCAACGTTGGCTTAATTATTATTGCTTTGTTGTTTGTAAGCAGATAGTCCGTATATCTGAATGAAACTGAATCAATCCTTATAACCGCGGAGTCTTCAATGGCAGCTTGAGTATATGCTCTGATGGTCGAATCTTTTTTTGTGAAAAGCACAATCTGATTCTTGCCTTCTGCAAATTTAATATTTGCATCCGTTGAATCGAATTCCTTTCCTTTCATAATAAACTTCTTTGAAAAGAAATCTATGTCCGCATTGAACCCCTTCAGATCGTTTGAAGCAATATCATTTACAACTTCAGCCTTCAGGAATGCAGTATCAGTTACAAATAACGAGTCGTTGAGATTCACTTCGTGAAACACACCATCGGCAAATAACCTGAACTTCCCGCAACTGTCACTTATACTTCCGGTTAAATGCGATTTTATCTTTAAAGTATCATTACCTGTAAATGAATATAGCGGCGCAAGGTCTTTAATGTCTATTTCATATTTCATGTTAAGATTGTTGCACGATACTGTGAAGTCTCTGACAGGAATTGCTTTAGCCGAATCAGGAAAAAACTTCGCGAGCAATTCGGAACTTACTTTATCAATGTTGCTTGTAAATGAATTCATCAATGAATTCATGTTAAATGAACCTTCAGTCTTAACATCAACAAGATCAGATTTCAATGTTAACTTCTTAATGTTTCCATCCTGATCAATCTCTGCATCAATAGGTGTCGCAGGAATGTTATAGCCTGCATAAGTTGATGCATTCATATCAATCTTATATGTTCCCGAAATATTTTCCGGATCATAACCTCTTCCGTTAACCGCAAAATTAAATGAAAGATTACTCGTCTGCGAATTGTCTTTTGTAAATGCCGCAACATTAAGCCCTGAAACCGAGCCTTTGAGATCGTAAGAAATATTATTCAGATTGGAGATATTTACTTTTCCCGCAACCTTAGTCGTCAATGAGCTGGAGTTATATGCTACATCAAGTCCTACATTGCCTCTGTTGAAATTAAGCTGCCCGTCTGACTTAGAAATATTCTGTCCATAAAATCTTGTCGAGTGAATGCTGTAATTCATTCTGCCCGACATTGTCCTGTAATCAAATCCTTTTGCATCAACTTTGAAGTTTCCGTTGATGCTGCTCTCGAGATCTTTATCTTTGACAACTTTCCCGATGTTCAATTCGCTGACGGATACGTCGCCTTTATATTCGGAGATGTTCTTCGTGAAATCAAAATAAACATTACCCATTGCATTACCCGCACTCGTTCTCACATCAAAGTCTGAACTAAACTTTGCCGGCTCTCCCTTATATGTTACATAAGGAATCCTGACATTGCCGAGATAGCTGTAATCAGGAATATTGATTCCAGGCAGATTTAACTTTGCATCACGGGGATCAATTTCTATATCATTTCCCGTTACATTAAAATACAGCTCCGAAGGTTTATGAAGATTCTTCACATTGCCTTCAAAAGAATATCGCGAATTTGGAGTAGATGCAATCAGCGTGTCAATGTTCAGATTACCATATTCTCCATTTGCAGATAAAGTGACCGACACGGTACTGTCGAGAAAATTTATTTCCGGCAGAAAGAAGCAAAGATCTTTGAAGTCAAACTTATCTGCTTTCATATCAAGTTCAATTCTCTTTGACCCCAGACTGTCATAACTAAACCCCTTCAATGGATTGAACTCATTTACTTCAAGTTTGCTGATTTCGACGTTGGTTCTGGAGGTCTGCAAGAAAAGCTTTTTAATGCCGGTAATTTCTTTTTTCTCATCCAAACTTGCAGCAAAAGAAAGTTTCTCTAAGTTGAAATCCGAGTTCGTATTGGCACTAAGGTTTTTTATGTCAACGGATTTCATATCGGGGAAGTATCGTGCGGACAAATTGAGATTCATATTTGTAACGTCCAGTTTTCCGAAATTCATTGAATCAAGTTTAGGCAATATGATCTCTCTTATTGGAATATCCGGATTCTTTTCTTCGAGAATGCGTATGTTGCCGTTTTCAATGCTGACATCTCCTGCAATTATCCCCCAGTCGAATTCTGACTTAGCGGTGTCCTTTTCTTTTTTTTCGGATTCAAGGAAGTATGCAAAATTCCATTTGAGACTATCGTTACTGTCCTTGATTTTTGTAAGATTAATTTGAGGATCGCGAAGTATTAGTTTATCTACAACAATTTCTTTGTCAAGCAATGCCCAGACATTATACTTTGCTTCGATTTCCGAAAATTTCAGAAGTGTATCATTCTTAACTTTGATGCTTCCGTTTTTCAAAACAAAACCTTTTAGCAGATTACCTTCAAGAGATTCTGCATAGATCACGGAATTCTTTTCGGCAAACGATTCATTTAATTTATCGAGCGCTATGTTCAATGCAATCCTGTCAAAAGTATCCGTCTGAATAAATAAAATAATTCCAACGATCAGCAAAATCAGAACAAAGATGAAAACAAAAATTATTCTGAATACAATGGAGAGCTTGCTTTTCTTGGGCTTCTGACTCGGTGTGTTCTTATTTTCGCTGGTGTCGGACAAAGCAGAAATTTATTTCTCTGAAATTTTTTTCATAATGCCCGTGGTGGAATAATTGTCAATGAATTTAAGACTCATGACTTTCCCTCCGTTTTTTCGGACAATATCAGAACCTACTATTTCCTCCTCTTTCCAGTCGCCGCCCTTAACGAGGAAATCCGGATTGATTGACTTTATGAGTTCGTATGGAGTCTCTTCATTGAATATGATTACAAAGTCAACAGGCTTTAACATTTCGAGCAGATATGCTCTGTCATTTTCATTGTTAACAGGTCTGCCTTCGCCTTTTAGCTTCCTAACTGACTCATCAGAGTTGACGCCCACAACGAGAAAGTCTCCGAGAGACTTTGCCTGCTCGAGGTATGCCGCATGTCCTCGGTGAAGTATGTCAAAGCAACCGTTGGTGAATACAACCTTCTTCCCATCCTTGCTGAATTTCACGCGGAGATCTTTGAATCCATCTGCATTCGTAATCAAATTTTCTCCTTAAGAAATATTTTCAATTAATTTTTTTCTGTCAACGGGAACAATTCCAACTTCTTCAACAACCAGACCTGCTGCATAATTTGAAACAAGCGCGGATTCTTCCAGTGAAGCTCCCCCTGCAAGGCAAACTGCAACTGTTGATATTACCGTATCACCTGCGCCGGATACATCGGCAACTTTCCTCGCGTGAGTCTTAATTTTTGTCTTCTTAATTTTTCCCTTCTTGTTTTCAAATACAGCCATGCCCTCCTCACCAAGTGTCAGAACCACGTTTGTACATTTGAGTATGTTCATCAATTTCCCGGCAACAATTTCGGCATCCCGAGGATTTTTTATCTTCATTCCGAATGCATCCTCTGTTTCCTTTCTGTTCGGCTTGAATAAGAATACACCACGATACTCAAAAAAATTCTCGAACTTCGGATCTACAAGAACTCTTATTTTATTTTTCTCTGCTAATTTTATAATCTCTCTGATTAGATTCTTTGTAAGTACTCCTTTATTATAGTCTTCAAGAATGATTATGTCAATTTCCCTCGAATGCTTCTCAACGAGTTGCAATATTTTAGATGCGCTTGCATTCGATATATCTGTTTTTGATTCGCTGTCAATTCGCAGGAGATGATGAGAGTCCGAGATAACGCGGGTCTTGCAGGTAGTTGGTCTTCCTTTTTCACTTATCAGACCCGAAGTGCCGATCTTAAGTTTGTTCATTGCATCTTTCAGTATGTCTGCTTCCGAATCATTTCCTATAACTCCGATCAGCAATGGATTTGCACCAAGTGTCTTTACATTGAATGAAACGTTTGCAGCACCCCCGAGACGATACTCGCTGTTCCTGATATCAAACACCTGAACCGGAGCCTCGGGAGAAATTCTCGTAACATCCCCGAGCAAATATCTGTCCAGCATTATATCGCCGATAATGCAAATCTTCTTCCTGCCGGAATTATCAAGGATCCGGCTCAATTCTTTTTTATTCATTAGTGCAAAATATAGCTAATATACAGGTTATTCAATTGCAAACAATAATTAATGTTCTGTTCCCGAATAACGATTAACGAATAACGATTAACGATTAACGATTAACGATTAACGATTAACGATTAACGATTAACGATTAACGATTAACGATTAACGATTAACGAT
>JBDHXH010000099.1:0-8448 GCA_039810605.1 Ignavibacteria bacterium | reverse complement strand
CAGACTATAAATCAGGGGAAGGGATTGATCGCGTTTTGCTTGCACAATTTCATCCGTTAGAAAAGGCTTTGGAATCAATGGGTATTGTTGTCTGGCCAATGACTGAACTGGAAGCTGATGATGCGCTTGCATCAGCTGCTGCGATTGCTTCCAAAGACAAGCGTGTAATGAAGGTCTGTATTTGGACTCCGGATAAGGATCTTGCTCAATGCGTGCATGGCACTCGTGTAGTTCAGATAGATCGAAGAACAAATATTATTAGAGATAATGCAGGTGTCCGTAAGAAGTTTGGCGTGGACCCGAAGCTCATTCCGGATCTGCTTGCTCTTGTCGGAGACAGCGCCGATGGCTATCCCGGAATCAAAGGCATTGGAATGAAAGGAGCTGCAAAACTTTTGAATGAATATGGACCTATTGAAGATTTTCCGGGAAAAGTATTGGTTGAAAAGAAGGGTATGGCTTTGTTGTTTAAACAACTGGCAATACTACGCACCGATGCGCAACTGTTTAAGAATGTTGACGAGTTGAAATGGAAGGGACCTTTGCCTGCATTCGCAAAGTTCTCTGCGAAAATGAATGAACCGCGTCTTCTTGAACGAGCAAAAAAGTTGGCTGCAAAGTTAACATGACTTCGTGAAATGATGCTTGCTTTGAATTCATTTTGTCGCATGAACATTGCAAAATATCACAGATATCACAGGGTATCACAGGAGCGTTTATGGATTTTATTTATGTTTAATTTATGCTTAAAATTTGATATTTTTTGACGATGATTATCAGAAAAGCAGAGCTACAATTGGAAAATTCTCAAATTGGCAATTCTGTTGAGGGATTCACTTTAATGCACAAGCTGATTAGAATGATTCCTCCGCTTACAATTGCAATTCTTGCATTTGGTTTTTTCTCAATTGATTTCGATGAACAGTCAGGAATTTCCGAAAATGTTCATAATGAAATTATGGGAGGAGAGATCAAGAATGCCGGAAAGTTCAACATACTTTCTTCAGGGGACTTGAGTACATCCATAAAGGATACAGTCTATACAGATAAGGAGTGCTGGCTTGAATTAAGAATTAATGAACAGATGCTGTATCAACATTGGAGGAATGGAAAAGTCGAGAAATATCCTATTTCATCCGGCAATAAATATGGAGATGCCGAAGCGCTTGAATCGCGTCCGGGTCTGTTTGCAATTTTTCTGAAAGAGGAACACCATCAGTCAACACAATTTAATTCTGCAAACATGTATCACTTCATGCCATTCAATCAGGGAATTGGTTTCCATTCAATTGACGGAACAGGGTATTATGCAAACCTGGGTGTACGGCCATCTTCACACGGCTGTATCAGAATGAAACATGCCGACGCAGAAAAGATATTTAAGGAATGTCCTGTTGGAACTCTTGTAATTGGAACGAAAGGATATTCTGCAAGAGTGGTATCATTTGCGCCTGAAGGATTTAAAAATGAGCGTGAATATACTAAGGAAGAATACAAAAGAATGCTGGCTTTGAATCTCTATAATCTTTTGGAGGGAAAATATTATGTGGAGGACCGATACAGGTTCATTGTAGATCCGAAAGTAATTCCCGTATCCGGCGTATACAACAGTTACGATGTTAAGCTTCCTGATAAGCAGCTTGTTCCAAGAAGTTATATTTCATTTTCCGAACCGCTCGATATTGCAAGCGTAAAATCCAATCAGGATATATTACCCGAAATCAATTCGGAGGAACTTGTGAAGCTCGTAGGTTTTGAAGAAAGTTCTGCTGAAGCCAACGACAGAAATACAGTTACCTCAACAGACGATCTCGTAAAGAAATATTTCAATAATCCGATTGGCGTACTTCCTTACTTCGGACCAAAAAAATAAATAATACAATAATACAAATAGAGAATGGTAAAATTAATTGCTTATTATAAGGAACCTGCAGATACGGCAGAGTTTGATAAAAAATATTTTGAAGAGCACATGCCACTCGCAAGAAAGATGCCCGGTTTGATCAAAGCGGAGGTATCCCGTCACAAAGGATTTGCCGGAGGACAGTCACCATATTATATGCAGGCGGACATGTATTTCCAATCTATGGACGATTTGAATAAAGCAATGATGTCTGATGAAGGAAAAGCAACCGCAAAGAACATCATGTCTTTTGCCAAAGACATAATTGTTATGACTACAGCGGAAATAGTAGAATAATTTTAGCAGGTTTTTATTTTTACAATTTTTGTTAAGTTAGTGCAAAATTTCCGGAACAAATTATTTCTGAAGTAGTTTAACTTATAAAACAATTTTAAGAAACCTTTAACTGGAGGGTTAAGAAATGTCAGAGACCATAGATAATAGCAACGAGGTCTTCGAAGAAATCAACAAGAAGATGAAGTATGGTGCTCCCGAGCTAAAGAAATTGTATCAAAAGTTTTTGACAAAGGGATTGATTGTTGCAGTTATTCTCCACGTTGTATTAATTGGCGGATATGTCTTTGCAATGTATCTCGAAAAAGTCAGAGCTGAAAACGAAAAGGAGCAGCAGTCAAGAGAAATCACGCTTCAGGATCTTGATGTTCCTCCTCCGATTGATGAAGTGCCTCCCGAACTGCCGAAAGAAGTTGCACTGAAAGATCTGTCGGCACTTGCTCCAGAGCCTGTTGCGAAAAAGCTAGTGACAGAAGAGGTTAAACTAAAGAGTCAGAAAGAACTTGAGGATGTAAAACTGCCGGTGGCATCAACGGGCACTGATGATCCTTCAAAGGTAACTGCAGACTTTACAGGTAAGGTTCAGGAGAAAAAGGTAGAAGAGAAGGTGGAAAAGAAAGAAGAAAAGAAGAAGGATGTTTTCCAGCAGTTTGAAGTAGAAAAAGCTCCTGTTGCAGTTAATCTCGGTTCTGTTAAAGGTTCGATGCGGTATCCCGAAATTGCCAGACAATCAGGAATAGAGGGAAGAGTTGTTGCAAAAGTTTTAGTAGGCACCGATGGTTCCGTCATAAAGGTTGGAGGCATAAGCGGTCCGGATGTTTTCCGGGATGAAGTTGCAGACAAGGTAATGAATCTTCAGTTTACACCTGCGCTTCAGGGCGGGCAGCCGGTAAAATGCTGGGTAAGCGTTCCATTCAGTTTCACACTAAGCTCTAAAGATAAGAAAAAAGCTGACGACGAAGATAAGGGAGACGGCGAATAAGACTTTTCTGCACTTAAGTTTTCTGACCTCCATTTTACATTTAATCTGAACAAGATTAAAGTAACGCGGAGGTTTTTCATCTTTGGAAATGAAGGGACAGTGCAAGCGAAAATCCAATTCAAATGAATGCTTCAATATATGTCAATTTTGCAACAGCAGGACTTACTTTTATCTTAGGAATTTTGATTCTTACAGGAGTAATATTTCCGGGACATTTGGATTCAAGTAAAATTATGTTTGGAGTTGTTTTAATTATATATGGAGTATACAGATTTGTTACTACGGTTTCAAAGATTAAGCAGCTAAGGCAGGAAGAGAGAAAGACAAAACTTTGGGAAGAAAGAGAAAAACTTCTGAAGAATAAATGAAACTCTTGTTGAAATATATTGTACCGATTTCGGTTGCTGTGTTTCTATATGGTTGTAAATTCGGAGAGATCAAGTCTGTATCAACATCAGGTGAACTGAAGATAGAAGTTGATGAAAACGTCGAGCCCCTGATGAAAGATGAGATTAAGGAGTTTCAAAGATTAAATCCCGAAGCAAAGGTAATCATGAAATCTGTCCCGACCAATAATGCAATTGTGGATCTGATAAACGGTGATACAAAGTTTATAGTCGTATCGCGTATGTTAAGCGATGAAGAGAAATCACTGATTCAAAGAAATAAACTTGAGCTAAAAGATTATCCGATTGCAATTGACGGAATCGGATTCATTGTCAATGTCAAGAATCCGGTTACTCGCGTTACTTCGGATGATTTGAAGAAAATTCTCTCCGGTGAAATGAAAAACTGGACGGAAATTAATTCCCAGGATGAAAACCAGAATTCAGAAGTTAAAAAATTTTTTACAGGTAATGCTTCAGGAATAAAACTTTTCATTCAAAGAAAGAATTCCGCAACTAACAAATATGTCCAGGACAGTATTCTGAAACAACTTCAATACTCTACTGCAGCAGCAGTCTGCTCAACGTCGGTGCAGATGCTTAATTCAGTTAGAGAGAATGAGAATGCGATGGGAATAGTAAATATGAATTGGCTGACAAAGGGAACGCAGGACACGATTGATTCGACCGTTAAAGTTTTGCGCGTGTCAAAAATAAGAGATGATGGTTTTCAGGAAGACTTCGCAGAATTCCATCAAGGACTCCTTGCAAACGGACGTTATCCGTACAGAAGAACGATTTCTGTTTTGACAACAGAAGTTGATATGGGATTGGCCACAGGGTTCATAACATTTCTGACAAGGATTGACGGACAGAAGATAGTATTGAAAAACAGTCTCGTTCCGGTAACACAACCGGTGCGGACAATTCAGTTAAATTAACCAATAAATTAATATACAATTGAAATGACCACATTAAAGAAAATTTGCTTGATGGTGTTTGTCTTCAGTATTGTATCCGCAGAAGTATTTTCCCAGGACAATATTGATCAGGGAATCAGAGCAGCGAAAAGCGGCAACTATGTAAAGGCAGCGGAGCTGTTGAAGGGAGTTGTCAACAGCGAGGATAGTTATGACGGTTATTATTATTACGGATTGTCCTTGCTGAATACAGGAGCTCTGAATGAATCAGAAAAATATCTGAACATGGCTCTTAAAAAGGATGATGAAGGAATCGGTGTACTGAAGACGCTTGGAGATCTTTATAGTAAGAAGAAACAGTATGATAAGGCTGATACTTATTATAAGAGAGCATTGAAAGTTGAACCCGAGAATCTTTCCGTTCTTTTTGCGCAGGCAGATAATTACACTAAAGCAGGAAAGGTGGATGATGCTATTACAGTCCTGACGTTTGCAAAAACGCTTTCGGAAAAGAACCCGAACATCTATGTAGGACTTGGCGACGCTTATTATTTCAGGAGAGCATTCACGCCGTCAATGGATAATTATAAGAAGGCTTTGCAACTGGATCCGAATAACGCAAGAGCACATTACGGTATCGGCATGGTTGATTTCAGAGAAAAAAATTACAATGAAGCAATTGGGGAATTCCAAAAATCAGTCCAGCTTGATCCAAATTTCGCGGACGGATATCTCCAGTTGGGAAGGCTGATGTATTTCAATGAAAATTACGGAGATGCAATGGAAGCATTTACAAAATATGCAAACCTAAAACCCGGCTCTCTGGAAGGTCAGACATACATTGCCAAAGTTTTGTATGGACAAAAGAAGTACGATGAAGCAAAGGTAAAGCTTGAAGAAATACTTTCAAAGAATTCGACGGAAGACGTATCATCTGCTTATAAGTATCTTGCCTATGTTTATAATGCTAAGGAAGATTATGATAAAGCGCTGGAAAACTTTTCCAAAGTTCCAAAAGATATGTTTGACATTGAAGACTATGTTATGCTTGGTCAAATTTACGCAAACAAGAAAGATTTTACAAATGCGTATGCTACGTTCAATGATGGACTGAAAATAGATAGTTCGAGTGATGAATTATATTATCAGATAGGCGTTACAAAGTTCAACGAAAAGAATTATGCCGATGCAATCGTCAATCTTGACAAAGCAATACAATTGGGTTCAAAGCAGCTCGCAGCTTATGTTTATAAGGGCCTATCCTATTATTCGCTGCAAAAATACGAAGATGCAATAAAGACATTTGATGCAGCCAATGCAATTGACAATGAATATGTACCTTCATGGCTATGGAAAGCAAGGTCTGAAGTTGCTCTGGAAAAATTTGAAGATGCAAAGGCAAGCTATAAGCACGTTTTGCAGCTTGACCCTAACAATACCGGTGCGATCGAGGACATGAAGTTAATCGATCAGAAACAATAATAAATTTAATCTTAAATGTTAATTGAGTAAATTAAAGTGCGATTTTAACAAATCGCATTTTTTTGATATATGGAAAAAATTGAAAAATATATAAATCAGAACAAGGACAAATTTGTTGATGAATTGAAGGAATTTCTGAAGATTCCATCCATCAGTACCAATCCTGAAAATAGTAATGATGTTAGAAAATGTGCTGAATATGTGAAGAGCCAGCTTGATGAAATCGGTCTTGAAAACGTAAAATTGTATGAGACCCCCGGTCATCCCATTGTCTATGGTGAATGGCTGAATGCAGGAAAGGGAAAGCCTACAATTTTAATTTACGGACATTATGACGTTCAGCCTGTTGATCCGGTTGAATTGTGGACTGACCCTCCATTTTCTCCTACTATCAGAAATGGAAACATTTATGCCCGTGGTTCGGCTGATGATAAAGGTCAGGTTTATATTCATATAAAGAGTCTTCAGGCGCATTTCATAAATAATAAGTCATTGCCTGTAAACATAAAATTTTTGATTGAGGGTGAAGAAGAAATTGGAAGCGAGAACCTCGATGCATTTATTGAAAACAATAAAGAACTGCTCAAGTGTGATTACGTTGTAGTATCCGATACCGCGATGTTTGACCGCGATGTGCCTTCGATATGCTATGGATTGAGAGGACTTGCTTACATGCAGGTTGATGTTACGGGACCGAACAGGGACTTGCATTCGGGATCTTTCGGCGGTGCGGTTGATAATCCGATAAATGCTCTTGCTCATATTATCTGTAAGTTGAAAGATGATAATGGAAAAATACTTATTGAAGGATTTTATGATGATGTTCGTCAGTTGACTCCAAAAGAGCGGGAAGAATATTCAAAACTTCCTTTTGACGAAAAAAGATACAAGAAGGATCTTGAGATAGATGAACTCTTTGGAGAGGAAGGCTACACAACACTCGAGAGAGCTTCCGGAAGACCGACACTTGACTGCAACGGAATATGGGGAGGGGCTAAGACTGTACTCCCTTCAAAGGCAGGTGCAAAAATTTCAATGAGACTTGTTCCTGATCAACAGCCGGAAAAAATTGAAAAATTGTTTGCTGAATATGTTAAGAAGATTTCGCCGAAATCAGTGAAGGTGAAAATATCATCGTTGCATGGTGGGAAAGGCGCGATCACTCCGATTGATTCTCCTGCAATGGGTGCAGCAGTGGAAGCTTTGAGAAAAGGATTCGGGAAGGAACCTGTATTCATGAGAGAAGGCGGTTCAATTCCTGTAGTCAATACATTCCAGACATTGCTCGGGGCTCCGACCATACTCCTTGGATTTGGTCTGCCGGATGAGAACGCACATTCTCCGGATGAGCATCTTAATCTCACAAACTTTCACAAAGGCATTCTAAGCATTTCACATTTTCTAAATGAGTTATCGAAAATTTAAAAAATAATTTTAATGGCAAAGACTAAGCAACAGAATCTCAATGCAATAAAAACGAAGAAGCAAAGGAAGGAACAGAGTCATTTACACTTTGCAATGACTTCGAAGAATTACTTAATAATCGGATTAGGAATTGCTCTAATCATAGTAGGTTATATCTTAATGTCTGAAAACTCCGTGAGCGGATTTCTTCCTACTTCAGTTGCTCCTGTTCTATTGATTGTGGGATACTGTGTAATTGTACCTATTGGAATTTTATACAAAGATAAATCTGTTAACGAATCCGAAAGCACTGACTTAAAGGAAGTGCGTGCTGAAGTGAAATCAAATGTAAGTTCGGTTTCATCGAATGTGAAAGCAGGTTAGAAAAGATTGAAGTGAGAAATGTTCTTTGAAAATAATCTCTTCGAAACGATTTTCTTAAATGGGAATGCAACGGTTTCGACGGGAAGAAAGATGGTTAGAACTGCATATAGTGTTGCTGCTACAACTTTAAAATGGCAGAAAACAATAAACAACAATAACGTAGAAACAAACTACGCATTGGCTGCTTAAAAAAAAAGCAACCTCGCTTCAATGATTCTCTCTTATCGGAGTTACTGAAGCGTCAATCAGATAAGATAGTTCAGGCATTTGTCCCGGGTGTTTGGATGAAATTCTTCGGGAATAGCAAATACATTGGTTAGTCTGTCAACCTGTGTATTGTGAAATTTAAAGTACAGACTAAATATGTAGATGTTTTAATGGTCTTCTTTCCGGACCCGAGTTCGACTCTCGGCATTTCCACTGATTAAATTATGTTTTCACAGGCTGATAGCCTGTGCTACAATATTCCACTTCCACAGGCTGATAGCCTGTGCTACATATTCCACTTTCACAGGCTGATAGCCTGTTGCTACATATTTCCACTTTCACAGGCTGATAGCCTGTGCTACACATTCCAATTTCACAGGCTGATAGCTTGTGCTACATATTCCACTTTCACAGGCTGATAGCCTGTGCTACATATTTCCACTTTCACAGGCTGATAGCCTGTGCTACATATTTCCACTTTCACAG
>JBDHXH010000098.1:0-8687 GCA_039810605.1 Ignavibacteria bacterium | reverse complement strand
GTTCTCTCGTTACCTCTGAAATGACTCATTAGTCCGATTTCACGCCTTTCATCTATTATTACCACGTCAAAGAATCTCCATGGATAATCTATATGCGGAGTTAATAATATTTGTTTACCTTCGATCTCGGCATTCTCTACCTGTTTAAATTTAAGAAGGTCATCTTTTTCAATTGCATCGGGATATGAGATTCTAAATTCATGATCAACGTATTTTATTTTTTTCTTTACAAGTCCCGAAATATCCCGTTGTTCAATTGATATTTTCTCATAGTATTCGGTGAGTGCCTGATATTTTGCGGTGAAATCATACACTGTTTGATTATTACTTGAATCAATAATTGTAATTCTGAAACGATCATAACCGTTGACATATTTTTTAGCCATTTTTAGTTAATCTCCAATGCTGTCATTTTCGTCTTACTGTTCAATAAATCAAGCTCAAGTGTAATTGGTCTGACCCTACCCTTATAATTTTCAAAATCAACAGAGTAAGTTGAATCAAAATTATAGTTAATTCCCGAAAGCTCAAATTCATATTGGTCCCTGAAATCCTTATGCAGATCCCATTCAGCTCTCGCAATCACCTCCTGTGGAATATCCCGAAACGGAATCTGATTATCATAAAAATACAATACACGTCTTTCTTGGCTTCCATAATAATAATTCAATCGGTACTCCCATCCGTTTTCAGTCATAAAGCTATTGAAAGGGATCTTGTATTCGAGTTTCTCGGCACCAAGTTTATACCCCTCGCTTCCGTAATTATCCGTATAATAGTCGTTTACAACCAAGTACGATATTCGATCAACTGTTAATGTTTTATTCATTGTAAGGATCTCTGTTAACGGCGTAGCAATGGAATTGAATCTCTTATGCCGAAAGAAAAATGTATTTGCGTTTGTCAAGCCAAAATAAGAAAAAGCATTCAAAGCAATTACTTTTAATATGTCGGATATTTTTTTCTCATCAATACCTTTTTCAAATTTCAGCGGACCGACATTGCCTGACCAGTTGTGATT
Source organism: Ignavibacteria bacterium (assembly GCA_039810605.1). Lineage (GTDB taxonomy): Bacteria > Bacteroidota > Ignavibacteria > Tepidaquicellales > Tepidaquicellaceae > JAGPCH01. The sequence goes on along the minus strand of JBDHXH010000098.1, from coordinate 7,666 downwards.
GAAAACCTTATACGAGTCATCTTCAAATATGAGTTCGAATGTGTCTCGCTTTCGATATTCTGCCACAGAGTCTAAGTCAGCAATTTCGCTATCATATCCTGTCGTTTTTTTTATGACTATATATCTGCCAATTAAATTTGAGAGGATCCTCCTGATGTTGACCTGGTCTATTGTCACCATATCGGCAATTGGAGTGTCTAAATCTCCATACCGATATTCATTATTAAATTCAACATGTAGATCTTCACGAAGTAGTTTCACCAATGCAAATATTACAGACTGAAGTTGTGTATCTTTGTCGCCGGTTGAGATCATATTAATTCCATAGCCCGGAGAATTAACAATAGTGCCGGGTATTGATACATTCCAGTATTGAATCTCTCCGAAGCCGTAAGCCCATGCATTACCGTTAGATGCTGTCGTTCTCGGTATCAGATTCAATCGGGATAATTTGTCTAACAAGTAGGGATTGCCAATCTCTACATCTTTATATTTGTTGATTCCATCTACAAATGCAATAGTCAAAGTCTTAGATTCATGGTCGCTACTGACTTCGTCAATAATTCCACTGAAAATAACCGCTCCGTTTAGTTTGACATTAAGATAAAAAAGTGAGTAATGATTGAACGGGTAAGTTGTATTGTATTTCGTATAGAGATCTTTGAAGGTCAAATAATTGTCCCCTTCAAAATCGTCAATTACAATCTCAATATTGCTTGGGTAAATACTCACCCCATTTTTCCCGGAATCAAATCCGAATTTCAATGGGGAAATATCGAGCACATCAAAGTTATAAAATGATGCAATCACGGGGTCATAGTTGAATACAAACTCAAGCAACCCTTCTGCAATATTATATGTTTTAGTCAATGCCAACATCTATAAAGTCCTTCGACCCGTTCTGTTGTTGGACCTTGTTTGAGAAAGGACAATATCCTCGCCTTTTACGCGTGATTCAAGCACTACAACTTGAATACCACCGGAGCCTGCAGCTGTTACCAATCCGCCTGATGCGAATCTTCCGGCAAGAGAGCTGAATAATGTCCCTCCATTTAGCCATTCAAAGAATCCATTTCCTATTCGTTTTACTACTGATTTTTTTATAACAAATTCGCCTGGTGTCAGCATCGCCGGAACCGTGTCGCCTGATCCTGACCCCGGGACCTGCCCGCCTGATGCGAGGCCCAAGAAGGAAAATATCCCGCCGCTTCCGACGTTCATAAACAGCGAAAATAATTTTGCAAAACTATTGGCAAGTGAAAGACCTTCCTGAAGACCGCCGAGGAGTTTGGAAATGAAATTGTCTGCACCGAGACCGAGAACATTGGACAGTTGTTGTGCCAATGACAGTGACTGTTCGAAGGTCTCTTGAAATTGTGTATCTTCTTCTGTTTTCGTTTCTTCCGGGGGTTCAGGTGGTGGTGCGGTCATAATTCTTTTCCCTGGTACTTTTATGCCTGTAATTTCCTCCATTGTTCTTTTACGTATTACGCCCTTAACGCCTATCTCATTAAGTTGTTTGATCAGCGCAATCTGATCTTCTATATCTTTCTTTTTTCCAAACAATCCTTCAGTAATACTCTCGCCTTCAGTTTGACTGGCAATTCGTGTTTGGATTTCTGCAAGTTCGCTGTTTAGTTTACTGAGTGTGCTTACAAACTCTTTTACATCCTTATTTGTTTCGGTTCGCGTTCCGGTCGTTGAAGATTTCTTTACTATAGTTTGTTTTTGTGCTTCAATTTCAGCTATCTTGTCGTCAATCTGGTTTAGTATACTTTCACCACGTGCCGAGACTTCATTAGACCCAATTTCCTGTCCAATCTTGATGAGATTTTGTCCCAAAGCAATTAATTTAAAAACAGAGGTTAACGCTTTACCCGAAGTTGTAATGGCTTTGAATCTATCAATAAGATTGCTCGCCATACTATCGACTGAAGAATTTAGAATTTCCATAGCGGTTTTACTTTCGCCTAAGGATTGACGCAAAGAACTGAGAAGCGGCGTCAGTGTATTGGACTGAAGATTTGCAGTGAATAAGTCCGCTATCTTTTTTCTGGTCTCATCCGCCGCCTTTGTGGTAGCAAGCAGTTCTGATGAAGCATCCCTAAGGTACGATTCAAATGATTTAAATGGATTGGGATTCCATAATTTGAAATCTTCCTTTAGAATTTTTGCTCCGTCTTTAAGCTTGCCGTTCAATTCTTCTATTGTATCGGTTTGCTCAATGTAGGTTTCAGTTAAATCACTAATCTCACCTTTAACAGTCTCAATTCTTGCTCCTTTTAATATCCGTAATTTCTCTTTCTCTTTTTCAATCGCTTCTTCAAGTGCCCGCGAGTTTAGTATCTCACTTTTCGTCTTTTGGTCAATTCCGGTAACAACTTCAGGGTAAAGAGATTTTACTGTTTCAAGAGCAGTATTGTATTCCTTCTGTTGTATTTGGTTGAGGACCATTCCATCCCTTAATGCTTGGTCTACAGTGGATAAGGAATTTATGCTTGCTTCGAGTTCTGTAATTTTTTTATTCGTTTCCTCAATTGCTGTATTCATGTCAATCTCACTCGTGCTAACATCACTGAATGCAGAACTAAGGGCAGTTGCTGCGGTGACAACAAGCCCGATAAGAGCGGGAATGCCTGCAAGTTCAATGTTCATTATCGTGAGCTGACCATTAACAGCCAGTATCCCTGCTGCAATCAAAGCGAGACCTCCGACAAGAATTTTCAAAGGAGTAGGCAGTCCAATAACAAGCGCATTAATCAGCAAAAATCCTTTTGTTAAAAAACTCAATTGCCCGTTTAGGAAAACCATGGCGGTAGCAACACCAACGAAGGCAAGAGCTGCTTTCTTTGCATTGTCAGGAGCGGCGATGAGAAAATTATTTAGAGTGGTCAACGTACCTGTAATAAGCGGAGTCAAGGAAGAAATGACACCGCCGAAGGCAATCTTTAAGTCAGTTATTGATTTTTGAAATTTTATCAAGCCTCCTTGTGAGCTGTTAATCAATTTATCTGCGTTGCCGAGCTGTCCATTTGTTTCTGAAACAATTCCATTAAACAAAGCCATCCTTACACCGGCATCTTCACTGGCACGCATTAAATCCTGTGCTTTGAATCCTGCCTGCTCAAGCATCAATGAAAGGTTCTTCGTTACACCCGCATTGTCAACAGTAATTGAGTTTCCGTTCTTTAATCCTTCCGTTGCCGACCTGATAGCCTCTCCAAAAGACAAAGACTCTTGTCTGCCGAATGCTGCACTGTCTCCGAACCGTTTGATCAGTTCAATGGATTGCTCAAGCGTAAAATTAGAAGCAAGCAAGTTTTTTAACGAGGTAGATGCATCTGAAACCGATAACAGTCCATCTTTAACTATCTTAAGATTTACTACTGCATTCTGAGAGGATTGAGAATCAATTCCTTTGAATACTGATATAGACTCAAGACCAAGTAAAGCACTTTGGAATTTATTATACTCTGCAAGATAAGCTCCGAAAGTTCCTTTGAGAATTTGAATTACACTTTGAACCCCTTGAAATCTTAGGAAAATATTTTGCAGTTTGCTGTCAAGGGTTACCGAGACTGAAGATGTCTTTTGAAAGCTTTGTGATAAGCTCTCATTTGAGCTTACGCTTTGGGTAACTTCGGACTGGTATTTGTTTAGTGTGGAATCGAGTTTTGACAGCTGGGAATCAATCCCGGAGATGTTAATCTTTGGGTCTTGAAACTTTAATGATTGTGCTGCACTTTTATTAAAAGTGGATAAGATATTCAATGCCGTTTTAACGGATGCACCAAACGGCCTAATATCAAGTAATAACGATAATTTTAAATCTCCTACATTCATATTATGATACAATTTTTCATAGAACTATTTACCATATTACTTGGCATCTCATTCTATGTTATTATCTATTGTGCCATCCGAATTTATGACAAGGGGTGGGACAGATTCAAAAAAGAATGGGGTTACTAAGATACCTCATATTTTTTTCATTTCATCTGCTCCTCCGCATACCATTTGCGGAATAAACCTATTTCCTTCATAAGCATTATTACTGCCACTTCACTCACTTTCAATTGTTTAGCTTTCTCGTACACTGTAAAATCTCCACCTGATAATTCATATATTAATTCTTCAAAGGTTGAGTTGATGAATCCGGGATCGTATTTTTTGCATTCGTTTCTGAACTTAATGACGTCGTATTCATGATCGACATACCCAGTCCGCTCCCTAAGCCCTTGAATAGTTGCACGACTAAGGGATTTAACGTAAAAAAATCAGTAATCACCTCCTGAAGCTCCGAGTTCTTCAGTTTCTTCCAATCGGGTGAGGTCTGCTGATCAGCGACTTGCAGGATCACATCCAGAAGCTTTGACAGTAGATCATTCTTCACCAGCTTCCCAATCAGATCACGAATCGGAGTGTTCATCAGATCCTGCCCTTCACCGATTCCCAGCTCCGACAATATGTCCATGAGTTGATAATCTTGTTCAATATTGAGTTCTTCTTGCGTGGCCGTTATGCCAATTGAAAAGTTGTATTCTTTTTTTTGCATTTAATTCATTGGTTTTTGAATTGTTTTGTTGTTCGTGCCAATAATTGTGAATATCGACACGAACAGAATGGCGTTGCAGAGAATCGGAATGTGTTAAGAAGCGTCTTAAGCTACTGTTGTTTCAAGCAAAACGTAATATGGATTAGTTCCTGTTACCGAGCTTGCACCGGTTGCATACTTGTCCGCAGGCAAATCTGTGTTTGGAGTACAGCTCGCGTTTGAAGATTGAGGGAAGATTGAAAACTCAATCGTCAATGTCTGATGAGAATCCCCTTTCATCTCCAGATCATAATTAGCGTATCCTTCAGCCTCCGGCGCAAAGAACTCCATGTGCTTGTTGTTACCGACTCCATTGTAATAGTATAGCTTCACGCTTGAATCCAACACCCCATCAATTGTATCAAGGATCTCTTTTGACACTTGAGCCAGGACAATCTGCAAAGTGCACATCCTTGTTGTGCGTTTTTTAAAAGATTCACCGTCGGCGAATTTTATATCCGCTGTCTCCTCCTGGCGCGTCAGCTTTCCGGACAAGATGTTGCCCAGTGTGATCCATGCCGAGTTATAATATATCTTAAAATTGTTCCCGGACTTTAATCTTATTTCGGATTTATTCTTTGTAATTGCCATGTTATAATATATTTTAAGATTTTAAATTAATTAAGATCTGCCTATCGGATTGCCATCTACCCAGATTGTCGTATTCTCGTCATAGCTTTTAACGACTGCTCTGAACTCTGATTTTGTATCAACCGCCGTTGGCAACCCAGCATTACCATCGAGGCTCATACCATCAGCTATCGTGTTTGCGTTAATTACAACAGCTGACAAGTCTAATCCGGCTAAATTGAAACATGCTAAATCAGCCTGTCCGGGGTTGTCAAATTGGAGTCCGGTGACCGACTCAAAAGGGACATCGTTTAGATATGCGCCTTTGGCTTTTCCAAGCAGATGATTTTTGCTCGATGCCAATTGCGCTTCAGACAGCTTCAATGAGTTTTCGCTGAAGGTATAGTAATTAGTCTGAAGACCATTAGAATCGTTATTTGGATTGGTAACGATGATTTGCACCTGCACTATGGTCAGCTGCAAGATGCTTCCCGAATCAAAAGCGAATACTGTATCTCCTACGGTATACTTTGGTTTGACGGGTTTATTTGTTAATACTGGCATTGGAAATTATTTTAATTGATTATAATCCATCTACATCAGTTTGGAAATCAGTTTTTATCGTAGCCTTATCTGCAAAAACGTTAGCGGGATCAAAACCCACTCCGGGAAATTCTACGAAATAATATTTTACTTTTTCATTCCCTGAAGTTACAACAATCTCGGTTTTGTCTATGGTGACCTCCCTGGGAAGGTTCTGATAGATTATGTACGCAGTGGCGCCAACTTGTAGTGATGTGACACTCGGATATGTCCCTGAATATTTCATAGATTTTTATATTGTTAAATTTATATCACGTGTCCAGCTCCCTGATCCGGTATACCCAATTGCACTATCTAATGCGTTGCTATATGAACTCCCGTAGAGATTTACATTGAAGCCACTTACACCCGGTCCCTGGAACACTATTGAGTATGAACTTTCCGGAATGACCTTCTGGTCGAGATATAACGACCAGATTGCAGACGAATAATTTGTGTTGTATTCGAGCCAAACAAAATAAGGCTCCGGGAGCGGTTGATCATTAACTAATACGAGGTAGATTAAATTGAAATCTCGTGGCTGCTGCGTGCCCGTATCAATTCCAATATTATTGCCACCGGAGTTGTAATGATAGATATTCCTGAAATATAGACGAGCCCCGGGTACGCCATTACAATAAAACAAGTTACCTCCATTTTCCGGATTGCCGGGAATAACCCAATCTGTCTTTGCATAACTAATATCAACGTCAACCAAGTCCCACTGAACGTCCATATTGATTAGACCCTTCCCGTACGCTTCCCTTGCTTTGATTCGCACCTTGCCCACTCCTGCTGCGTCGCCTGAATTGGTGATTGCACTCTCTGCATTTGTGCTTAAGTATTCCCATGATAAGCTTAATTCAGTTGGCCCATAGTGCTTAATGCTTATATTGTTGCCTGATGTGTCGATAATGCGAGCGTCTCCATAGATAGAACATGATATATTCCCTGTGCCGGGAATCAATATTGGAGCATTGCCGGAATTGGTTATAGTCGCACCTTGAATATACCATTCACCGTTTTTGTAGGTGAAACTTCCAGAATACTCGCCATTCGTCAGCTCGATATAATGAGTCGTAGAATGAGAATCCAAATAATCAATAGCCGGCTGTAGATTCGAATAGCTGACACCTGCGACAGTCGGCAGAGCAGGAGATACTCGTATGGGCGATTTCCCTGCGAACGCTCTGGTCAATGGATCGTAATTTTTCCAAACGAAATTCAAATAGCTGATATTATCGCCCGAATTATTAGACGTAACATCCAGATTCCCATCGGGGTAAACAAGTGTTATGATGTTGCCCGCTGCCGAGAACGAAACGAGGGTGTCTAAGCTGACAAGATATACCCTTTCTGTTACAGTGCAGCCAATGCATCCGATTGCTTTCCAATTACTCCTGCAATAATAATACACAATCTGCCGGCATTCGACATGGCTGGAAAAGTCTATCGTGACAAGTTCCAGCGGAGTCTTAATCTTCAGAGAATTACCGTCTTGGTACATGTATTCAAATTCATCCGGTGAATAATCGAATGAATATAGAGCACGAGTGAAATCGAATATCATGTCTTCCTTTGTAGAGTATAATTTATCAGGTGTGTGTGTGCCCAATAGATTGTATCGAGTGACAAGTCCACTGTCATCAAGCTGCGTATGAGTCCCCTGTATCTGTGCTTTCTTTGGTGAGTTGCCTTCAATGAAAAACACATCCTCTCCAACTTGATGATCACTATTCTGTATGGGACTCGAATATTTCATAGTTTATTTCTTGCTTGCATCATTACCGATCCCGGTTGTATCATAGTCTTTGGCAAAAAAACTCATTGCAAGGATCGTGATATAATTTATATGCGTTTCGTCAATCCCGAGCTCGAATGTCTTATTAAGACCGAGCAGAACGCCGCCGAGTATGCCGA
>JBDHXH010000097.1:0-8707 GCA_039810605.1 Ignavibacteria bacterium | reverse complement strand
TTAAAATATCCGTATGAAGAAGGATCACTGCTGTACGAAACGAAATTTGCAAAAAGAAATTCTCCGTTGCCGTTATAAAACATCGGAATAGGAGGAAGCACAATACCATTAGGACGCGTAGTAACAAACGTAACATCTTTCAGATCGCAAATTCCATCAGGGTCAGCAACATTAATTGATATCGTCAGAAGTGTTGAGTCGCCGGGATGAGGTCTGACCACACTGTCGGGCAAATTTGTTCCTGTAATAATCGGAGGCTGATTTGCAGTATTGACGACAACAAAAGACGAAGTCAGCAGATTGCTGAATAATCCGGAATTGTTCTCTGCCACGAATTCCATCAGATATTTTCCAACAAGCAGACATTGAATGTTTCCGAGATTTATCGCAGCCGAATATTTTCCGTCATTTGAATTTGTGTCCGGAGCAACGCCGTTATCGAGCATTGCGAAAGATGATGAATTCCCTGATGGATCGGTTACAAAACATTTTACATTACTTATTGGTGAACCATCATTTGTATTTACAATTACGGAAGCATTCAGGTTTATGACCGGAGCTGATGATGTTGTAAGAACAGTATCTTTGGACTGGAATTGTCCTGTAATTATTGGCGCTGATATTGAGGGATCAATAACAGTGTTATCCTCCTTTTCGCAGGAAGAAAATACAAAAACTGCAGCGACCAAGAAAAACGCTGTGTTTAACTTTCCGAAATTCAAAGCGGCTTTAATTGTGCTGACAGTTAATTTATATAAAGGTAGACTATCCTTCGATAAAATATAAGGGCAGAATGATCGATAAGTTCTTAATAAATATTTTAAGACTATTATTTTACAACTCTTTTCTTAACGTCCGGATAGATATTCAGACCAACGTCAATGCTTACAACTCCTATATATCTTTTAAATCCCGGTCCGCTTGCAGCGTCGTCACCGTCATTGAGATTCAGGTTTTGTGTTTGTCCGAGACTCGGCGATGCATTATCATCATTGAAAAGATTCATCAGATTGTATTTTGCTCCCACATTAATACCAAAATTTTTCTTGGAGCTGTTGAGAACAAATTCCAGACCTGCTTTTAATTCCATCCCGACTCTGAAAGATGATTCAAAAGTTTTGGGAACATTTGTTTGTGTTACAGTACCCGGATCATAACTTCCGGAGATAATATTACCTGTCAGACCTATTCCATAATAACTTCTGAAACCATAAGTTCCGTAAAACAAATATTCATATCCTGCATCAACTGTAATGATATCATAACTGGTAGAATTGCCTTCAGAATCCCAATCAGTATTTTTCATCCCCTTATAGTCTGCACCAAGGAAAATCCTGTCGTTCCTTTTTTTCCCGGGGCTGTATTTTCCGAACAAATAGCCGCCATATCCCCACCTCATGCCATAATTGTCTCTCAATATCTGATCCTGCGAAGAGTAATTGGCTCTTCCGTAAGCATCATTTGTTGCAAGATTCCAGGCCGGACCAAAGCCAACAGTCCATTGTGGTCTCGTGTATGTGTACTTGACAGTTTGGGCAATAGAAAAATCGGAAACCAATGAAACAATAGCAAAAATGGAGAAAGCAATAATTAATTTTTTCATGAATCTTCCTTTCACATTATAAATTTGCACGATAAATTTTTGGATAAAATTACCATTTTGAAGGTAAACAATCAAGTAATGTATTTGAGTGTGATTGAGTTAAATTGCACTCCACAAGCGGGTTCTTTTTTGAAACTAAATGTATCATTTGAATTGAGATTACCTTTGCGACTATCGGGGTATTTCAAAAATAATTTATAAACCAGTGGTTAAATCCGTTAAATCAGCAACGATCACTTCAGTTCAAAAAAGTTTGTGTTTCAGTGTTATTGAGTGTATTGAATTAGAAGATTTAATGCACTATTATATTTAAAATTTCCCCGTCGTGCCCAATACTCTGACAAATCTGTTTCTGGAATATGCAGATAAAAAAGTTTTTGACAGAAGTATCTTCTTTACAAAGGAGGATGATGAATATAGTGCTGTAAATCTTGGAGAACTTTCAAAACGTATTTTCAACGTAATTCAATTTCTGAATGACACGGGATTAAAGGAAGGAGACAGAGTTGCAATTATTTCCGAAAACAGGGTTGAATGGGTAATCACAGACATCGCGTGCATGTTTCTGAAACTGATAACAATTCCTGTCTATACTTCGCTATCAGACGAACAGGTAAAATACATTGTGAATGATTCAGAGAGCAAAGTATGCTTTGTATCCAATTCACTTCAGTTGGAAAAAATTCTGAAGATCAAAAATGAAATTCGGACTCCTGAAAAAATAATCGTTTATAATGATCTGGATCATAGCAAGTATTTGGATGAATCTATTATATTCTTCAGTAATATTTCTGAAGCGGAAACACCTTCGGCGCAAGATATTGTTTCCAGGCTGAAACAGTTCTCAACGAGAGTGAATGATGATGATATACTTACCATCATTTACACTTCGGGTACAACAGGAATTCCAAAGGGGGTAATGCTGATGCATAAGAATATTTGTTCGAATGTAAATGCATGCAGAAAGGTTCTGCTGATAAATGAAAGCGACACATTTCTTTCATTTCTTCCCTATTCACATGCCTATGAAAGAACAGCCGGTTATTATCTGGCATTCTTTAGCGGTGCAAAAATTTATTATGCACAAAGCATAGATACTATCGGAAAGCAGTTGACGGAAGCAAATCCAACTATTGTCATTACTGTACCCAGGCTGCTTGACAAGATTTATGCAAGGTTAATAAAAAGCGGTAACGACATGGAAGAAGGGATCAGGAAAAAAATATTCGGATGGGCAATTGAATTGGCATCGTGCAGCGCCGACAAAAATTCTTTAAAGTGGAAAATTGCTGACATGCTGGTTTATAAAAAAATCCGGGCAAAGACAGGAACCCGTCTTAGGTTTTTTGTTTCAGGCGGCGGAGCTCTAAATAAATCAGTCGGAAAATTCTTTGACAACATCGGCATTACCGTTCTCGAAGGTTATGGACTGACAGAGGCTTCACCTGTAGTCTCCGTGAATCATCCGGAAAAAAATAAATACGGCACAGTTGGTAAACCACTTAGCAATGTAAAAGTAAAAATCGCAGATGATAATGAAATACTTGTATCGGGAGATTTAGTGATGAAGGGTTATTACAAAGATGATCAGGCAACCCACGATATCATCAAAGACAACTGGCTCTATACAGGAGATCTTGGTGAAATTGACAATGAAGGATACATAAAGATAACTGACAGGAAAAAATCTCTCATAAAAACTTCCGGAGGGAAATACGTGGCTCCCGCATTTATTGAAGATTTGGTTTCAAGCTTAAATTATGTTGAGAATGTTATGATAATAGGTAACGGAAGAATGTATGTTACAGCCCTCATAGTTCCGGAAAAAAATGAGCTTCTTCAACTTGCGGAAAGGAACGGAATTAATTCAGAAACTTATTCGGAATTACTGAATAGTGGTGCGCTCCATAAAATAATCAGCAAGGACATTGACAAAATTCAAAAAGACGTTGCGCATCATGAACGAGTGAGAAGATTTGCGCTCATTGAAAAACCCTTCAGCATTGAAACAGGTGAGCTGACTCCGACGCTAAAGGTTAAACGAAAAGTTGTAGAAGAAAAATATAAGAACATGATTGAAGCAATGTATCTTAAAGTGTGAAATGTAATTCATGATCTTTCATATTCACAAAACCGTATTTGATATTTGAAAATTTGCGAATGACAATTGTTTAAGAAAGTAATTAAATACACGCAGCCGCCGAAGAAGTGGAAGGTGCCCGTAATAATTATCAGCGGCACTCTTACAGGACTCGTTCTCTTCGTGCTTTATATCGGCAATGCGGTTTCATATTTGTCGGATGAGCCCGAAACGTGTATCAATTGTCATGTAATGTTCAACCAGTATGCATCCTGGCGCTCAAGTTCTCACGCACGTATTGCGACATGCAACGATTGTCACGTACCGCAGGATAATTTCTTTCGTAAATATTTTTTTAAGGCATCCGACGGACTAAGGCATTCTACTATGTTTACATTCCGCCTTGAACCGCAGGTGATTGCAATCAAAAGCGCCGGTATAAATGTTGTTCAAGAAAACTGCAAGCGTTGTCATTCAAGTCTTATCGGACATACATTTCTCCGATATAATGAATCTGACGAGGAAAGGAAGTGCTGGTCATGTCATCATGAAACACCACATGGCAAGATCAACAGTTTATCATCATTCCCGAATGTAAAAGTCCCGGGAACAAAAAAACTTTTTAATGAAGAAAAAAAATAATTCGGCATGAAATCAATTACAGAAATTGTTTCCGGAAAGCCATGGGTTGGATGGCTGTTATATTTTGTTTCAATAGTAGTCGTATTTTTGCTTGCGCTCTTCGGAAGTTCGATTCTGGAAAGGAGAAGTGAATCCGAGCTTATACTTCAGAATGTCAAACCGATTCCGGATCGTGAACCGCGCAATGAAGTCTGGGGAGAGAATTATCCGCGTGAATATGAGTCGTATATTCAGACGCTCGATACCAATTTTGCGAGTGAGCACGGAGGTGCAAAAAAGATTGACATGCTGGAAAGATATCCGGACCTTGTTGTCCTTTGGGCAGGATATGCTTTCTCGCGCGATTACAATCAGGGACGAGGACACTACTATGCAATTAAAGATATACGGAATACTTTCAGAACAGGCGTCCCGCAGCCAAGTACGTGCTATGCATGTAAAAGCACGGATGTTCCGCGCGTGATGGATAAACTTTCTCCGGCAGGATTTTACAAGACTCCTTTCAATGAATTAGGTCATGAAATTGCAAATCCGATCGGATGCCAGGATTGTCATGATCCAAAAACAATGAGTTTGCGAATTTCCCGTCCCGCCTTGAGAGAAGCATTCCAAAGACAGGGAAAGGACATTGACAAATCATCCCATCAGGAAATGCGGTCTCTGGTTTGCGCTCAATGTCATGTGGAATATTATTTCAAAGGTAAGGAAGAAAAGTATCTCACATTTCCATGGGATAATGGTTTTACCGCAGAAAAGATAGAAGAATACTATGACAGTGTTAAACATGTGGACTTCGTACATCAGCTTAGTAAAGCACCGATACTGAAAGCGCAGCATCCGGACTATGAAATTTTCAAATTGGGAGTTCACTCCGAAAGAGGAATCTCCTGTGCTGATTGTCACATGCCTTATAAATCGCAGGGCGGAGTAAAGTTCACTGATCATCACATTCAAAGTCCTCTGAATAACATTTCCAATTCGTGCCAGGTGTGTCACAGAGAATCGGAATCAACTCTGACTAACAATGTCTTCGACAGACAGAATAAGGTGATAGAACTTTCCAAGATTGCAACTGCATCACTGGTCAAGGCGCACATTGAAGCAAAGACTGCGTGGGACAATGGCGCTACGGAAGAACAGATGAAGCCGATCCTGAAATTGATAAGACAATCGCAGTGGCGATGGGATTTCGTTTCGGCAACTCACGGCGGCGGATTTCATGCACCGCTTGAATGCGCCAGGATACTCGGGAATTCTATCCAGAAGTCGGAAGAAGCACGAGTGCTGCTTTCTGCATTACTCACAAAACTAAATGTCGCTCTGCCTTTAGATTATCCTGATGTGTCATCAAAGGAGAAAGCACAGAAATATATCGGGCTTGATATGAATAAAATGGCAGAAGACAAAAAGGTATTTCTTGAAACGGTCGTTCCTCAATGGGATAAAGCTGCCGATGAAAGACATGACAAAATGAAGCAGTATCAGGATTGAAAAAGTTAGGTCATTGCAAAGCGGGATCGGCAACTTCGAGTGACGGACGAAAATTATTCAGCTAATTTCCTTTGCAATTTCAAAAACTTTGATGACTGTATTCCAGTTGCGCGTTGTTGCAGCAACTTTAAATTTCTTTTCAATGAAAAGGTTGGGAAATCCCTTTTGACCTGATTTCATACGGAACGACAGACAAAATACATTCCCGCCTTTGACACTCAAGACTTCGACTCCGTCTTTTTCAGATCTTTCGGGCTTTATTAATTTTGAGTCGGATTCGTGCTTAAGAAATGTAACATAAGCAGTAATATCATTCGTCATCTCAATTTTCCTAAACGGATTTCTTCCGATAAGCATTTCAATATCCTTGAGAGATCTCACAATCACGGTAACTTCATAACCCAGTTTTTTGAGCAACATCTTTTCCATATTTCCTTCATGCTTTGCTTCTTCCTCTACTTCCGATTGAAAGATTACATTTCCGCTCTGTATATAGGTTCTGACGTTCTCGTACTTCATATCCGAGATAATTTTTGCAAGCTCTGTCATCTTGATTATTTTCTGTCCGCTTACATTGATGCCACGGAGAAATGCAATGAAAATCATCTGTCTGTAAAATTTATGAATTGATGTGACGGGTGATCTTACTTGAAACCCGGTTCAAGATTTTCTTTGTAGAAATTTTTGATTTCGTTTCTGATTTCATCTTCCGATGAGAAATGAAGTAACTTGTTTGCAAGTTTTTTTGCATTTGAGTATTTGATCTTTCGAACTATCTGTTTTATTTCAGGAAACACAAATGGGACAATGCTTAGTTCATCTATATCCATCCCCACAAGAACTGCAGTTGCAAGCGGATCCGATGCCATCTCGCCGCAAATGCTTACAGTTATTTTATGAGTATGCGCTGTATCGGTTATATTCTTAATAGCCCTTATAACCGCAGGATGAAAGCTCGAGTAAAGTCCCGATATATATTGATTTCCGCGATCGGCAGCAAGCATATACATTGTAAGATCATTTGTGCCTATACTGAAAAAATCTACTTCTTCAGCCAGTTCATCTGCAAGAAAATATGCTGAAGGAACTTCAATCATTATTCCAAGCTGAATCTTCTTATCATAATGTATCCCCTTTGCATCGAGACATTCCCTGGCTTCTTTAAGAATTTCTTTTGACCTGATAACTTCTTTAACAGATGAAATCATTGGAAGCATGATTTTCACATTCTTGTGAGCCGAAGCACGCAATATAGCGCTTAACTGCTCTTTGAATATTTCCGGCCTGTCGAGGCAGATTCGAATTCCTCTCCAACCCAGGAAAGGATTATCTTCCTTATCAGAGCGCGGCAAAATTTTATCACCTCCTATGTCATAAGTCCGAATCGTAACAGAGTTTGGATATGTTGAATTTGCAATGTGTTTGTATTCTTCAAACTGCCTCATCTCGGACGGAAAATCCCCCGCTTCAAGAAAGAGATGCTCGGTCCTGTAAAGTCCGATACTGCAGTGACCTGTATTTACTACAAAGTCAATCTCTTCATCAAATTCAATATTGGCAGATATCTCAATTTTTTTCCCATCAAGAGTTTCATTGGGAAGACCTATTACTTCATTTAGTTTTCCTTCATATTCCTTGAGCTCTTTTAATTTTGATTCATAATTTTTGATGACTGCGTCCGTTGGATTCTTTATGATTAATCCGTTGAATCCGTCAATGATTATGAAATCACTTGTCTTGATCTCTTTTGAGATATCCTTCATGCCAACGACGGCAGGAATTCTCAATGCCCTTGAAATGATGGCGGCGTGGGAAGTTACTCCTCCTTTATCAACTGCATATCCCTGAACCTTCCTTTTGCTGAACAAAATTGTATCGGCGGGAGTAAGCTCATGAGAAATAATTATTGATTGCTCTTCAACATTTGAGACTAGTTTTTCCTGCTTCATATTCCTTATAACCCTGTTTCTGACATCATTAATATCTGCATACCTTTCACGCAGGTAATCATCATCAGAGTTAAGAAGTGCCCGGCCTAATTTTGAAATCTCCCTGTCGAAAATGTAACCGGCAGTTCTTCTTTCCTTGCGGATATATTCTGTAACATTTTCAATGAAGAAATTATCATTCAGAATTTCTAGCTGGACATCAAATATTGATGAGTTCTTCTCACCGATTTTTTCATAAGCAAGATTCCGTATCTTACTTAACTCCTTTACCGAGAGTTTTATTGCGCTTTCAAAATCAGCAAGTTCCTTTTCAATTTCTCCATTGCCGACATAATGCTCGTCAACGTTAAAATTATTGCGTTCATAAAGATAAGCTTTGCCGATTGAAATTCCCGGAGAAGCAGGAATTCCTCTGTATGTGATATCCGCCGGCAAGCCGGTAAATTCTATGTTACCGCTCAACAGGTTTATGATTATTAATTATTTCACTAAATGAATTGAATGTCATCCGACTTCAACATCAGACGCAATATATTTTGAATAAAAATTTTCGTACAGAGGGACAATTTTGTCTTCGCGAAAATCTTCTGCACGATTTCGCGCATTGGATGACATGATGTCATACCTCTTTTGGTTTGTCAGCAGTTCAATGGTGTATTTTGACATCCTGTCAATGTCTCCTATTTCAGCAATATAACCGGTCTCGCCGTGAAGATTCAGTTCCGGAAGACCACCAACGCTGGATGATATTACGGGGACGCTGCAAGCCATAGCTTCGAGGGCAGATAATCCGAAACTCTCCGATTGCGAAGGCATAATGAAAATATCGGCGACAGAAAGCAACTCTACCAATGCGTCTTGCTTCCCCATAAACTTAACGTCATCAACAATTTCAAGTTCCCTGCACAATCTTTCCGATTCACCGCGTTCGGGACCATCTCC
>JBDHXH010000096.1:0-8803 GCA_039810605.1 Ignavibacteria bacterium | reverse complement strand
GGATAAGCTATGTGTCTATGTGGATAAGCTATGTGTCTATGTGGATAAGCTATGTGTCTATGTGGATAAGCTATGTGCCTATGCGGTTAAGATATGTGTCTATGTGGTTGCAAAGTTTAAATTAATCCAAATTTCTCTTCAAGTGTGCTTGTAAAAGAATTCCATTAGCATTATTTTTGCAAAGCAAAATTCTTAAAGCCCCCCGAATAAATGCTTTAACAATCTTAGCATAGTTCATAATTATTTCATTTGAAAAACTTATTTAATAACAATAGACTGCGCAATATTGCAATCATCGCGCATGTTGATCATGGAAAGACTACGTTAGTTGACCACATGTTCAGACAGAGTGGAATGTTCCGGGAAAATCAGGAAATAGCGGAGCGCGTCATGGACAATATGGACCTCGAACGTGAGCGTGGGATTACGATTGCCGCAAAGAATTGCTCGGTAAGATGGAAGGACATCAAAATTAACATCATTGATACACCGGGTCATGCCGATTTCGGAGGTGAAGTTGAGAGGGCACTGATGATGGTTGATGGTGTTATTCTGCTTGTTGATGCGTCAGAGGGTCCGCTGCCACAGACAAGATTTGTCCTGAAAAAAGCTCTTGAGTCGAAATTGAAGATTATAGTTGTGGTTAATAAAATTGATCGCAAGGATGCAAGACCACAAGAAGTCCTTGATGAAATTTATGACCTGTTTATTGACCTTGATGCAACCGAGGAACAAATAGAGTTTCCCCTACTGTATGCTGTGGGAAAGCAGGGAAGTGTATCGAAGACTGCGAGTGGTAAGATGGAAAACCTGTCTTTGCTTTTTGAAACTATCGTAAACGAAATTCCTGCTCCGGAGTATGATGCTAATGAGCCTTTTCAAATGCTTGTTGCCGATCTTGATTATTCGGATTATCTTGGAAGACTTGCAATAGGAAAAGTTGCAAACGGAAGTGTAAAGCAAAATGACGAACTCGTATGCATTGGAGAAGATAACAATCTTACCCCGCTGAAAATTTCCAAACTGCAAGTCTATGACGGACTTGGTTTTGGTAACGTTGAAAATGTCGAACCGGGTGATATTGCAATTGTAGCAGGAATTGAAAATGTCCACATTGGTGATACAATCTGCAACAACGATAATCCCAAACCGCTGAAGAGAATTGCGGTTGATGAGCCCACAATATCAATGATGTTTTCAATCAACACTTCACCTTTGTCAGGCAAAGAGGGTAAGATTGTCCAGTCGAATAAAATCAGAGAGAGACTTCATAAGGAAACTTTAAGAAATGTTGCCTTGAAAGTAGAAGATTCGGAAGACGGCGATAGTTTCATTGTCAAAGGAAGAGGCGAGTTTCAAATGGCAATTTTAGTTGAGACAATGAGGAGAGAAGGTTATGAGCTAAGTGTCGGAAGGCCGCAGGTGATTTATAAAATGAAAGACGGAAAGAGGCTTGAGCCTGTTGAACATCTCTTCATTGATTGTGATGAAAGTTTTATTGGAATTGTCTCCGAAAAATTGTCAAGAAGAAAGGGGAGAATGGTTAATCTCGTCAATCATGGTACAGGTAGAGTAAGGATGGAATTTACGATTCCTTCCCGGTCACTGATAGGATACAGAAATGAGTTCCTCACTGATACCAGAGGAACCGGAATAATGAATTCTTACCTCCAGGGTTACGAAGAATATCGCGGAGATTTTCCAACCCGCATGACCGGGTCTCTCGTATCTGACAGGTCTGGTGATGCATTGTCCTATGCGTTGTACAATCTTGAGCCAAGGGGAATAATGTTTGTTGTCCCGAATGATCCGGTATATGAAGGCATGATAGTAGGCGAGCATAACAGAGATAACGACCTTGATGTAAATCCGACAAAGGGAAAGAAACTTACAAACATGCGCGCATCAGGAAAAGATGAGAGCATAATTCTAACCCCGGTTGTTCCGCTGACTCTGGAAAAGGCTATCGAGTTTATAAAAGATGATGAGCTTGTTGAAGTTACTCCCAAGAGTATCAGATTGAGAAAGGCAATTCTTTCTTCACAAACAAGACACACTCTGCGAGGCAAGAATTACCAGTTGGCGAATATCAATGATCAATGACAATACTCCATTTCCCATCGAAAGGGAAATTCAGATTGTAAATTTAAATTGAAAATTAAGTCCAGTATTTATCATTAATTCGTTAATACGTTAGATATAGCAAGAGAAAAGTGCCTCACATATTGATTCAGAAAGTCTTTACAAGTTTACTAATTTGATTATTTATAATTGAAAGATCCAAAAGTAGCATTAGAAGAAAAGGCAACAGAACTTGGATTAAGCAAAGTCAGACGTCATATCTTTTTATGTTGTGATCAGACTAAACCCAAATGTTGTGAAAAAGAAGCAGGTCTAAGATCATGGGAATATCTTAAATCCAGACTAAAGGAATTGAATCTTACCGGTGATGGCGGTATTTACAGGTCGAAAGCAAACTGCCTTCGAATCTGCCGGAACGGACCGATTGCGGTGGTTTATCCCGAAGGTGTCTGGTATCATTCGTGTTCTCCTGAAGTGCTTGAAAGAATCATACAAGAGCATTTGATAAAAGGAGAACCTGTAAAGGAGTTTGAATTCATGAGGCTATTTTAGTTTACAATATTTTTAAAAAATTATCATACTTTGGGAATGGAAACAGCAACAACAGTAAAATTTGAGGACTTCGAATACAAGCGTCCCGACGTTGCCACATTTCGGAAAAGGTTTCTGGATTACCTGTCAGAATTCGAGTCTGCATATACAGCCGATGCGCAGTATGAAATATTATTGAAACTGAATGAATTGAGAAATGAATTTGATACCATGAGAAGCATTGCAAGTATCAGATATACAATTAATACTGATGATGATTTTTATTCAGCCGAGCATGAATTTTTCGATGATGTCAATCCCGAATATGTAGGGTGTCAGACCAAGCTATACAACGCTCTCATGAATTCAAAATTCAAAAGAGATCTAGAGCAAAAGACCGGATCTGTATTATATAAAATAGCAGGCACTTATATAAAAACATTTTCTCCTGAAGTTACTGAAGATCTTAAGAAAGAGAATTCCCTTGTAACGCAATATACAAAAATCATTGCATCAGCAAAAATATTTTACGAAGGTGAAGAGAGGAACATTGCAGGGATGTCTCCATTCATGCAATCTACAGACAGGCAAGTGAGAAAGAAGGCCTCCGAAGCTAAATGGAATTTCTTTCAGGATAATGAAAATGAACTTGATAGGATTTATGATGAACTTGTTAAAACGAGAACACGCATTGCGCATAAGCTAGGATATAAGAATTTTGTTCAACTTGGTTACGACAGAATGGAGAGAACAGGTTATACTCCCGATGATGTTAGACTGTTCAGAGAATCAGTAAAAGAATTCATTACACCGGCAACCATAAGATTGAATGATTTGAAGAAGGAAAGACTGGGTCTCAAAGAAATTTTCTATTATGATTCTCAAATTAGTTTCAAGGATGGAAACCCTGTTCCTAAGGGGAGCCCTGAATGGATTGTGCGAAAGGCAAAAGAAATGTATGAACAACTTTCTTCTGAAACAAACAGCTTCATTAATTTGATGATTGATCATGATCTAATGGATCTTTACAATCGTCATGGAAAGTCTGCAGGGGGATATTGCTCATACATACCGAATTATAAGAGTCCGTTTATATTTTCGAACATGAACGGAACGTCAGATGATGTGAGAGTATTGACTCATGAAGCAGGACATGCGTTTCAGGCATACCAAAGCAGAAATTTTGATTTGATAGAATATAGATCGCCGACTCTTGAAGCGTGTGAAATTCATTCCATGAGCATGGAGTTTATAACCTGGCCATGGATGGAACTGTTTTTTGAAGAAGACACGGATAAATTTCTTTACCTTCATCTTACTCGTGCGTTAAGATTTTTACCTTATGGGGTTACTGTCGATGAATTTCAGCATTGGGTTTATGAACATCCCGAAGCAACGCCGGAAGAAAGAAAGTCTGTATGGTCTGATATTGAACGAAAATATAACCCCCAAATTAATTATGATGAAAATGATTTCCTGAAACGCGGAGGTTTTTGGTTTCACCAAGGTCATATTTTTAAAAGACCATTTTACTATATTGACTATTGTCTTGCACAGGTTTGTGCACTTCAGTTTTGGAAAAAGTGCAACAATGACTGCGATACCGCATGGGAAGATTATCTTCGCCTTTGTAAAGCAGGGGGCAGCAAACCTTTCCTTGAATTGGTAGATCTTGCCAATCTTCAGTCCCCGTTTGTAAGATGTACTATGGAATCAATTGTCGGCAATGTGATGGCATGGACTCTCGACGCTGCAAAAGAATTTGTATAGTATGGAAAAATTTCAAACTTAAAAAAACCGGGTGCGTTGATGAGACGCACCCGGCAACTAAAGAAAGAAAGGAAGGAATTACAATCTACACATCACTGCCCTATTTTATCAGCATCATCTTCTTTGTTATAGCCGTGCCATTCGAAAAAATTCTGTAAAAATATACGCCGGATGAAACCTGTCTCCCTGAATTGTCAGTTGAATTCCAGTCAACAGTATATTTGCCTGCAAACATTGTCTGGTTATTGATTAGCGATTTTATCTCTCTGCCGCTTATATCAAATATTTTCATTGTGACAGTTCCGGTCTTCGGAACGCTAAAATCAACCTTTGTAGTTGGATTGAATGGATTAGGATAGTTCTGCGACATTTCGAATCTGTCCGGTACTGTGTTACTTGTTTGATTTATTCCGACAACAAAGTTCTTCGAAGTCATCAAAACCTGGACTATAAAGAATGGGTTGTGCATGCCCTTGCTGCCGTCATTGGTAATCATCAGATAATTCCAATACGCTTTCCGCAAGTTGACATTGTTAGAATCTCTTGCAATTAATTGCCAGGCAACTGAATCAACGCCTGCCGGTGGCAATGCAATTCTAAGATTTGTCAGACATCCTTCAACTTCATTTTCCCAGTTCTCTGCTGTTCCGTCGCCGTCAAAATCTGATGGCGCCATGAATTCATCAAAGGAAGTAACTCCCGGGTGACAGCTCTGACATCCCGCTGTATGATCATATCCTGTTGGTTCATAATGAAGATTCATTGAGTGACCGCCTACCTTATCTCTTGTAACTGTACCTGTATCGGTCGTGGCTGCCATGTGACAAGTGGCGCAGGAGTTTTCAATGTTCTTATGTGAGCCGGTGATATATGGGAATCCAAAAGTTGCAACATTGGATCCAAGTAAAATGTCGGACTGCGGATTTTCATGCGGACCCCAATAAGCAGAGAATGAACCACGAGCTACAACGTATGTATTGTTATTGTTTCTTGACTTATGGCAATTCATGCAAGTCTTGCCTGTTCCTGCAAATGAATACGAAACACCATTTGCAAGGACTTCCTGTCCTGCAGGCGCATTTCGCAGTGCATATTCATTTGAATTACCATGCGGATCGTGGCATGATTGACAAACTATCATCTTCTGATCTGCTTTTGTAAGATTCAGTTTTCCTTTTCTGCTCTTTGTATAATCAGAATACGATTGTCCGTCATGACAACGGTTGCAGTCATTGAGTGTATTGCGAACAGAATCTGCCACAACTCTGCCTTCAAATACTGCATCTGCATGTTTTGAATGTTCCCATTGCTGGAACTTGCTGTGTCTCCATGGTTCGCCATGACAGTTGCCGCACATTCCCGCATCAAAGGAAATGGAAATCCTAGATGTGTCGCCGCCGGCGCTGACGTGCGAACTTCCTGCACCGTGACAACTTTCACAACCAATGCTTGCAAATGCAACGAGCCCCGGATAATTTGTTACGAGGTTGTTCCATTTTCCCGGCGCAGGAGGGGGAGTGTATGTCCAGCCGAGATTTCTTGCAACATCATCAAACCCATTGTTGTTGGAGACGAGGTTATGATCATATCCGGTCGTATGACATTTAATGCAGCTTGTATTATAGTATGCTGCTCCGCTATCTATCTCGTATCTGAAAATATTTGCATGCCCGCTTGTTTTCCATCTGTTAAATATATCGGCAAATGTCGGCATTCCGCTATGACAAGTCATACAATTCGGATAAGCAGCAGGAACACCGGCAAAGCCTCCGGTTCCGACAAAATTAGAAGCATAAATTGTCATTGACGTATCCTTTGTCCCGGTGGATGTAGTTATCGAGACATTTACCTGATATCCACCTACAGAGTCTGCCTTGAATTTTCTCCAGCCCAGACTTGCAACTTGTCCAAATGCAGCATTAGAACCTGCCGGTTTTGAAAGGAAGGTCCATGTTTGGCTTGTTATAGAAGAGGTATCACCAAAGTTGAAAACAGACAGATATACATAAGTTCCTTTTCCTACCGATATCAATCCGCTAGCAACACAAGAGTCAGGTATCAGGTCTGAAATTTGTTTTATCATTTCAGGATTCGTGGCGTGCGAGATAATCTTAGCACGCGGCGCTGCGAAAATTATTCCTGAATTGAGAATCAATATCAACAGAGTTAATAATATTTTTTTCATGACCATTTTGTTTAGTTTTATCTTTGTAAATACTATGAATCAAATGGCGTGCTAAGAAATGAATTGAGGAATCCTTTAAGAAATTGCATAGTTGTAAATATTGCTATGGAGGAATTGGACATTGACATAAAAATGATGTGGATTTTTTACCTACCTGTTGGTTTGATTTCGCATATTACTTCACAAATCAATTTAAACTTCAAATTCAAACGAATATTAAGTATTTTATTAACTACGTATTACAATGACTCAATTAGAAAATCTCGCTATCAATACTATCCGCCTGCTTTCCGCCGATGCTGTTCAAAAGGCTAATTCCGGACATCCGGGTCTCCCAATGGGAGCGGCATCAATGGCTTTCACATTATGGACACGATATCTTAACTTCGATCCGAAAAATCCGCAATGGGCAAACCGCGACAGATTTATTTTGTCTGCAGGTCACGGAAGCATGCTTCTGTATAGTTTGCTTTATCTTACAGGGTATAATGTTTCACTCGAGGATCTGAAACAATTCAGACAACTCGACAGCAAGACGGCAGGTCACCCCGAATACGGACTCGCAGACGGAATCGAAACTACTACCGGACCTCTCGGGCAGGGGTTTGCAAATGGTGTGGGAATGGCTGTTGCTCAAAAATATCTGGCTTCACATTATAATCAGCCGGGCTTTGATGTCTTCGATTATAATATCTATGCAATTTGCAGCGACGGCGACCTTATGGAAGGAATATCTTCCGAATCAGCATCCTTCGCGGGTCATTTGAAACTTGGAAATATCATTTATCTCTATGATGATAATCACATTTCAATTGAAGGGAAAACTGAAATTACATTTACGGATGATACAGCCAAACGATTTGAATCTTTCGGATGGCATGTGCAAAGCGTCGAAGACGGAAATGATGTTGAGGAAATTTCTCTGGCAATTCAGAAAGCAAAAGATGAACGCCACAAACCTTCATTGATTAAAGTCAGAACTCATATCGCTTACGGAAGTCCGAATAAGGTTGACAGCGCATCTGCACACGGATCGCCTCTCGGAGATGAAGAATTGCGTTTGACAAAAATTAATCTTGGCTTCGATCCCGATAAATCTTTTTTCGTTCCCGAAGAAGTGCTGAAATACTTCAGAGAGATCGGAGAAAATGGAAATAAAAAATTTCGTGATTGGGAAAAATTATACTCCGAATACAAAGGCAAGCATCCCGATTCTTCACGAGAATTCGAAATGCTGATGAAAGGCGAATTTGAAAAGGGATGGAAAGAATCAATTCCTGTTTTTGATGCCGCTGAAAAGGAAATGGCAACACGATCAGCTTCGGGAAAAACTATCAACGCTATTGCTGAATATTTTCCTACATTAATTGGAGGTTCGGCTGATCTTGCTCCATCTAATGATACTCATTTGACAGGCTATGAGGATTTTTCACCTGAAGATTATAATGGAAGAAATTTCCATTTTGGTGTCCGTGAACATTCGATGGGAGCAGAACTCAACGGAATGGCTCTGACAAAGCCAATTATTCCTTACGGCGGGACGTTCCTGATTTTTTCTGATTATATGCGACCTGCAATTCGTCTGGCTGCCATTATGAAAATCAGACCCATTTTTATTTTTACTCATGACAGCATTGGACTTGGCGAAGACGGAACAACGCACCAGCCGATTGAGCAGCTTATGTCACTGCGACTTATACCGGATCTGATTGTCATTCGACCTGCAGATGCTAATGAAACTGCACAGGCATGGAGAGTTGCACTTGAACATAAGAAAGGTCCTGTTGCAATCGTTCTTACAAGACAGAAATTACCTGTGATTGATCAGAAGAAATATTCAAGTGCAAAGAATCTTGAAAAGGGTGCATACGTCTTGAGTGACTGTAAAGGAAAGCCCGATGTAATATTCATTGCTACGGGATCCGAAGTTCAACTGGCGATTGCTGCACAGGAAAAACTTTTTACGGATAAGATTAATACGCGTGTAGTAAGTATGCCTTCATGGGAGTTGTTTGAGATGCAGAGTAAAGAATATAAAGAAAGTGTTCTGCCTGCGGAGATACGGAAAAGGATTTCGATAGAAGCAGGAGTTACATCAGGCTGGGAAAAATATGTTACAGAATCGGGTAAGGCAATTGGAATAAATGAATTCGGGAAATCTGCTCCGGGAAATATATTGATGAAGGAGTATGGGTTCAGCCCCGAAAATGTAATAAGGAAGGCGAAAGAAATAGT
>JBDHXH010000095.1:0-9199 GCA_039810605.1 Ignavibacteria bacterium | reverse complement strand
CATCGAGTTTTCTTACCTTTAAAAGACTCAATCCCATGTTAGGAGAATAACCTCCGTCAATGTGAATGCTTTTCTCACCTACTGTAAAGAAGGATGCTTCCGATCCATTGCTTCCGAGTGATCTGACATACATCTGCAACGGATACGTATTCATCTTTACTCCATCCGAAGAAATGTTTGTGTTAAAAAAATCTGTGATGGAATATTGAACCGGCTTGTTTTTGTAAAAAATTTGAGTCGTATCTTCAACCCTTGAAAATCTTGAGTCATAACTCGCACCTGGATTATATCTGAATCTAAATGGATTTGACCAGCCTGTGCTGTCATTATCAACTATTGAATTCGTTCGCCAGAAATAAATCACATTTGTATCCAATACCGGTAAAAGAGTTTTGAACTTATTTGATACTCCCGAAATGGAAGTCGTTGCAAAAGTCTTCTTCAATGCGGAATTGAAGTTCGTAGTAGTATCAAGTTCCAGAAGAAGCTTTATATAATGCTTTGTTCTATCAACAAACGGATTTAGTCCTGTTAGTTCAACACTATCAGCCTTGATGATCGAGTTGTCATAAGGCTTGATTGGCAGGAATGAAATACTCCTTGTTGTCAAATCGAATTCAATAATGTTGTTGCTCTTATTCTCATACGGAACAGTATTGAGAATGTCGAGTGTGATTTTCACGGAATATGTTCCGTTAGAATCAAGCTTGAAACTATATTTCGCAGAGTCAGAATTTTTAAAACTATACACAGAAGTGTCCTTTATCAAATATGAATAGCCATTCTTTAATATCTGCATTCTGATTTTACATGAGTCAGAATATAGTCCGTAATTTTTGGGATAGATGGTCAGTGTTACGGGCGTGTTGACCATTGGATAATAATCCGAAAGTTTGTAATCATTATTTGTAATCGAGAACTCCGGTCTTGCCGGCAACACTAACATTGCCGCAGGATCTCCCTGAAGAGTATAACAATTTATTGTATGCCTCACGGCAAAATTCAGAGAATCGTTTTTCTGGTTATAAATTGATTTGGAAAAAATATCTCCGATTCTTCTCAATGTATCGGAAATGATTGACCTGTAAAGGCTGTGGCTTAAACTGTCTCCTGCAAAGACGAATCCCCAACCAGCCGTTCCGATGTATCCGATTGCTCCTTTATTGTTCATCGTCATGAACTTCTCGCCAAATGCTCTTTCAGTAGGTTCTCCGATCTTTCCGGTGTAACATGTCATGCTCATTACAAGCGGAAACTTCCCGTCATAGTTGCTAAGGACATTAGGATCGGACATTCCTATTTCCCAGTCCTGGCTTCCGGCATGTCCGACAAAGTTAACCGTCAGAGTCCCTCTGTCTATCTGATCTTTAATTGAATCGGAATAATTGAAAGTAGGCTCGCCGATGAGATCGTTCCTCATTATTCTCACCGGATTTCCATAGACAGGATTTTTCGTAACATATCTGTTGATGAGAGAGTCATAAGATTTTTTAAAAAGATCCTGTTCAAAAGAAGTTGTTCCCCCGGCTATGAAAGTAAAATCCTTCCACCATGATTGCGGAGATTGCAGCTCGTATGTAAAAATATTATTAATAATATACTGTGCTTCTGTTGAAGTATAAGCAGGAAGCCTTCCAATGGAAACATTATTATAAAAAGTAAAACCGCCGGTATTCACATTCGCAAAGTAATTATCCGAACTCGGGTTTCCATAAGTGGGAACAAGGTTCTTGTAATAAACAGATGAAGTTGAATTTTTTTTCGGATCAAGAGATGCTCTGCCAAAGAGACATACATATTTAATTCTCGGCTGCTGCCAATTGTAATAAATATGCCTTACAAGATTTCTGACGGCAACAGGATTTTCGATTCCGTAATTAAAGACATCGTATATGTCCTCAATTTCCGCAGCGGATACTCTGAAGTTGTCGTATGTCTCTCTGTGGTTCTTTAATTGTAAAACCTGTGAATAGAAGAGTTTATTATAAACGATTAGGTAATCGGCTCCATTTCCAGCGGAAACTAAATCAGGCACCTGCTTTTGTATAATGCGAACAGGCTTCTTTGAATTAGTCTTATTGATTATTTCAAATCTGCTATTGCTTCTTCCCGTAAATTTTAAGGTATCCAAAGAATTACTGAAAGCAGTAATCTTTACTTTTGTTGTAACGTCATAAATATCCAGTGCATTTCCCGCAACATATCCCGTTATTTTGTAAAGAGCAGAAGAAGTATCGCTTCCTTTTGGAAAGATTGAAATCAGATTATTCCTGAATTTGAAAAACTTCGGATAATTAAATTCAAACAAATCAAAAAACATCGTACCACCGCTTGGCGAACTATAGTCAGCTCTTACAGTATTCACCGAACTGTTTGACAGAAGTGAACTTGAGAATGTAATTGTCGTGTCAACTCTTGCATAATCATTGCGGATAAACGTTGCTACAACATTATTATTGATCTTGATTGTGAGCGTATGCTCATTCATCACAAATTGATTAATTGTCTGCGGATAAGCAAAAATTCTTAATGAAACATCTTGAGGAGTTGTGTACAAAAGTGGAGTCGAAAATGTATCCGATAATGATTGTCCGTTATAAAGCAAATTCCAATACCAACTCTCTCCTTTGTATCTCTCATTTGTAAAGTTTCCATTCTGTGCGTTGTTCTCTCCTATCCAATACATTTTATCTTTCTCAAGATGGACAAAATCGTTGTAATAGCCATTGGCAAAGGGTGTTGTTGTCGAGTAAGCAGAAGTCTGCATGCGGATGCCATTTGCTCCTCCCCAATCTATCCAGTATACATTTGTATCCGAGTAAAAGTCATAGTACTCGTTACTGGAATAAACAACGCTATTGTCTTCGTTGTATGTCTTTGAAATGCCGCCGTAATTTCTTATTCCGTAGAAATCCAAATAATCATTTGCGTCAAACACACCGTCTGATTCCCCCTGAAAAAAAACAGGGATCTGATTTCCTTTGTTATAGACCTTAACGGTTCTCGGATCAATACCTGAAGTATTGATTCCGGCATTTGTAAAGTCAGTCCGGCTGATTCTATATACGCCGTCGTCCGCGACATATAATTTCAGATAAGTTTTATTTGGCGTTATCCAGCTGTAATTTTGAGATTGTGATTGATTGGCAAGTAGAAGTGTAACAGCAAAGGCCAACAATGTCTTTAACATTTGTCTTTTTTTGGGTTTGGATAAAGTGTCAAAATTTACATAGGCATTAACTTTCTGTTTTGCAAAATAATTCAGAATTTAATTAAAGTAAACCAACTTTCAAAAACCTGTAAGAAAAAATGGAAAAAAAACAGGCAGAGTTTCTTCAACTCTGCCTGTAATAAATTTATAAAGCGATAAGTATTACTTTACAACTGTCATCTTCATTACCTTTTCAAAGCTTTGTCCGTTTGTCATGAAATTAATTTTGTAATAATAGACTCCGCTTGAGAAGTTTGAAGCATTGAAATCAACTGTGTAGCTTCCTGCAGTTTTGAATCCTTCGGCAATTGTCATCAGCTGCTTTCCACTGATGTCATATACTGACAGCATCACGTTACCATCCTTCGGCAAAGCGTAATCAATCTTTGTCGTTGGATTGAACGGATTAGGATAGTTTTGTGAAAGTTCAAGTTTGTCAGGAACACCTATTACTACTTCCTGTTCAAGGTTGTAGTAAGCAAAGTTTCCGTTGAAATCAATTTGCTTTAATCTGTAATTATACTTTCCTGAATTGAGTCTTCTGTCAACGAACTCATAACTATGCGGATTTGTAACTGTGCCATTCCCCTGAACAAATCCAATCTTTGTCCATTCTCCGTTAGCAACTGATCTCTCAATATCAAATCCTGAATTGTTTATTTCGGCAGAAGTTGTCCACTTCAATGTAACATCTCTGTTCGAGATTGTTGACGTAAACGATGACATTTCAACAGGAAGTACAGGTCTCCATTCCTTTATTACCGTATCGGAAAGATTTCCCGTCGAGCCGATAATTGTATCAAAGCCGACTGTTGTACCGACGTAACAGTATTGAGCATTACCTGTTGCATCAGTAAAAGCAAAGCCTGCTCCGGGATTTGCGCCGCTTCTTAGGAAGTCAACTCTGATTCCCTGAAGAGGCACTCCGTTTTGATCCTTTACAAGTCCGGTTACGCAATGCTGTGTACCTACGTCATTGACTGCAAATTCAGGTGACACATCAAGACTGCTTACAACAGCTACAGGAGACAATGACTGACCACCCGGATATCCGTATGAATCAAATTGGTCGTAGCCATAACTGAACACGCCAATAGGCAATGTTCCTGTTACTGTATGGCTTCCAAGTGCAACAGTTGCTTGCACGCCCGAGAAGCCGCCGCCAATTACCGTCCATCCTGCTACCTGCAAACCGTCAACAAGCACGCCATTCGGCACGATGGATGAAGGCGCTACAATGTTCAGATAATTTCCTACGAAGCCCGATGCAGGTGTTGATACTACATAACCAGGCAAGAACTGTTCATAAGGAGGAATCAACATTTCAAAAGGATCAGATGTTACACCGTCATAAAATGATGAGTTTGAATATTGAGCAACCAGAATCGGTTTGTCAGAATTGATAACTGCAGCCTGTGTCAATATTACATCATAAACCTGACCTGCACTCAAAGTTGGAATTACCGGTCCGGGTGTTACGGTAATGTTTGTATTATTATCCTTCGCGAGGAATCTCCACGAATCTCCGTTGAGTCTCGTTGCAAGCGGATATGTCACAAAATTCTTTCCCCATGTTGAAGTGGGATTCATCATTTCAACAATATGATCACAGCAGCAGACGAATGTTACAGGAACATTTGCGCACTTATGACCTCCAAATACTCCAACAGGATTATTAGATGTGATCAAAGTACCGCTTAGGTCCACCAATGCATCCGTTTCATTTTTTAGCTGATATGTCTCTCCCATATTGAGATTAACATTATATGGCACACCGGCCGTATGACCGTTGGTAGTTGCCGAAGGTGTAATTGTAACAACTGTTCCATTCTGTGTTGCAACAACTCCGAACAGAGTTCCCAGCACGTTGTTGTTGAGGAATCCGAGCGGATAATATTCGGTACCCAGGATATCAACAGGAAGTCCGAGATAAGCATCGGTAGTAAACGGAGCTCTGTTCAGTCCGTAAACCGTTACTTCATGTGCAGAATTCTGCGTGACAACGTGAATACCCTTTGCCTCCACGAGATCGTTTGATGTAACCATTGCACCAATAGGAATTGTAACTGGCGTTACAACATTAGGCGGAATTGCTATGTTGTTGATCGGTGCAAACGGACCGGTAACATCAACAACGACGCCTACATCTGACGTGGTAACAAACAATGACAATGTACCGGCTCCCAATGTATTATCATTGAACATGAGCCAGAAATTATTGCCCTTAGTGTCAGGCGCGGCATTTGAAAAATTGAAACTTAAGACAGTCAGTACTAACGTCATGATCAATACCGACTTTGTAAAGAGAGTTTTCATTTTACTGCCTTTCGTTTAAGTTATTAGATAAAGTGCCTTATATAAAATAGTAGAACCTCTGATGCCGCAAATGAAAATCAGAACATCGTTCAACGATTGGCAAAGTCTCGAAATCAACAATGTCTGTAATTGAAAGACTTAACTCTATTTGATCGGAATAAACAAAACCTTACTTCAAGAACGGGGTAACAAAAAAAGGATGCCGTGACTCTTCACGAAACCCCCTTTTCTATATTTATACAAAAATAGATACTATAAAACTTAATATCCAACATCTTTTTTTTCCAAATAAAAAAAGAGGCAGGCTCTTCGCCCGCCCCTTGCTTAAGCAATAGTCTTTAACTTATTTTATTACAGACATCTTCATAACTTTCGAGAAGTCCTGTGAGCCATTATTGAACTCGAGTTTGTAGAAATAAACTCCACTTGCCAGATTGGAAGCATTGAATTCAACAGTATAATAGCCTGCTGTCTTGTATCCGTTTGCAATTGTGGAGACAAGCTTACCGTTATTATCATAGACATAAAGATTCATGTTGCCGTCTTTCGGCAATTCGAAATCAATCTTTGTTGTCGGATTAAACGGATTCGGATAGTTTTGAGACAAATTGAATTGCGATGGAACTCCGACGATTACTTCATTACTCAAGTTGAAATATTCGTGATTACCATTGAAGTCAATTTGTTTCAATCTGTAGTTATACTTTCCTGACCCAAGATTTCTGTCAACAAATGAATAATCCTTTGGTCCGCTGGTTGTACCATTGCCTTGAATGAATCCAACCTTTGTCCATACTTCTCCTGCATTAGATCTTTCAATATCAAATCCGGAGTTATTAATTTCTTCGGATGTTGTCCAGTTCAATGTTACATTCTTTCCATTGACTGAAGAAGTGAAAGCTGACAATTCAACAGGCAGCGGATTTTCCCAGAGTTTATATGCCGTATCCTGTTTTCCGGTTGCGGTAATTGTAGCGAAGATAGTATCTCTTCCAACATTTGTTCCTACATAGCAATATTGAATCTGACCGCTTCCGTTTGTTTGTCCGTTTCCGTTAAGCACACCGTTAACACCCCTTACCTGGAATGAGACGTTTTCACCGGATTGCGGTACATTGTTTTGGTCAACCACAGTTGCCGTTACACAGTGTTGTGTATTTATGAAGTTAACAGCATTTTTCGGTTGGACATCAATGAAGAGCTCTGTAGCAGCAGTAATTTCACCTGCTACTGCAAGACCAAACACAGTATTGCCACCGGTGCCTGTGTTCCAGCTTGTGACGACTGCGCCCGTAGAGATATTGAACCTGTAAACATCAGCAGTACCGTAATCAGCGCTCCAGAATGTTGTTCCGTCCGGATCAAGATTTAGTGCGAACCACGCATCCTGGCCTGTTGCGTCGTAAGTTGTCTGAAGTACGCCTGCTGCATTGAATCTTTTGATGTTAGATAGATCTGCAACCAGCACATGACCTGCAAAAGGACCGGAAGGAATTATTCTCAAAGCAAACGCCTGTGTAGTTCCGGATGCGAAAGTTGGTCCTGCAGAATTTGTACACACATCATGCGTTTCAATTGTGCCGCCCTCAAAATCTCTAAGCATTGTACACTGGTCGGCCTGAAGGTCCATGAAATCTACTCTTCCTGTATAAGATGTGCTAAGGAAATTTCCCAGATAATCAAACTTCCTAATCCCGGCGCCAAGATTACCGACATAGCAATTCGCCGCGCCGTCAAACACGATACTTTCCGGAGTCGCTAAACCGGATCCAAAAGTTCCGATTCCGTTTCCGTTCTTGTCGAATCTGTAAACAGTATTTGCCGAAAAGCATGTTACATAAAGACTGAATGCAGTGTCAAAAGCCATCCCGGTAGTAAAACCTCCCTGACCTGTATTCAAAGTCTGAACGAGAGTTCCGTTCGGTTTTCTCCATTGGACGCTTCCGTTTCCAACCGCAACGAATACGTCTCCTGTTACAAATTGTGCGCTTGCGTCAATGAACATTCCGATTATGCAAACAAAAGTAAGCATAATCTTTGTAAAGGATTTCATTTTCTTGCCCCTTTCTTTTGGTTTTTGATTTGTAAAATTGAAACTAACGTGCTTTTAAAATTTATGATAGACAGTGCATGTACTGGGAAAGTTTCAAGCTCAAATTGTGTGAGTAGTATTTCCATTAACGCCCCTTTCGCTAATTGAAAATTAATGAAGTTTTTTTGTGCACAACAAACTTATTGCAAAAAACTTTCTAATACAAGATAATTGTTTGAATACCTGTCTAAAAGAATTTTAAATTATGTATACAATTTTTTTGCAACACCTCCCAATAACTCAAAGTTGTTCTATTCCCCAAATTCATTTTTGGATTTGTTGATAAAAAATTAATTTCATCAAATGTTTTGGACAAGAGGATAAAATTTTTTTGAATTTTTTAACACTTTCACTCATAATTGTCTTCAAAAAAAAGATTAAAAAGTGTAAATTCAGAAATAACACTTTTAAAAAGGGAAAATCATGTTTGACACCGAACTAATCTCATCATTTTACAAATCCTATAAAGATAAAGTTGATTCAGCAAAGAAAATTGTAGGAAGACCTTTGACATACACGGAAAAGATTCTTTACTCGCATCTATGGTCGTTACCATCGAAACCATTTGCCAGAGGCAAAGACTTCGTTGATTTCAAACCGGACAGAGTAGCGATGCAGGATGCAACCGCGCAGATGGCATTGCTGCAATTCATGTCAGCAGGAATTCCGAAAGTTGCAGTGCCAACAACCGTTCATTGTGATCATTTAATTGAAGCAGAAGTTGGAGCAAAGAATGATTTGCTTCGCGCTTATGGAGAGAATAAAGAAGTTTATGAATTTCTTGCAAGCGTGTCAAACAAATACGGAATTGGATTTTGGAAACCCGGCGCGGGAATAATTCATCAGGTGGTTTTGGAAAACTATGCATTCCCTGGAGGAATGATGATAGGTACAGATTCTCATACTCCGAATGCCGGTGGACTTGGAATGATTGCCATTGGCGTTGGAGGCGCCGATGCTGTTGACGTAATGTCCGGAATGCCGTGGGAGTTGAAGTTCCCAAAAATTTTCGGCATCAGACTTACAGGAAAACTTTCCGGATGGACTTCGCCAAAAGATGTTATACTTAAAGTCGCAGGAATACTTACTGTGAAGGGTGGAACAGGTGCAATCATTGAATACTTCGGTGAAGGTGCCGAATCAATTTCTTGCACGGGCAAAGGAACTATTTGCAACATGGGCGCGGAAATCGGCGCAACTACTTCTATCTTTCCTTATGATAAAAGAATGTTCATGTACCTTACTGCAACTGAACGTGAAACAGTAGCAAAGCAAACGGAAGAATTAAAAGATTATCTAAAGCCTGATAGCGACAGCGAAAAATATTATGACGAAGTAATTGAAATAAATCTTTCCGAACTTGAGCCGCATATCAACGGACCTTATACGCCTGATCTCGCATGGCCTATTTCAAAATTCAAAGAAGCAGTGAAGCAAAATAATTATCCTGAACTGAAAGTTGGATTAATCGGAAGCTGCACCAATTCTTCTTATGAAGATATGGAAAGAGCTGCCTCTGTTGTAAAGCAGGCACTGGACAAAGGTTTGAGAGTGAGGACTGAATTTACGGTAACTCCGGG
>JBDHXH010000094.1:0-9274 GCA_039810605.1 Ignavibacteria bacterium | reverse complement strand
ATAATTTATATGCGTTTCGTCAATCCCGAGCTCGAATGTCTTATTAAGACCGAGCAGAACGCCGCCGAGTATGCCGATAACGATTGTTTTCCAGTTCTTTTTCATTTAAGAGCCTTTATTTCATCTGCAAGGTCATCAAGCGTAGCCCTGATATACGCAATATCCTTCTCTAACAATAGCCTGTCACTCTCAACTTTTGCTTCGAGCTTAGCATATGCAACAGCAAACCCCAATATTAACAGTGCTATCTGAAGTATTGATTTAAAATCCCAGTTATTCCAGAAGTTTGATTTGTCAGACATACTATTGTTAGTCTTATTGTTCTATTGGTTCACCAATATTGAAGCCGAATCCGACAGCTTGTTTTGGAGTAATCTCAACTCCAATGAATCCGGTTATTGTGACTACACCCTGGCCAAGATCAGCATCAGCCGAAATATCTACCTGGGTTGTGCCCACTACACCTGTGTTGTTTCCCAGTACCTCAAAGAGTAATTCATTGTTTGGGTCTCTGACTACTGTACACAGTCCCTGATTAGCGCTGACTACTTGTACAGAGCCTGGTTCGACGGTTGCAGGGTTACCGTTTGAATCCTGCGGTGCAAGTTCAACAGAAACCTTCTGCGAATATGACATTGAAATCATTATATTATCTCCTATAAATTTAATTTTTTTTGAAAGCGCAATTATGTATCTGAATCTTGGCTTGTCCTTGCTTTGCCTGAGATGATGCAATATTCCAAAAGCCAGTACACCCAGCAAGAACAAAATGAATATTGCAGCACTCAATGCTTAGGCTTCTTTCGACTTGACCGCGAAGTTAACATCGAGCAACTTCTTCCCAAAGTGACTAAGTAGATCATTAACTTCGAGTAAGTTAGATTCGTCCCAACCTGTCTTCAGTTCCATATATTTCGATAGAATGAAAGCAAGTCCCGGTCCGTAGAATCCAACAACTTGATTCTTTGTAGTGGAAAGTGGCACCAAGGCAGAGATGAAAAATTTCATTCCCATTATGCTGATGAATTGCCCTGACTCAAGCTTGGCAACATTATAAGCCATTGCATTCTTGACTACATCAATTCCGTAGAAATCATCTGCAAGGTTCGCAGATATTGCAAAAATTCTTCCGTTCTTAGGCACTTTTAAATTGTCCAGTGACTTTGAAATACTAACTATAGTCGCCCAGTCTAAATTAGTAAAGTCTGCTACTGTGTTAGTCGTGGTCAAAGCTTCAGTTATAACTTGAGTATCAAAATATTCTTGGAATGTCATTGCAGCTGAAACAATATATTCTTGCAACAACTTGCCATTACTTTCAAACTGTCCGAGTATTTCATCTGCAAGCGGAACCGCAGCTGCGGCAAGAGGAACATTAACCATCGTTGTATCGGTCTTAGTTTTCTTCCTGTCAACATGCGTAGAAGAAGTACCTGCTGTTTTCACGACAAGCGATGAAAGCTTGGGAATATCCACCGAGGTAGCACCCGATCTTACCAAACCGTCAAATGCACGGTTACAGTATGAATATATTCCCTGCGTTTCGATCAATCTTTGAACAACTGCATCGGCTACAAGAGTATTTATGTATGGCATATTTTAATTATTTTATAGTTTGTTTTTATTCTGATTGTTGCCGTTATAAAATATTTGTGTCTTTAAACATTACAGAATTTGATCGAAGTGCAAGTATTTCTTCTTCATCAAGCACTCCAATAAATTTATCCGGGTTTCTTAGTATCTCGTCATAAGTAACGTCAGGCTGATTACTTTTTGCAAAATTTGATTGTGCTTTTATCTGTGTATCTGTTAATACTTTTCCCGGCAGAGATTCCAATACTTTTTCACATTGGTCGAAATTTGTTTTTGCAAAAGATTCAAATTCCTCTTTTTGAGCCGGAGTAATTTTCCCTGAAGTAACAGCGCGGTCAATAAGTTTTATAACTCTGTCGTTTGTAATCTTATTTATTTCAGTTGAAAGGTCACTCTCTGATGACTTAAGTCTCTTTAATTCATCATCAATAGCCAAAGACAAATCCTCTTC
This sequence comes from Ignavibacteria bacterium, assembly GCA_039810605.1. Taxonomy (GTDB): domain Bacteria; phylum Bacteroidota; class Ignavibacteria; order Tepidaquicellales; family Tepidaquicellaceae; genus JAGPCH01. Next base: position 7,230 of record JBDHXH010000094.1, on the reverse strand, counting down.
TGTTATATTACTGTTGTATTTTATTCCGAGACTATCGGCAAGTTTCTTAATTGTATCCATAGTTTTTGGTTTTTGCTTAGTTTTATAATCAAAATTAATTAGTGAAAAGCAAACTCTATTATGAAGCTTTGAGTCATCAGAAAACTTGAGCGGCTCAAGACCTTTGACGGCAGGAATATTCGTCGCCCCTAGCGCCCATAGATATGGGATTGACTCTCCTTCAGAATTGATTTCGAGGTCTCCCATTTCGACAGAACATTTTTTGAACTCGCCGGAGTCATAGAGCTCTTTCATCCAGGGTAATATATCCGAGAAGCTTACATAAAGCTCTTTGCCAACTGCCACAACTTTCTTGATCCATCCTCCTGCTTTCGGCTCGCTCATATACTCCGGATGCCCGACCCAGAACGGAGCTTCATGAACATTCACGGGGTCATAGTTTTTCGCGACCTGAAAAATGTAGTCCTCGTTGTATTTTTTCTTCGGGTCCATATAAGACGGAATCTTACCAACCTCGAAGACTTTGTAATATATGTCGCCGTTTAATTCCAGCATGTCCACAAATTATTATGAATTAAAACAACGTGCAATCAAAACGAATCTAGATATTACATTTAGACTGTATTGTCCTTAAGAAGAAATATGAACATGTTAAATTGTAGCCATACTGAATAAATATATGATCACCGAGCTACGAGACGAGCTGATTAACTTTTTGAGGGACCTGCCGGAAATTAAAAAAGCAACCCGATACAGCGGGGAGCTGGAGCAGGAAGGAGAATGGAATCCCGTGATGCCGGCAGCTTTCGTTAATTTCACCGTTATTCGTGCTGCGGTGGTTCTTGCCAATGCAACAATCGGCAAGCGCAGATATGCTGCCGATGTTTACGTTATTGATAGGATTGATGCCGGAGCAGTTACCGAGACAGTTGCTAATGAGTTAGATCAGGCTGACATCACTAATGGAGACGAATATTGGAAAATAAAAATTGTTGAAATTTCACTCATTGGATACCTCAAAGCAGCAGAAGTATGGAGATTGAAAATTGAGCTCATCTGATTTGGAAAATAGAAGCGATATAAGACGACGCAACCAGTTAGGCGAGCGTTTATACGTGTTTACACAAATAATAGTCTTAAAAACGATTTATGAGGCTTGTTTAAGTTCAGTTAAGTTTCTTAAACTTTTGTTTAAGAAACTTAAACAACTGTTTAAGAAACTTAAACAAATCTGTTTAAGAAACTTAAACAACTGTTTAAGAAACTTAAACAAAAGTTTAAGAAACTTAACTGAACTTAAACAAACCACATTTCCAATTTTTCGACAACGATTTTGCAACTAAAGACAAAATACTATGGATTTTAGCAAGATTTTCAACAATTTCAAAAGTGCCTTTGCAGGGTCTCCGCAAATTCCGGGTATTGAAAATAAAAAAAACAGAGTTTTTAATACTCGAGTAACAACGACAAGGAATATCTCGAATGTTTACTCTCTTTATACCGATGAATTCAGCTCCTTGACAATCCAAAGGTTGAAGTACTACTTTGAATGTTCAAGACTTGGAATGAATTTTTGGAAGTCTTTACTTTTCGATGAGATAAGAAGAAGGGATCTTCATATTGCTGGAGTGCTTCAAACCAGAAAACGAACTATAATAAGTCAGCTTCGTAACAAGACGATCGATCAACTGATTTCATCAAATTGGGAAGAAGGAAGAATATTCATAATTGATAATTTCAAAGGTATAAAGTTTGTAAACTTTTTATCGGACATAGTTGAAGCTGAAATACAAGGTGTGAGCGTATTTGAGAAAATATTTAAGTTTGAAAACGGCAAATTGTATTTGAAAGAAATTCCTCTTGTGCCCAGCCATCTTCTTCTATATGACGACATTGACAATGAATACCGGTTCATCGATGCAAGCGGAAATGATGCTATGAATCTGCGGACTGTCGGGACCATAAGCTACCAGGACAGAATAGACATCTCAAGGATCAGCACAATAGATATACCTCCGGAGAAGATATTGGAAGTACATTCACTCGACGGGAATGCGCAGAACGGATTTCTTAACGGCATGACTGATTCACTTATCTGGTGCTATTTCTTTAAATCCTTTTCTCTAAAGGACTGGGCAATATTTCTTGAGCTGTACGCAATGCCTGCGCGAATCGGCAAATATGATTCGCTCATGACGAATAAACAGGACTTTGATAATTTTTCTAAAGCTGTCGAAAATTTTGGCAGCCTGTACTGGGCAGTAATTAATAAAGATAATGACATTGAACTAAAAGACTCGAATAAAACTTCGAGCTCGCAGGTGTATGATACATTTGCAAATTACTGGGATACTAAGGCAAGTATAAGAGTGCTTGGTAATAACATCACAGCTGAAGTACAGAAGTTTGGCAGCAATGCAGCTTTGGAAACAGCCAAGTCAATCAGTGAAGAAATCGCTAACTCTGATATTCTTCTTGTAGAAGATGCAGTTAATACTCTGATTGCAGATCTAATTCGGCTCAACTTTGCCAATCCACCTGAGATACCTGTATTTAAATTCCCCATTGAAAAATCATTGGACGATCTTGAGATAAAATCGAGAATATATGTCAACTTAAATTCAATAGGATATAAGCCCTCGAAAGAATCAATGGAGGAAGAATTCGCAGTCGAACTTGAACAGACGCAAGAAATCCAGGAGCCGGTGATTAAAGCAAGCGGCATTCCCTTAATCAGGAAGAAGTTGGACCCGGTCGGCAAAGATATTATTGACGAGTATCTCGAAGACCTCTGGCAAACTACAAATGAAGAAAAATAAAAATTATTTATAATGGCTTACTCAGCAGAAGCAGATTTTCTGAAACGCATTTCGAAAGAAGTTTACGACGAGCTTGTAGCTCCTATCACCGGTGACACACTGACGGCGGCTCAAATCCGGGATGAGGCAATAGCAACCGCTGACGACACAATTAATTCTTACATCTCCAGTGCCGTGGACACAGTGCCTCTTGATGAACCAACTAAGATGATCGTGCAATGCAGTGTTGATATATCTATATTCAACCTGCACTCAAGAATCCAATACGACAGAATACCGGAGTGGGTAAAAGATCGGTACGATGCATGCATATCCTGGCTTAAGGATGTACAATCAGGCAAAGCAAATCTTGGATTAAGCACCACTGAAGAGGCAGAACGAGTTGAGAAAACTGTCTACGCATCCGAAGAAAGGATAATGTACCGGAACAGCTTTTAAATGAATCTTGAACTATACAGAATTATCGGAGAAACGCTTAATGCAGGTATAGAAAAATCTTACCGTGCAGGACTGGCGTCTATAGTTAAACTCAATAAGAAAGAAATTCTTAGGCTTAAAGATGAACCTGAGCTGTTCAAGATAAACTATACAGGAACTGACAATGCAATGCTTATGAATTTCAGGGTTGAGGCATTCACTGTTGCCGGTGTTATGAGTTATGAGCTCCAAGAAAAACTAAAGCAACTCGCTCTTGATCTTCAGGAAGGGAAACATCCGCTTACAAAAGGGGAAAAGAGTATTAAGGATGTATGGGTAGCTGAAGCACAAAGCATTATGGCAGATTATATTTCTATACAAGACATGCCTCCGCCCAGATACCTCAATACAAATCTTAGAACAGCCATGCAGTCGTCTTACCATGCTGCGCAGTTCAATAGACTTCAGGATCCGAGCGTTAAAGAGCTGTATCCATCTTATCAGTACAAAACGCTTAATGATGCAAGGGTAAGAGAACAGCACAGGAAGCTGCACGATAAGATATGGAAGAATAATGACGAGATATGGAATCACATCTGGCCTCCGAACGGATGGAATTGCAGATGTTACGTCAAGCCACTTAATCAGGAGGAAGAGAACAATTCTGCTGTGGAGCCATTGACATCTTCGAATGAGTTGAGACAGGAGATAGTTAGGGAAGGGAAGATTGGGAAAGATTTTGATAGGAATCCCGGACAGGTAAGAAGCATTTGGGGAAAATGGCTACAATCCAGATTATCGGGAAAAAACTATAGCAATATTTCTGATGATATTGTGAGAGCTGGGTATAGGATGCCTAAATGGGAAGAAATAGAACAATTGTTAAAGGTAAATGCAGCCCCTGAGCCTGAGCCTGTTGAATTCTCAGAAGAGAATTTCGTAAAACTATTTGGCGAATTACCTGGCTCCGTTAACTCCGTTCTGGGCAAATATAGATTGGCTGATGTTTTCTTTCGAAAGCTCGCAGAAAGGGAAAAAGGAAACCGAAGAAAAATCATTCAGTATATTAAGCCGACTATGGAAGAACCTCATATAGTATTTGTTGATAGAGAAAATGGTACTTTGTTCGTAAAAGCATTCAAGTCAAATAATGAGACCATTTATGCAGGCATATTAAAGCAGTTGAATGATGAGGAAATAGTAATATCGTTCTATCATAAGAATAACATCCACAACAAAGTTAATGAAGGTAAATTTTTGGTTTACCAGTCCCTCTTCCCCGCATCCGACAATGCATGGGGACTGCCAAAATTTACCCACGATGGCGGTCGTGTTAACTTTGAATCCAAATTAGCAGTTTCTGCCGGCATAAGAAATATAAAAATAACTGCCGATGTGATGGATGAGAACGAAGTAAAGAATATCATGAATGATGCAAATGAGATTTGGGGAGAAGTTTATAATTACAATGGAGTAGTGAATTCAGAAATAAACTTTATTCGCTATCGGATTGACGGCTTCCAGCTTGTGAAGGTCAATAACAACGAAGCATATGAACATAAATTTATTGGATATGATAAAATCGACGAATATAGGAAGGGAGTGATTTTAAAGTAGTACCCCCGAGCAGGATTCGAACCTGCATTTCAAGATTAGTAGTCAAGCACTTTATCCGTTAAGTTATCGGGGTACTAAATAAAAAACCCGGCAAAACTATTAACCGGGTTTGTAATAAAACATCTTGGAATGCAAGTTCTCTTGCTTGACTACTGATACAAAAGTAAAGACTCTTGTTGAGTTAGTCAATACATTAGATAATCAGTAATTCTTTATGGCTGAAATCAAAATTAGTGATGTAAAAAAAAAGATCGATAGTCTCCTCGGTCAGATAAAGACCTCGGCTCTGAAGGTTGTCCAGGTTGAAGCCGTCAGGTCAATTCAGAAGAATTTTGAAGTTGGAGGCCGGCCGAGATGGATACCCTCAAAGAAAAAAGGTAGACTTAAAGGAACGAATACTCTAAGAGTTACCGGTACATTGTCACAAGTATCAGCCGTAAGAAATGATTCGGATGGAACCGTGACGTTCACAACAAACCCGGGTGCAAGAGCCTATGCCCGAATCCACCAGGAGGGTGGTGTAATAAATCGTAAAGCGGGTACACAAGCCAGAAGGACAAAAAGAGACGGTAGAAGCGTATTCGCAAGTAAGAACAGAGACACAGGCAAGGCGAAAAAAGTTGACATCAGTTTTTACAAGCCATACCAGATCAGAATACCGGCTCGGCCATATATGGTAATTCCCGATGAAGACTTGCCACAAATTATGAATCAGGTAGCAAATGCAATTAAGAGAGCACTATGAAACTAATGAGAGGCAAAAAGTATATTGACGATATTAAAAAACTCAACAGCTTGAGACTGAAAGATAGTTCTGCATACCGAACCGGCAGATGGGACTTAATGAAAGAATATAATATATCACAAAGAACTTTATACCGCGACATGAAAGAAAGAAAAATACCGGGACTACGCAAAACGCGCAATGACGCCGGCAAATTAAAATCAAAAATGACGACCAGACAAATCCGGATCATGTCCGAAGCTATGGACAACGGGATGACAAAAGTCGATGCTGTCCGACTTGCAGAAGAAATGGCAAGAAAGAAAATTTCTGTGCGGGTAGCAAGAAGGACTAAACATATTTCTGTTCCTGAAGGAACAAAAACGAATTTTGACGATAACATTAAGCCGTTCCTGGAAAAGTTGTGCGGTTATAATCTTATGTCCCCAAAGTCTGCTATTAAACTTAAACTCGGTAAATTGACATTTAGCGTGGTTAAAGAAGACCTCGCTGAAATCATTTTAATTCTCACAAATGCATTTAATCGCTCAAATGTCAATGATTCAATTCCGCTGGATAAGAATGAGCTTTTCAGGAAGAAAATTTTTCAGCTCCTGGAATACAACATTAAACTTGCTGAAGAGAGTTGCGACCTAAAGTCTTTAGAAAGCATTACACGCATGTACAACTCGATTCAGGAAGATCACGATCTGGGTGCAGACTTTGAGGTTGTTTATAAGCTTTGTTCTGAACTCAAACCGGGCATCTCAAGACCGGAAGTAATTTCAATGATCAAACAGAACTCAAAATGAGCAATCTACTACAACAAGCTTTGATGGAAGAAAAAAGACTGAATCTTCTCTCGAGATTCGGTATAAAGAAAAAACTTCCCAGACTTAATGAGCTATCTATACTGTTGCCAAACTATAGCCCACAAGATAAGCAGAAACTATTTCATGCCGCTGCCCAAAGACATAAAGGCATCAAAGGAGGTTACGGCTCCGGAAAGACTACGGCTTTTTGTGCCGAGGCAATTGTCCTTGCTTATGTAAATCGTCCGCACACCGTTGTACTGTCTTATCCTACTGAAGATTCTGCAATTGAAACAGGTCTTGTAATGCTAAAGCAGCATTGCAGGGAGAATGATATTGAATGGAGCTTTGTGAAGGATGGCGGAAACTTCAGAATGGTCTTTGGTGCGGGTCATGAGAATCTCGGTAACATTGTCCTGATTGGACAAAAGTTTTTTAAGGGTCCTACCGTTGCAGCTGTAGGCTTTGATGAACCATTTTCACAACGCAAGGAAACTTACGAAAATTTGATTGCAAGAGCTCGCGCCGGCAATGCTCAAAGACAGCAGATATTTTGGGCCGGTACCCCTGAACCTGAAGAAATGGAGTGGGGCTTTGAATTCTTTGAACAAGACCACAATGACTCCGAACTGTTTACTATTACAATCCCAACTTACGAGAATAGATTTTTATCCAAAGGCTATCTAAAGTCTCTTGAGAATACTTTTGACGCGAAGACAAAGGAAGTATATCTCATGGGCAAGTATATGTCCTTGTCACAGGGCAAGGTTTATTTTGCATTCGACAGGGCAAAGAATGCAAGCTTAACTGTTGACGACATAGACAACAAGAAAAACAGTAC
>JBDHXH010000093.1:0-9642 GCA_039810605.1 Ignavibacteria bacterium | reverse complement strand
TTTTACAGTCGAAGGAAATATTGTTGATATTCCGGGCAGAAGAATCTTCCCCGGTAAGGTCACTGTGGAGGATTCAATTATCAAAAACATTGAAGAAAATAAAAATGTTTACGAAAATTTTATCATGCCCGGTTTCATTGATGCTCATGTTCATGTTGAAAGCTCCATGCTTATCCCTTCGGAGTTTGCAAGACTTGCAGTGGTTCACGGTACGGTTGCAACAGTTTCAGATCCCCATGAAATTGCGAATGTGTTGGGAATGGAAGGGATCAGATACATGATTGAAAATGGTAAGAAGGTTCCGTTCAAGTTTTATTTCGGAGCATCCTCGTGCGTGCCAGCAACTGCGTTTGAAACAGCAGGAGCAGAAATCACTTCCGAAAATATTCGTGAACTTTTTCTCAACGACGGTCTTCATTATCTTAGTGAGATGATGAATTTTCCGGGAGTGCTTCATGAAGATCCTGTAGTTATGGAGAAGATAAAAATTGCACATGAGATGAAAAGACCCGTGGACGGACATGCGCCGGGTCTTCGCGGAGAAACCGCGGAGAAATATATAAGCGCGGGCATTAGTACTGATCACGAATGTTATACGCTTGATGAAGCAATTGACAAGCTTAAATATGGAATGAAAATTATTATCCGCGAAGGCTCTGCTGCCAAAAATTATGAAGCGCTTCATACGATAATAAGAGACTATCCGGATAATGTAATGTTTTGCAGCGACGACAAACACCCTAACGATCTTATTATCGGAATGATTGACAGAATTGCAGCCAGATCAGTTGCTTACGGCTATGATGTTTTTAATGTTCTCAAATGCGCCTGCATTAATCCCATTGACCACTATAATCTTGATGTCGGCAGACTGCGACAAGGAGACAAAGCCGACTTCATCATTGTTAACAACCTTAAGGATTTCAAAGTCCTGAATACCTACATAGACGGCTCTCTTGTTGCAGAAAATGGCAAGAGCTTTATCAAAAGCGTTGATGAAAAAATAATTAATCATTTCAATTCGGACCCAAAAAAAGTTTCTGACTTTCAGCTTACCGGAAATGGAACATCAATCCGCGTAATAGAAGCCCGTGACGGACAGTTGATTACGGGAGAAGTTCACTTCAATTCAAAGTCTGAAAACGGGAATCTGATTTCTGATGTGAGCAATGATGTTTTGAAACTCGTAGTCGTTGAAAGATACAATAACGGAAAACCCTCAATCGCTTTCATAAAAAATTTCGGACTGAAACGGGGAGCAATAGCTTCATGCGTTGCACACGATTCCCACAACATAATAGCTGTCGGAGTAACTGATGATGACATCTGCAATGCTGTAAATGCAATCATTGCAAACAAAGGCGGCATATCGGTTTCCAATAGCGGAAGGACAGATTCTCTTGCTTTGCCGGTTGCAGGAATAATGACTACTGAAGACGGATATAAAGTAGCAGAAAAATATACTGCAATTGACAAACTTGCAAAAGAATTAGGCTCTACACTCTATGCACCTTTTATGACTCTCTCCTTTATGGCTCTTCTTGTAATACCACAGCTTAAGTTAAGCGATAAGGGATTGTTTGACGGCAGCAAATTTGAGTTTGTGAATTTGAACACGTGAAGTATGATGAGTGTTAAGGTGTAACAATTGAGTGATTCTCATTTTGCAGAAACTAAATCAGTCCCGCACCAAGCAGCAATGCTATTACAATTATTAAAACAGTAACTACATTTTGAACAAACCCCATAGTTACTTTTTTCAGCAATCTGCTTCCGATGAAAGCTCCTGCGAATGCACTGATTACGGCAGAAACAAGCAAGATTATATTATCCATTATGCTAATGCCTGACATGCGCGTAAAATAAACGGAGAGTCTTGTCAGATCAACCATGCATGCAATCAGAATTCCGGTTGCAATAAATCCTTCTTTCGACAATCCGCACTTCAGCAGGAAAGCACTTCTCAATGCTCCCTGATTTCCGGAAAGTCCGCCGAAAAATCCGCTGACGAAGCCGCCGGGAATCAGAATATTTTTTTGAAACTGAATTTTCTTAAGCCGCGGAACAATTTCAAACAGAGCAAAGACTACCATTAACGCCGCGATGATCAGCTTCAGAATAGTCACCGAGTATGTTTTGTCAGCTATCGTATAAACAAATATCGCGGGGATTTCGGAAAACAAGAACAGCAACTCCGCCCCCGCAAATGCACCTATTATTCCCGCAATTCCAAACCTCAATCCGACATTCCAGCTTATGTTCTTCCTCACCAAAATGATTTTGAAAAAATTATTAAACAAATGAACAATGCCTGTCAGCGCAATTGCCGTTTCGACCGGAAAAAAAAGAACGAAGAACGGAGTCAGAATTGTTCCCAGTCCGAATCCTGAAAAAAAGGTAAGCAGCGATGCTGTTGCTGCAACTATGGCAATGAAAATTGTTTCTGTCACCGGTAGAGAAATTTTTTTGATATCTGCATCAAATGAGCCGGGTCTTCGATACGACTATTCCATCCTCGTCACAGTAAATATATTCACCGGGAGTAAAAGACAGACCGGCAAAGTTAACCTGCGTGTTTTCCTCGCCTTCATCATTCTTACCGCTCCTCACAGGGTTTGTATCGAGAGCGAGTACTCCAATATCCAATTTGTTTACTTCGGATGAATCACGAATACACCCGTTAACGATTATTCCCTCCCATTTATTTCGCACTGCGATTGCGCAAAGGTTATCACCGAGAAGAGCCACTCTTAGCGATCCGCCACCGTCAATCACAAGAACTTTTCCCTTTCCGTCCATCTCCAGTGCACGTTTGACGAAAGGATTATTCTCATGACACCGAATGGTATGGATCACGCCAAAAAAAATTTTTCTTTGTCCGAAACTCTTGAGACTCCCATTCCCCGAAGCAATTGTCCGATCAGGAAAATTGTCGCACAGATCTGTTGTCTTGAAATTTTTTCCATTCATGAATTTATTTCCTCCTTACTTCAAAAAAACTCTTAAGTAATTCTCTGCTTTCGACATCGAGAACTCCTCCTGTAACATTGCACTGATGGTTAAGTGATTTACTCGAGGTTATATTGAATACGCTGCCGCAGGCACCGCTCTTAATGTCAAAGACTCCGAAAAACAGATTCTCAATTTTCGAAAGTACAATCGCGCCCGCGCACATTGCACAGGGCTCAAGTGTAACATACATGTCGCATCCCGCAAGCTGCTTCGACTGCAGGTATTCTGCCGCCGAAGTAATTGCCAGAATTTCGGCGTGAGCAGTTGGATCTTTAAGCGACTCGACTTGATTATGTGCCTTTGCAATGATTGTGTTCTGAAAAACTATTATGCAGCCCACCGGTATTTCTCCTTTGTCAAAAGCTTTCGTAGCTTCTTTCAATGCATAATTCATATAAACTTCATTTTTTGTCATCATTCGGTTTTTGGTTATTGGAAGTTTTCAGCGAATCCCTTGCTATGACTTTCTTCTGAAACTCGCCGAAGGGATAAAATTTGTATCCGGTCTTTTTCAGCGAAGCAATCATTTGCTCAAGCTCTGCAAATTCATCTGACTTCATGCTAATCAGATACAACTGTTTTACCGCTCCGTTTTTTGTTTTGGAAATAATTTCATCGTGTAAATTTTTAAAGCTAGGCTCTTGCGGAATAATTTTTGAAAAATATTTTTCATCGAAAGCTGCAATTTCATTTTTTTGGAATTCTTCTTTCAAAAAATCTGCAAGTCCGCCATACTGACTGCTTATGATTATCCCCGATGCCCCGCGAAATTCAGAAGCAAGCGATTTCACACCGGCTTTCTTCTCGTGCTCACTCATCTCATCATTAAAATCATCATCCACATTTTTGCCGGCGGTGACAACAAGCAGATAATCCCGTCCATTCTCTTTAATCATTGACAGAACTTCAGCTTTATCCCTGTCAGAGCGGATTGCAAACGAAATATCAGCGCCACTTTTTAGAACACGTTCTGCATCCGCAGGTTCATACGAATCAAGATTATCCATGATGACGGAAACTGCAGCAGCATTACGCCTGACTGTATCAGAGTAATTCAGATTGAGATAGCCGACTGTCTTCTTTGAGCTGTCTTCGGAATTATAAATTTTCATTTCGATGTCTCGCGTGAGAGGCTGCTCTGTTACGGTTGCTCCAAATCCGCAGCCGCGAAGAAAATTTGAAATTTCAAGATTCAATTCAGCCGCAGGTAAATCGGAAGGAATCAATATTTCCTTTGAAATCAGTAAAGATGTGTCACGGGAATTCTTTCCCTTGACGACTAAATCTTTTTTCCATTTGTTCTCAATACCGTATGAAGACACTATTGAATCAATCCCATGACCGAACGACTTCCTGTCAACGGGATTGTTTTTTTTCACAGGTAGAATTGTGTCAACTCTTTCATCTTTGTTTCGGAAAAGCAAAAAACCAAGGATCACCATTAAAAGAATCAGCACCAATGCAATTATTGCCTTTGAAAGATTGGATAAATCAGAAAGCTTACGAAGATGTTTAATCACAAAAGGTTTTCCTGAAATTTATTTTTACTTGCCGGCATCTTCTACTTCACTGCTCACATATCGTATAACTTCATCGGCATTTTCTATCTTAGCCGAATTAAGCGCAGGGAGAATGTCATCAACATACTTCTCTTTTCTCATTCCCGTCAAAACACAGCTCACTCCCTGAATTGATCTTAGCAGCAGTATTGCTTTTTGTGAGAGTGTCAGATCTTGAAATTCCGGATCAAGCTTTTCATTCAGCAGTTTGGCGATGAAGGCATTTCTCTTTGCAGCTTTAAGTTTGTAATAATTGCTCACGAAATTAAGCAAGAGATAACACTCTTTGAGGTAACGCTTAAAAAAATCGTATGTGTTTTCGTTTTTGATTTTGTTTTCAAAAAAGTCCATAAGCCTGCTGATGCGTGGTGCAAAAAAATGTTCAACCATGTCATTAAAATGCTCGATGCTTCCGAAAAACTTCCAGTCCTTTTCAATTGTCTTCCCGAGCGATAGCAACTTTACAACCGATTCCATTTTCGACTTGTCCGTAATTTCATCGGGGAGTTTTTCGCTGACAAGATCATCTTCCATTAATTGGACAAGCTTCATTTGTTTGATAAAATCTTTTTCCAGGAAATCGTCCGCTTTAAAATCCGAAAGTCTGACCAGCCCCTGCGATGCAATTGCATTCAGCGGGCGGTTTACAAGCACCTTAATTCCTGCCCGCGACGCAAGTTCAAGTACCGTTTCCGTGTTATTAATCTGATTTTTAATCTTCAACGCCCCCGCCTCAAATAAATTAAAAGGAAGTTGAATGAATCCGAAATGATTGTTTCGCGAAACTGAATTTGCAATATCAATCAGCATTTCAAGAGAAGTAAATTCATAATGATCGGAATGTTCAGGAAAAGTATTGGAGGAAACGCCGTAAGCAAGGATGACACCTTCTGATACTTTCTTTTCAAGGAATTCAAATGCTCTTCGTATTCTGTCATAATAAATTTCTCTTGCATCATTGATGTTCATTTTTTCTTCACGCGCTTTCCCGAGATAATATTCAGGATTGTGGAGCAGGTAAACATCAATGTAATTCTGTCCTAGCCTTTCAAGCTGTCTGTTCAACTGATCTTCCAGAAATCCGGGATTAATCGAATGGCAGAGTCTCTCTGAAAATTCAACAACTTCAGCAAAGCCCTTGCCTTCATTTTTCAGTTGAATTGCATTACGCAGATTACTTCCCTGAAGATAGCCGGCTTTGGTAACGAGGGTAATATTTCCGCGATTGATCTTGCCATCGGAAATAAGTTCATCGAGAACTTTTCCCACAAGCATCTCGCTTCGTCCATCAGAGTAATTTGCCGATGTGTCAATAAGATTTATACCGCTCAAAAGCGCATGCCGGAGTGCGTCGCCATGTTCTTTGATGTTTATGTCAATTCTGTAACAGCCGAATCCAATTGAAGTAAATGAAGATGTCTGCATTGTGCTTCAAGTTAAATATAATGAGGAGTTGTATAAAGTCTAAAGAGTGATTTCGGGAATAGTTGGAATTGTTTGGAATTGATAGAGTTAACATGGCATTAAAGGTTTGTTTCCACAGAAACATTTTCGAAACGAGAAATACATTGTCAATTTACAATTTTGTTTTTAGATTTAAATTGATTCATGAAAACTTTATCACTTCTGTTGACGTAATTTAATTAGTCATACAGTAATTTCATTCTCACATAAGTTTCAAATTTTCCAATTTATATTTTTTAAAAAATCAATATCCGCATTGAAGCAGAAACCGGAATCAAAAGACAGAGAAATTCTTTTTAAAGATTTATGGGATTACAATGACCCCGGGGCAACGGAAAAAAATTTCAGGGCAATACTCGAAGAAACAAATGCATCAGAAGATAAGTCTGCATATCTGCAGCTTCTAACACAGTTGGCGCGCTCGCTGGGTCTTCAAATGAAGTTTGATGAAGCTCACAAGGTCCTCGATGAAGTCGAAAACCGTCTTAGTGATGAACTATATGTTGCAAGGATCAGGTATTTACTTGAAAGGGGACGCGTTCTGAATTCATCAAAGCAGAAAGACAGGGGGAAAAAATTTTTTCTCGAAGCATTCGAACTTGCGAAGTTCTCGAATGAAGACTTCTATGCAGTTGATGCCGCTCACATGCTTGGCATTGTTGAACAGGGAGAAGAAGCGCTGAAATGGAACGAAAAAGCAATGAGAACGGCAGAAGCATCGGATGACAAAAATGCCAACGGATGGTTAGGCTCTTTGTATAACAATACCGGATGGGCTTATCATGACATGGGAAAGTTTGAAAAGGCTTTTGAGCTTTTCAGGAAAAACGTTGAGTGGCATACGATGAAGAACAGTGTACAGGAGCTCATCATTGCAAAGTGGTGCGTCGGCAGAACAATGCGTTCATTGAATCTGATTGAAGACGCATTGAAGCTGCAGCAGAATCTGCTTGAGGAAGCTAAGATCAAAGGAATAGTTGACGGCTACATTTTTGAAGAGATTGCCGAATGCAATTTGATACTTGGCAACAAAGGAGAAGCTTCCGAAAATTTTGCAAAGGCTTACGAAGAATTGTCAAAGGATATCTGGCTCGCTGAATATGAAAAAGAAAGACTTGATCGAATGAAGAAACTTGGCGGAGAATGAGATTTAATAAAACTTAAATTACTGAATTTAAACCTTGCGGAGTTTTCTGCAAATGCACACTGGTAAAATTATCTCGACAAAAATTAACTAAGACTGAAATGAACAATTTATCAACTGAAGTAAGAAAGCAGCTTGAAGGAGAACTTCACAGGCTTAATGATGAACTCGATGTCATAAGAAAGAAACGCATTGAATTATCCTCAAAGCTTGCGGACATGGAAGTAAAGGATTATACATTCAGGGACAGAGAGGGAAAAGATGTAAAGCTATCGTCTTTGTTCGGAAACAGGGATCATCTGATTCTCATTCACAATATGGGAAGGTCCTGTGCATACTGCACAATATGGGCTGACGGTTTCAAGGACACTTATAAAGAGATTGAGAAGAAGGCTTCATTTGTTCTCGTGACCCCTGACTCTCCGGAGGTTCATAAGAAGTTTGCCGAATCGAGGAACTGGAGTTTCAATTCATACTCTGCAGAAGGAACTGATTTTATTTACGACATGGGTTATGAAAAACGAGACAACGGTAAAAAATCATATTGGCCGGGTGTTTCTGTTTTTGAAAAGCAAAGCGACGGAAAAATCAGAAGAGTTTCAAAGGACATTTTCGGACCCGGAGATTTTTACTGCAACGTTTGGCATTTCATTGATTTACTTCCGAAATAATATGCGCCAAGGATCATTATGACTTCGCCTTGAGGAGATCTCTAATCTCCGTAAGCAATTCTTCTTCCTTCGTCGGCGGTGCCGGTTCTGCAGCAGCTTGTCTTCTGAAGTTGTTTATTAACTTAACAAGAAGAAATATGGCAATTGCAATGATGAGGAAATCAATGACAGTCTGAATGAATTTTCCGTAGGCAAAAATCACCGCCGGGGCGTCGCCTGATGCCTGCTTCAATACAATGCCGAGGTTGGAAAAGTTCACTTCGCTCAATATAAGTCCGAGAGGCGGCATTATCAAATCGCCTACAAGTGAGGAGACAACTTTTCCGAATGCTGCGCCAATGATAACACCGACCGCCAGATCAATCACGTTACCGCGCGCAATGAATTCTTTGAATTCTTTGAACATATTTTTTTTATTTTGGATTAATTGAAACTTCGCGAATTGAGCAGCAGTCCGTAGCGCAGACCTGTAGTTCTTATCATAATTTCCGTTATTCCGAATCTTCGCATTACTTCTTTCATTATTATTGCTCCGCAGATAATGATGTCGCCTCTTCCTTTCATGTAATCGCCGAGATTTATTCTTTCTTCAGGAGTCATCGCGGATAATTTCAAAATCAAATCTCTGATTTCAAAATCAGACAACACATCCTTGTCAATAATTTTTTCGTCAAATACTTTCAGATTATTTTTGATAGCCGAAAGCGTAGTTGCTGTTCCCGCAACTCCGATAAGTCTCGTTCCTTTAACAGACAATTTCATCCGCGTTATTTCCGATGCAATATAGTTTTCCGCTTTTGAAATGTTAACTGCATTAAATTGTCCATCAAAATATTCTTCGCAAAGCCTTACTGATCCTATGTTCACACTTTCTGCCTCAATCCTTCCATCTCGACCGGTGCTTAACTCGGTACTGCCGCCGCCAATATCAAGCACGGCATAGGAGAACTCCCTGTTCAAATCAAACGTAGCGCCTTCGTAAGAATATGTTGACTCTTCACTTCCTGAAATTACACGGATTAATACACCTGTCTTTTCATAAATGAACCTGATGAACTCTTCACTGTTTTCCGCATCCCGCAGCGCGCTCGTTCCGAATGCATGAACCTTTTCCACCGAATACTTTTTTGAAACATAAATATATTTTTCAAAAATTAATGCGGTGTCATCAAATGCCTGACGGGAAATTCTTCCTGTCTTAAATAGATCGCGTCCTATTCTCGGAATTTCCTGCAGTTCAAAAATTTTTTTTACAATCCCGTCTTGAATGCTTCCGATTAAAAGCAGACAGGTATTTGTCCCCAAATCAATGACTGCATGGACTTCATCTTTTGATTGCATGGATTCCAATCCATTCTGCTTTCTTCAGGATATCAACCACTTCAAAGTCATTCTGAAAAAGTAGTTCAAGTATCACCTGATCTTCAGAATCAAGAATGCCGGAAAGAAAAAGTTTTCCGTCAATCATCAGCTTATCTTTAATATGCCGGAACTTATCCGTAATCACGCTCCGGATGATATTTGCGCAAATGACATCGAAGCCGTCATCATTAATTTCAGATATGTCGGCTTTGAGCAGTTTAACATTCTTGGAAACCGAATTCTTCTTGAAATACTCTCCTGCATTTTCTATTGAATCCTCATCAATGTCAATTGCAATGCCTTGTGCGACCCCGAGTTTGATTCCTGCAATTGTCAGTATTCCTGTACCGCAGCCGAAGTCAAGCAGTTTGACTTCATTACCTTTTAGATAAATCGCCATCATCTCGAGCACAAGCTGCGTGGTTTCATT
>JBDHXH010000092.1:0-9920 GCA_039810605.1 Ignavibacteria bacterium | reverse complement strand
CTCGGAGTTGAAATTGAAACTCTGGTTGATGGGAATGCATCGAAGGGAATGCATGAAATTGTTTTTGATGCCGCTAATTATTCAAGCGGAATTTATTTTTACAAGTTATCATCGGAAGATTTTTCGGAAACGAAAAGTATGCTTCTCCTAAAATAACGTCATCCGAAAAGTCCGCCTGATTTTTTTCTTCTCGAACTTCCGCTTACACCAAGGACCCCGAGAATTCCCCGCGTAAGTTCACGCGCAACTGTCCTTCCTATCTGCCTCGCAGTAGTGCTTGTCAATACTTTTTCGACCGTGCTTTTTTCTTCTCTACCCCCTTTTTGTTCCTTCTCCTCTTCACCTTGCTCTTCACTAATCTTAGCCGCTTCCTCCAGTTTCTTAGTTAGAATTTCATAAGCGCTTTCACGGTCTATGATTTCATTATACTTCGCAGCAAGTTTTGATTTCAGGAAAATGTCATCTATTTCCTGCGGAGTGAGAATATCCATTCGCGATGCAGGCGGACAAAGCAGTGTTGCGGCAAGCGGAGTAGGATTTCCTTTTTCACTCAAAACAGTTACAGCGGCTTCGCCTATTCCGAGCGATGTTAGAAGTTCTTCAATGTTATAGAATTCCGACATGGGATAATTGGCTGCAATAAGTTTTATCTGCTTCCTGTCATTTGCGGTAAATGCTCTTAGGGCATGTTGGACTTTCATTCCGAGTTGTGCAAGAACCGAGTCGGGAATATCAGTCGGATTTTGCGTGCAGAAAAATATTCCGACGCCTTTGGAACGAATCAGTTTTATTATATTTTCAATTTGATCCAGTAATGCTTTTGAAGCCTCATTGAAGAGCAAGTGAGCTTCGTCAATGAATACGACGAGTTTCGGCTGGTCAAGATCGCCTTCTTCGGGGAAATTATTATATATCTCGACAAGCAGACAGAGGAGGAACGTTGAAAATAATTTAGGTTTGCCCTGAATGTCAGTGAGTCTCATTATCGAGATGATGCCTTTCCCCTCTTCATTTATTTTGAGCAGGTCTTCTACTTCAAAGGAAGTTTCGCCAAAGAATTTATCGGCATGCTGCTGTTCGAGTTCAATTACTTTCCTTAGAATTGTCCCGGTGGAAGTGGTGGAAATTTTTCCGTAAGCAGATTCAATTTCTTTCTTTCCTTCTTCGGAAATATACTGCAGCATTTTCTTGAAGTCTTTGAGATCCAGAAGCGGTAATTTATTATCATCACAATATTTAAAAATCATTGCAACAAGTCCGGACTGAACGTCATTGAGTTCAAGTATTTTAGAAAAGAGTACCGGACCGAATTCCGAAACTGTTGCTCGGAGTCGCACGCCCTTCTCATCAGATATGGTAAGGAACTCTACGGGAAATCCGTTTGGAGTATAAGTAATGCCGATCTTCTTTGCACGTTCATCTATTTTAGGATTCATTTCACCCGGTTTTGCAATTCCGCTAAGGTCTCCTTTAATATCCATTTGCAGAACGGGAATACTTTTCGAAGACAACCCTTCGGAGATTACCTGCAGAGTCTTGGTCTTACCGGTTCCGGTCGCGCCTGCTATCAGTCCATGCCTGTTCATAGTCTTCAGAGGGAGTTTAATCTGTGTTCCTGTAAGGCATTCGCCGTCAAGGATTGCGCCGCCGAGAAGAATTGAATCGCCTTTGAATCCATAACCATCGTTGATTGAAGCAATGAATTTTTCCTTATCCATTTATTTGAAAATTGATTTATTCATTAAAATATGGAATTAGAATATTGAATGAAATGGAGTTTCGGATTAAGGGGTTTGACATTGAAACCTTGCTGACCAGGATATTTTTGTTAGCCTACTTCCATTTTCAGTTATTCGCAATTTATTGCTGGTCCCTTTAAATTAACATTTAACCGCGTTCATAATATGATTATATTCATTAACATTTCTAAAAAATAATTTACATCAATGGATTTTAATTTATCTGAACAGGAATTAGCAGTGCAAAAGCTTGCAAGAGACTTTGCTCAAAAAGAAATTGCTCCTTATGTTATGAAATATGACGAGTCACAGGACTTTCCTATGGACATTGCAAAGAAACTTGGAGAAATCGGATTTCTCGGTATCATCTTTCCGGAAGAATACGGAGGATCGAATTTTTCTACGATCGAATACGCAATCATTGTGGAAGAAATTTCGAAAGTTGATCCTTCAATCGGGCTGACTATCGCCGCACACAACGGGCTTTGTACAAATCATATATACAGATTTGCCGGCGATGCTCTAAAGAAAAAATATCTTCCCGATCTGACAACCGGCAAAAAACTCGGAGCCTGGGGATTGACAGAAAATGTTTCAGGTAGCGATGCTGCCGGCATGGCGACTGTTGCAGAAAGAAAAAACGGAAGTTACATAATTAACGGCAGCAAACTATTTATTACACACGGAAGCGTGGGCGAGACTGCAGTGGTTACCGCTGTTACTGACAAATCCAAAACTACAAACGGAATCTCGGCGTTCATTGTCGAAAAAGGATGGAAGGGTTTCAAGACAGGCAAGAAGGAAAATAAGCTGGGTATGAGAGCATCCGATACGGCAGAACTGATCTTTGAAAATCTCGAAGTTCCCGCAGAAAATCTAATTGGCGAAGAAGGTCAGGGCTTCAAGCAATGCATGCAGATACTCGACGGAGGAAGAATCGCTATTGCGGCGTTGTCGCTCGGCATAGCCCAGGGCGCACTTGATGCTTCTTTGAAATATGCTAAGGAAAGAAAGCAATTCGGAAAAGCTTTATCTGAATTTCAGGGAATTCAGTTTAAACTCTCCGACATGGCAACCGAAGTTGATGCTGCAAGACTAATGACTTATAAAGCAGCATACTATAAAGACAATGGAAGGGACATTAATCTGCCTGCTGCAATGGCAAAATATTTTGCAAGCGAAGTGGCTACACGCGCCACAAATGAAGCGATTCAAATTCACGGCGGATATGGCTTTATAAAAGAATTTCCTGTTGAAAAATTATATAGGGACGTAAAACTCATGACTATAGGCGAGGGAACATCGGAAGTTCAAAAGATGGTAATCGCCAGAAATATACTTAACATGTTTGAATAAAGAATAAAGAATAAAGAATTAAGAACTAAAGTTTACTATTCACTTGGGATTTTTAGATAAGATAGGCTATAACAAACTTAAAGAAGGACTTAGCAAAACACGTGAAAGTCTCGTAGGCAAAGTCAGCAGGCTTGTTAATGCACGAGGCGTAATGGATGATGAATTTATTTCAGAACTTGAAGAGATTCTGATTTCATCCGATATTGGTTTTGAGACCAGCGAAGCTTTAATCGGCAACATCAAGAACCGGGTCCAGAAAGATAAATATGTGGATCAGCAAGAACTCAATACTTTAATAAATGATGAAATAAAGAAAGTCTTTGCCGATACCAATTCTGAATTCAGGTCATTTGATTTTGAGACAACTCACAAGCCATACGTTGTAATGATTGTCGGAGTGAACGGTGTGGGAAAGACGACATCAATTGGCAAGCTGGCATATAATTTCAAGAACGCGGGGAAGTCTGTGCTGATTGGTTCTGCAGATACATTCAGGGCTGCCGCAAATGATCAACTTGATGTTTGGGCGAAGCGAGCCGGAGTTGATATTATTCAAAGCACCAACACTTCTGATCCTGCATCTGTTGCTTATGATACTATAAAATCCGCAGTAACGAAAAACATTGATGTGGTGATAGTTGATACTGCCGGAAGACTTCATAACAAATCGCATCTGATGGAAGAGTTGAAGAAGATCAGAAGAGTCATGAAAAAAGTTATTCCGGATGCCCCTCATGAAATCTTCATTGTAATAGATTCTACAACAGGACAAAACGGTTTAAACCAGGCGATGGAATTTTCCGGTGCTCTTGAGGGACTTACGGGAATCATTCTGACAAAACTCGACGGCACTGCCAAAGGCGGAATTGTCCTGAAGATTAATAAAGAGATGCATCTTCCCGTTAGATTCATAGGTGTTGGTGAAAAGATTGACGACCTTCAGGTATTTGACCGAGAGGCTTTTGTAGAAGCAATATTTGAAAAGTAACTTTTGATTACATGTCATTCCGTGGAAAGTAAAATAAAAATCTTACCTCAATCACTTTCAAACAAAATTGCCGCAGGTGAAGTCGTTGGCAGACCGGAATCGGTTGTCAAAGAACTGATCGAAAACTCAATTGATGCCGGAGCAACTCACGTTACACTCATAATAAAAGACGCAGGTAAAACTTCAATTCAGATAATTGATGACGGATCCGGAATGTCTGAAGATGACGCAGTAATGAGTTTTCAAAGACATTCGACAAGCAAGATCAGCTCGTATGAAGACCTGGAAAATATTCTCACATTAGGATTCAGAGGAGAAGCGCTTGCATCAATTGCTTCGGTCGCACAAATTGAACTTAAGACACGGATGTCATCTGATGAAGTTGCCACTCTTGTCAAAGTTGACGGAGGCGAGATATCGCCGCCGGAAAAGGTTCAGGGAGATACCGGAACTTCAATCACTGTCAAGAATCTTTTTTACAATACGCCCGGAAGAAGAAATTTTCTAAAGTCTAATCAAACAGAGTTCAGACATATTTATGAAACATTTATAAAACTTGCCGTCTCGCATCCTGAAGTAACATTTACATTCATTAACAATGACGATGAAGTCTTCGATTTGAAATCGTCATCTCTGCAGGACAGGCTGAAGAATATTTTCACCGAAACATTTTCTGAATCTCTGATCGAAGTTGACCAGGGCAATGAAATTATCAGGATAAAAGGTTTCATTTCAAGACCTAACTTCACAAAGAAATCAAAGCAGGATCAGTATTTTTATTTGAATAACAGATTCTTCACAAGCAAGTCTTTGAACTTTGCCGTTTATACAGGTTACGATGATTTGATTGAGAAGGGTGATTATCCTTCATTCTTCCTGTTCATAGATATTGATCCCAAGAGGGTAGATGTAAATGTCCATCCTTCTAAAATGGAAGTGAAGTTTGAAGATGAAGGAGCAGCATTCGGATTTATCAGAAGAGCAGTGCGGGAGTCTTTAAAGAATGCAAATCTCGTTTTTGAAGTCGGATTTGACAATACTCTTTCAATGCCCGGCTCGCAGGAAAGTTTTCATTACTCACAGTCCCGCGGCGGACCATCGCAGGAATTCAGACATTCAGGATTTGACAGATCCGATTATGGCAATAATCTTTCAAATCAAAACGGACCTTCAAACATACATTCCATCTTAGAAGCGGGAAAAGAAATTGAGGGTGAGCAAAAAATCCTTACAAGTAATGAAGAACCTGAACAGAAAAATATATTCACTCACACAAAAAAATCCGAGGCAGAAAGTTTTAATGTCTGGCAGTATCAGTATAAATATGTAATGTGCCAGACAGCCACCGGGCTTATGATAATTGACCAGCATGCCGCCCACGAAAGAATACTTTATGAAAGAGCATTGCTATGGATGAATTCGCAGTCATCTTTTTCTCAACAACTTTTGATTCCGATTGAAATTAATCTTTCAAAAATAGATTATCATCTTGCGGAATCATTGAAAGCAGAACTTCAGAATCTTGGATTCAATTTTAATATGCTCTCCAATGAAAACGTAGAACTAACGGGAGTTCCTTCCGATGTAAAAATTGGAAATGAGAATAAAATATTTCAGGAGCTGATAGATCAGTTCAAAGAATACGAGCTGAAATTAAATTTAGAAAAGCGGGACAATCTTGCAAAGTCATTTGCCTGCAGAAGTGCGATCAAAAGCGGCGATAAACTTACTTATGCCGAGATGGTAGGATTAATAGATGATTTGTTCGCTGCCCAAATGCCCTACGTCTGCCCGCACGGCAGACCAACTGTAATAAGGATTACCACAGATGAACTGGATAAAAGATTCAGCAGAACGTGAATCCTCATGATATCACTTCAAATGTATGAAGTCAGACAACGAGGTTTAATCTCCCTCGCAATCATTATACTCACCGGATTCTAAAATATTTCAGGATAAGAAGCCGGATCTGTTTCCCGCATTATTTCATATATCTTTTCAAATACATCTTCCGAATTTGGCTTTGAGTAATAGTCTCCATCTGATCCATAAGCGGGACGATGCGGCTTGCCTGATAAACAAGCAGGAGCCGAATCAAGGTATTTGTATCCTCCGTCACGATCAATTACGTTTTGCATCATATATGCTGATGCTCCTCCGGGAACATCTTCGTCGAGGAACAAAATTCGATTTGTCTTCTTGAGCGACTCAAGAATTTTACTATGTATGTCAAATGGAAGCAGCGTCTGAACATCAATCAGCTCGCATGAGATTTTTGACTGATTCAATTTTGCAATTGCTTCTTTGGCAATGTCAACACATGCTCCGTATGTAACAATCGTAATGTCTGTTCCTTCAATCAGAACCTCCGGGACACCTACCGGAATGCAGACATCCGAAATGTTTTCGGGAAGAACTTCCTTGAGTCTGTATGCATTCAGTCTTTCAATAATTAATGCCGGTTCATCTGATTTCAGAATTGTATTGTAGAAGCCCGCGGCCCGGGTCATGTCACGAGGCACGCAAACAATCAATCCTCTGAAACAATTTATGATAGTTCCCATAGGAGAACCCGAGTGCCATATTCCTTCCAGTCTGTGACCTCTCGTTCTGATGATGACAGGAGCTTTCTGTCCTCCGACCGTTCTATATTGAAGTGTCGCAAGATCATCGCTGACCACCTGCAGAGCATAAAGTAAATAGTCAAGATACTGTATCTCTACAATCGGTCTCAATCCACGAATGGAAGCGCCGATACCCTGACCTATGATTGTTGCTTCGCGAATTCCTGTATCTGTCAAGCGAAGCTCTCCGTATTTTGCCTGAAGCCCCGCCATTCCCTGATTGACATCTCCGAGTTTTCCAAGATCTTCTCCAATTGCAAATATTCTCGGATCTCTTTCAAATGCAGAATCGAAAAATGCATTCAGCACTTCTCTGCCGTCAACTTTTTTTGATTCATCTTTATACTCGGGCTTAACTTCCGGAATGCGCAGTGCAGAACTCTCTGACCGGCTGTATAAATGCGATCCGAAACGTTCGAAATTTTTTTCTCTGTAATTTTTCCTCCAGCTTTTCAGAATATTTAAGGAAGGAATATCTTCACCTGCTGTAATTCTTAACACATTATCCACTGATTCAGAAATAATTTTTCTCTGATTGTCAGGATTCTTTTTCAAATCTTCGCTAATCTTTTTTACTTCATCGCCTGATCTGCTCTGTCCGGCAATTTCGGCAAAAATTTTTCTTGCTTCTTCCCTTTCACCCTTCATCGGCTCAATGAATTCTTCCCGGGCCTCTGTCTGCATTTTCTTCACATACTGTTTTGCATCTTCTTCAATCTTATCGAGTTCATCCTCGTTGGCAATGGCGTTTGCAAGCATCCATTGTCTCATTCTGACGATGCAGTCAAATTCTTTCTCCCATGCAAGCCGCTCCTTGGATTTGTATCTCTCGTGCGAACCGGAAGTTGAATGTCCCTGTTGCTGTGTAACCTCCTGAACATGAAATATCGCAGGAATGTGTTTCTCGCGAACAATTTTAATTCCAACCTCATACATCTTTACCAATGCCTCATAATCCCAGCCCTTTGCAGTATATATCAGAAAGCCCTGTCCCTTTTCATCATCATATTCAAAACCTTTCAGTATCTCCGAAATATTTTCTTTGGTAACCTGATATTTATTCGGAACAGAGATTCCATATCCATCATCCCAGATTGAGACAGCCATTGGCACCATAAGCACACCTGCTGCATTGATTGCTTCAAAAAACATTCCTTCGGCACAGCTTGCATTTCCAATGGTTCCAAATGCAACTTCATTTCCTTTGTTTGTAAAACTTGACATTGACTGAAGCTGACTATTCTGCCTGTAAAGTTTTGACGCATAAGCAAGTCCGACAAGCCGTATCATCTGGCTCGCAGTCGGAGAGATATCAGAAACGGTATTCTTCATTGACATGAGATCCTTCCAGTTGCCGTCATTGTCAAGCAGTCTGTTTGCAAAATGCGCAGTCATAGAGCGTCCCCCTGATGCAGGTTCCAATTTGATATCCGTGTCAGCGTAGAGCTGCGCAAAAAATTCTTTCACAGTTGAAATACCGGTCGCAAAACAAAATGTCTGATCTCTGTAATATCCGGATCTGAAATCTCCGTTTTGAAAAACTTTAGCCATCGCAATTTGAGCAACCTCCTTGCCGTCTCCGAAAATTCCGAACTTCGCTTTCCCTGTCAGCACCTCTTTTCGTCCAAGCAAACTAGCTTGCCTGCTTTCATTTGCTAACCTGTAATCTGCAAGTACATTCTTTCGGTATTCTTCGAATTTTGCATTACCGTTGAGCGTGATCTTTGTCTGTTTCATAAAATTTTGTTGTAGGTGGAATTTACGGATATTCTTAGAAAGGATAAATGGAAATTGTATTCTATAACATGACAAATCTCTAAACATCTTTTGTACGGAATGCAGAACAGACTTTGTCCTCAAAATAAAAAAAACCTCATGAGTAAAACTCATAAGGTTTGAAAATCAAGACACAATTTCTTTTGGTCACTGTTGATTACGGGATCTTCAGCTCTTGACCTGGTTTAATTTTATTGGGATCAGTTAGTATGTCAGTGTTTGCATTGAATATATCCATATACTTGTTTGCATCTCCGTAAAACTCTTTCGCAATTTTGCTAAGAGTATCGCCCTTCTGCACGACATAAGTTCTTGCAGACTCGCCGAGTCCTTGACCCTCTTCCTTGCGGGTTCCGGAGGCCATTTCGTTAGAATCCATTTCCACTCCTTTGTTTAAATTATTAAAGTTTTTAAAAAATTGTTTCCCGGTAGTTGTTTATCAATCTACAGCCCTGGCTGCACTCTTACCCTTGAACATTCTGTAAATCAACAGCAGAATAATTGCTCCCAAGAGAGACGGCCAGAATCTGACCAGACTTTCACCTTCCATAAATCCTAGCATATTTGCAACCCAGGTGAACAGAATTGAACCCACGATTCCAAGGATAATTGTAACTATAATACCGCCGGGGTCTTTTCCCGGAACAATGAGTTTTGCAATTACTCCCGCGATGCCGCCGATAATTATTGCCCAAATGATTGAACCCATACTTTTTTGCTCCTTCTTTTTTTGAAGTTTTTAAATATGGACTTTAAGTTAGTTTCAAATATAAAAATATTACATTTAAAATGGTACGGATAATCATTCCTGAAATTTTCTGAATTTTATTAATCTGTCTGATGATTCTACAGGCAAGGTTCAGGTCAATTCCCTGAAATTCCAAAAATCCAAATCATTTCAAAAACCCTAAGTACACGACAAAACTTTAGATCATTCAGACCCGTTTTGTCATTCCCGCGAAAGCGGGAATCTAGTAGTGAATCGAAATGTATATATGAAAAGGAAAAATGATGAAGAATTATTATGTCTATATTATGACAAACAAGAAGAGTGGAGTTTTATATACCGGTGTAACAAATGACTTATTAAGAAGAGTCATTGAGCATAAGAGAAAATTAGTAAAAGGTTTCACAGAGAAGTACAATACAAATAAGTTAGTCTGGTATCAACAAACAAATGACATCCGCATTGCAATACAGAAAGAAAAGCAAATAAAGAAATGGAATCGGAATTGGAAAATAGAAATGATAGAAGAGTTTAATTCTGACTGGAAAGATTATTTTTATGAAATTGGCGGAACAAACGAAATGTTAAAACCTGATTTCAAATTTGGGAATTATGATTAAATGAATACAATAGCAAGAGGCGGATTTGAAGTGATTTTGCGTTAGATTCCCGCTTTCGCGGGAATGACAAATTTATGCGGATTAACCAAA
>JBDHXH010000091.1:0-10044 GCA_039810605.1 Ignavibacteria bacterium | reverse complement strand
TATGATGGTTATGATGGAGTGAACACTTTGCTGTTGGTGACCCAAAAGTTTGCTCGAGAAGAGTTCTAGAGAGGAAAACAGTCAGCAAACTTTTGGGAACACCAACCGCGGCAGTCTGAATCAGCTAATGATTCTTTTCTTTGATCGTCCTGCCGGCTTTTCGCAAACTATTAAATTTACAACTTTGAATAATCAATTACTTTGTGTAAGTTGAAAAAGATTTTTTGGAATTTAATCATACTTCTCTGAATGGAATCAGTTGTAGCTATCGTAGGCAGACCGAATGTCGGCAAGTCAACCCTTTTCAACAGGATTGTCGGAAAACAGTCTGCAATTGTTCATCCCACAAGCGGGGTAACCAGAGATCGCAATTACGGAGAAGCTGAATGGACGGGCAAAAAATTTTTTCTCATTGATACTGGCGGATTTGTTCCGGATTCCGAAGAAAGATTTGAAAGTGCAATCAGAACGCAGGTGAAGCTCTCCATAGATGAAGCCGATGAAATTCTATTTGTGGTTGATGCAAAAAACGGATTGCACCCCGTTGATATGGAAATTGCAAAACTGTTGCGGAAAATTTCAAATAAAAAGAAGATTCTTCTTGTCGCAAATAAAGTTGATACTGTAGAGAAGGAATCTGCTTCGCTTGAATTCTTCTCCTTAGGTCTCGGTGTTCCGTTTCCTGTTTCGGCAATAAACGGATTTAATACGGGCGATCTGCTCGACAGGATTACCGAAGGAATGGAATTTTATGAAGAAGAAAAAAATGAGGATGAAATTAAATTTGCAATCATTGGAAAACCCAATGCCGGCAAGTCTTCAATTGCCAATGCAATCCTGAAAGAAGAACGTAACATTGTCACAGAAATTCCGGGTACTACACGTGATACAATAGATTCGAAAGTGAAATATTTCGGAGATGATATTATTCTTATTGACACCGCAGGTCTGCGGCGTCAGACAAAAATCAAGGAGTCCATAGAGTTCTATTCCACTATTCGAACTTACAAAGCCATTGAAAGATGTAATGTCGCCATTCTTGTTATTGATGCTTCCGAATTATTGAAAGAATTTGAAAAGACTTCGGATCCGAAACTTACTCCTTTCAGGCTCGACAGGCAGGATGTGAAGATAATCGAAGATGTAATCCGGATGAAAAAGGGACTGCTGATTGTCATAAACAAATGGGATCTTGTTGAAAAGGATGCAAACACAGCCAGGCTGATTGAAAAAAAAATCTCCGAACATCTAAGGAGCTATACCTTTCTGAAGTTCGTTTTTATTTCCGCGTTGACAAAACAGAGAATCCATAAAGTAATTGAAGAGGCAAAGGCAATCTATGACGAGAGAGCCAAAAAAGTTAAAACAAGCGCACTCAATGAAGCCCTGCTTAATGAAATCAGGATTACACCTCCGCAGTCATTGCGGGGAAAGGAAATAAAGATTAATTATATTACACAGCTTAAATCTTCTCCCCCCGTCTTTGCATTCTTTACAAACGATCCCAAAGGTATCGGTGAGAATTACAGAAAATTTCTTGAAAAAAAAATCAGGGAAAATTTCGGCTATAAAGGAATTCCGATTGAACTGGTATTCAAAAAGAAGAATTGAGAATCATAAGAAATTATAATTTGATAATTGAGATGCCATGGTTACGGAAGTATTTACTGCTACGACTTACGGAGTTGATGCGTATATTGTGCGTGTTGAAACGCACATTGACAAAGCACTCTTCGCTTTTGCAATTGTCGGACTCCCCGACAGTGCCGTCAGGGAATCCAAGGAACGTGTTGCGGCTGCAATAAAAAACTCGCTTTTCCATTTTCCCATAAAGCGCTACACCGTAAACCTTGCTCCCGCAGACGTCCGCAAAGAAGGCTCGGGATTTGATCTTCCCATTGCGGTCGGAATCCTTGCAGAAACATCCCAAGTCTCCCCTTCTAAAGTTAAAGATTACTTGTTCATCGGCGAACTGTCACTTGACGGAAAACTTCGTTCTGTCACCGGTGTTCTTCCAATAGCTCTTGAGGCAAAGAAAAATTTTTTTAAAGGAATAATTCTTCCTCTTGAAAATGCAAAGGAGGCGGCGATTGTAGAAGGTATTGATGTCTTGCCGTTTGAGTCGTTGATTGAAGTAATTGATTTTCTGAATGATGAAATATGTCCGAAGCCTTTTATGGTGGATGTAAAACAGTTATTCGAAAATGAGAGAAACTATCTTGTTGACTTTGCTGATGTAAAAGGTCAGGCTGAAGTGAAGCGTGCAATGGAAGTCGCAGCTGCCGGTTCACACAACATAATAATGATTGGTCTTCCGGGTTCGGGCAAGACCATGCTTGCCAAACGGCTATCCACTATATTGCCGCCGCTGACTCTTGAAGAGGCGCTTGAAACAACGAAGATCCATTCTATTGCGGGGATTCTTGCAGGAGGAAGATCAATCATATCAACGCGTCCTTTCCGTTCCCCGCATCATACGGCAAGCGATGTTTCTCTTGTTGGTGGTGGACCTAATGCAAAGCCGGGAGAAATTTCGTTCGCACATAACGGCGTGCTTTTTCTTGATGAACTTACGGAGTTTAAAAAAAATGTTCTTGAAGTAATGCGCCAGCCTCTCGAAGACAGGGTCGTTACAATTTCGAGATCAAAAATTTCCGTTCAGTATCCATGCAACTTCATGCTTGTTGCTGCAATGAATCCGACTCCTGCAGGAACGCAGAAGGAAGCTTCTATGTATTCTGAATATGATATTCAAAAATTTCTTTCGAAAATTTCCGGTCCGATACTCGATAGAATTGATCTTCACATTCACGTCAATCCAGTAAAGTATCAGGAACTCGCAAGCAAATCAGAACAGGAACATTCAGAAGATATCAGGAAAAGGGTGGTCAGAGCGAGAGACATACAGCTTGAAAGGTTCAGTTCAAGGAAAGGTATTTTCTCAAACTCGAATATGAATTCAAAAGAGATAAGAGAATTTTGCAAAATAGATTCGGAATGCGAAAATCTGATGAAGATGGCAATTACAAAACTCGGTCTCTCTGCAAGAGCTTATGACAGAATACTTAAAGTTGCGAGAACAATTGCCGACTTATCGGCCGAAGAAAAAATTTCACCTGCTCACATAAGCGAAGCTATC
Organism: Ignavibacteria bacterium; assembly: GCA_039810605.1. Taxonomy (GTDB): domain Bacteria; phylum Bacteroidota; class Ignavibacteria; order Tepidaquicellales; family Tepidaquicellaceae; genus JAGPCH01. Next base: position 6,905 of record JBDHXH010000091.1, on the reverse strand, counting down.
CAGTACAGGAGTCTCGATAGAATGGAATGGATGTGAATCGTTTTTATACATTACAAAAAAGTGAATACATATTAAATAACAACAAGCCGGCTCAATTCACTGAATGCAGTTCTGCTTTCTCGACTTCGGAAATCCTGTTCAAATCAACCGAAGTATTCCCCTCATCGTCAACAGAGTATAAGCTGACAAATTTTGCTCCCCAGGAGATTTCATCATGAATGTAGGAATTTCTGGAATGGACCACTTGAGCAAATGTATCATCAAACCCTTTAATCAATGCAAGGAACTCAATGTCAAGTTTTTTGAAATCGTTCATTGATAAGCCATACAAAGGACTCGCATCGTTGATTAGATGGTTGACAGTCCATGTGGCAGTGAAAAAATTGATTTTGCTGTATTCAAGTTTCAAGTTATAGAAACTTCTCTTGCCTGCTTCTGCTTTTGACATCATTAACTCGACTTCAACATCAACCATCTGATGCCCTGCGCGTTTGTTTGCTATCCGAAACTGAAAAGCGTTTCCATCCAGATGAGGCGCAATGAGAGCCTTATCACTATATAAAATTTTTGCCATGGGTCTTGAAAACCTTCCGTATAACAGACCTGTTGCAATTGCAAGAGATAACAATCCCGCCAGGGACTCAATTGAAGAAATTACGTTAGAATATATACCGGCGGGACTCACTCTTCCATATCCAACGGTAGTGAATGTCTGCGTGCTGAAGAAGAATTCATTCAGAAATCTTTCGAACTCGTTGTTCGCAACAATTCCCGTGAAGTTTTCCTCTCCTCCTGCATAATAAAGTAATGCGAAAAGAATATTTATTATTAAATATGAAACAAGAATTATGAAGCAGAATTTTATCCATGACATAGAGATCAGCCAATGATAGATGCTGAATGACTCCCAATAGGGGAGCCCTCTTCTGCTGATGTTGAAGCTGCCGTCTCTATTTATTATTCTTCGTGTGCCTGTTAACTTGCTTATCAAACCAAGATCATCAACTTTCTGCGATCTTGAAAACAACTTTTTTGACATTGATGATTTCATCCGGCTTTATATTGGTTTGTGAATATTCATCTCGATCCAAGAACTACCTTCAGCGTAACTTTCTCATTGTTTCTCAAAACAACTATTTCAACTTCATCGCCGGGTTTATATTCACCCATACCATACATGTAGTCATAGATATTTTTTACATCGGTGTCGCCGAATTTTGTAATAATGTCGCCGGCTTGCATGCCTCCTTTCTCCGCGGGGCTTCCTTCCTTTGCTCCTGATATTTTCATGCCGTCGCCTGTGTAGGAATAATCAGGGATTGTTCCTACATATACTTTAACGCTTCCCATGGATCTCTTTTCATTGTCTGTGCCCGCAACCTTAGTAAATTCAGGTCTCGGATTTTTTTCGAGACCAATTGCAATATCATACACCATATCCGCTATTTTCACCTCGCCTTGTGTGTTTATTTTCTCCAAGTCATCGGAAGGCGAGTGATAGTCCGGATGTGTTCCGGAAAAAAAGTGAAGCACCGGAATATTTTTTACATAGAAACTCGAGTGGTCAGAAGGTCCGTATCCGTCGGGAGTTTTCGTTATGCTGAAGTTATATGTCTTGTTAACTGAATCTATCAGATTGTTCCAGATAGGTGAAGTTCCCGTTCCATAAATTATAAGCTTGTTGTCTGTAAGTCTTCCAATCATGTCCATGTTAAGCATTGATGTAATGTTGAGTTTGCTGAAGAGATTCGAACCTGTAAAGTATGCAGAGCCGATGAGTCCTGCCTCTTCACCTCCAAAGGCTATGAACAATATGCTTCGTTTAAGTTTATTTTTTTGTGATGATAATTTCTGTGCAATCTCAAGCAGACCGGCAACTCCAGATGCATTGTCGTCTGCGCCATTATGAATCTGCGGATCATTTCCCGTGTATAGGGAACCATAGTTGCCGTATCCGAGATGATCCTTGTGTGCGCCTATTACAATTACCTCTTTTTTTAGAATTGGATCGCTTCCTTCGAGAAAGCCAATTACATTGTTAGTCATTACCTTGACGGGTTTGACGTTCACCTCAATTATTGCCGATGAATTTTTTATTTCAAAAGATCCGGGAGACTTAAGTGAGTCTATTTCATTCTGAATTTGCTTAAGGTCAATTCCATCCTTGTTCAGGAGATTTTCAATTATTTCTCTTTTGCAGTTAATGACAGGAATGCCTCCGTCTTTAACGGAGTTGTCAAAAGCTAATTTGTAAAGTTTATCTTCTCCGCCGTCAGGATCGCTGATGAATATTATTCCTGCGGCGCTGTGCTTCTTGGCATTGGTAGTTTTTGATCGTAGAGCTTCATGCTTTTCAAACGGGTTGTCATGCGGATTATCACCGCCCGGGGAATATTTCATTACCACAACTATTTTGTCTTTAACGTCAATTTCATTCCCGTCCTTGCCGATGTAGTCGTCGTAATTTAGTTCAGGTGCGGAAATTCCGTAACCCGCAAACACAAGCGGACCTTCAATCCTGCCTGGTGCAGAAAATCCAAGCGGAGTAAAATCATCTTTCAGCAAATAGGAGTTTTTCTGCCCGTCAGAAATAATCTGAAAATCATTTTCACCCGAAAGCGCAACCCCGGTATACATTTCAAAGGGTTCGAAATATCCGTTCTCTGCAATTGGACTTAACTTATATCTTTTGAATTCATTGGAAATATAATATCCGGTAAGCGAATCCCCTGCTGTTCCGGGGAATCTCCCTTCGAGCTTATCAGAAGCCAGATACTGAATATGCTTATAGATCTCCTCTTTGGTAATTTCACTGCCGGGAGAATTTTTCTGTGAAAATGCAATAGCATGAGTCAGGAAAAAAGCAGAAAGGATTAGTAATACAATGCGTTTCATATAAAAGTATTTTTAATTCAAACGTTTCAATATCATTTTCAAAAATCAAGATAATAATTTAAAATAAAAATCCCCGGCGATCTTCTCACCGGGGATTACTATAAAGCAAATTTACTTCTTAAAACAGCCTTTAACGTTAGTCTGTCATAGCCACGTTGAACCGTTTCTTTTCGATTGGCTTTAGCGGCTTTGTCATCATCTTCGGTTGTTTTGTCTTTGTTGTCTCTGTCGGTCTTGGTTCCGGACATGGTGAAACTAATCCGACGAAATTAGCTGAATTGTTGAATGCGATCGAAAGATCTGTAAGGTCAACAAATTCGTCGCTGTTGACGTCTGAAATTAATCTGCATCCACCAAGGAACACACCTGCATCGTTGAATATCTTCGTTATATCTGAAAGATCAATTATGGAATCGCCTGTTACATCACCTCCGTAGAAGCAGGACGGAGGACCTGCGGTCTGATTACCGCCATAAGCCTGTGATTGAGAACTGGTGAAATCGTATGTCATCAATCCGCTTGAGAATGACGGCATTGACGCGCTGTATGTCTCAACATGATTTAGCGACTGACAGGCAATAGTATATCCGGTACCATTGGAAATAGAATCTCCAAAACAAATTTTCGCTGTATTATTGTTAACATTCAAATATCCCGTTGATGTTGATTTGTTTGCACAACCGGCATCACGTAATACAACAGTAACTTCTCCGTCATTAACTTTGCCTTCGAGACAAGCCTGAAGAGTCAGTACTTTCAATGCTGCTCCTTCATCACAACCTCTGTAAGGATAAGTTGAATTTCTTGTGGTTCCGTCAATGTCAGTTACGGCAAATGCATTCGGCAAACCGTTCATATCACCGCCGACCGGACCTGCAAGGTGAAGATTAAAGTTTGAAACAAAATTTGCATCTTTGAATGCAGTCATGTGGTGCCATCCAAAAACGCAGGCAGTATCTTTGAATTGCTTAATGCTTTCATAGAGCCAGCCGTTCATACTTCCATTCCAGCCCACTGATGGATCTGTTGAAATCGCAAAATTGTAATCAGCAAATTTTGTTGATGTACCGCTGGTATCTATTTGCATTCCGACTTCCTGTCCGCCGGTTCCGGCATTGAACCTTCTGTTAATGCAAATATTATTGTAGTCATTTGAAGTGCAACCGGGTACTGCCGCTGCACCTGTACCCATGTCATTAATGTATGCCCATGCAAGATCTCCAAGCGCCATTCCATCACCGCCTACTAAAACTGTGTTGTTGTATGAATTGCAAGTATAGGCGACTCCGTCATTTGGTGATCCTGTGATATTGCCATCCTGTATATACATACCAAAAATCACATCGGAATACAGTACGTTTGTATCATTTGTTATGGAAATCATATTATTGTATGAGTCAATCTTGCTTGTTACTGCTGAAGTAGGTTTCAATGGAGCAAACAAAATACCTATGATACCATAACCTGAAGTATAAAATCTCTTGAGGATATTGTATATCTTGTTATTTGAAACTGTCCAGTTACCGCCGCCAAGGATCTGAATTCCGTAAGCATAAGAATTTGCTAATCCAAGCATTGCTACTGAATCATACGTAATTTCATTTCCGGTCAGTGTTCCTCCGTTATTGGCAATGCTCATATTGATTGGAATCTGAAGAGCATTGTATATCTTGCAGTCTTTAATTGTATTGTTTGTATTGTCGGCACCAGCTGCACCGAATGACTGAATTCCTCTCGTTCCTCTTGAGGTCACACAGTTTTCAATTACATTGTTGTTATTACCGCCAAGTGCTATTGTTCCTAAATTGATGTCAATTATCGTACCTGAATAAGCTAATCCTATACAATCAACGTATCGGATAATGTTACTCGATGAACCGTTTACCAATTTGAAACATCTTGAGCCATTGGCCTCCCATTTAATTCTCATGGATCTTGCTCCGCTTCCGTTCAATCTTCCATCAACGGTAACGTTGTCGGCATTGTCAAGAGTCAAAACTGCGGCTGTGCCGGCGAAGTTCGCAAATACGCTAACTGATGTTGTCGGGTAAACAGAGATTGTTGTACCCGTAACATTTCTCAAAGTGTCTGGTGCCGTTTCGGTGATATCGCCATTAATCTTTACGGTAATGGCGTTGCCGCCTGCAAGCGAACCATGCGTACCGGCATTGATAGCCTGTGTAGCAAGCTTCAACGTTGCATAGTTAACGTTTGTCACCGGGCTTGTTGAAGAAACGTTGACATTTTGAGAGAAAGAATTGTTACTCATCGCAAGAAATGTAAAGACGACAAGTAAAACTGAAATCAATTGTCTCATTTTTTTCTGGTTTTTTTAGTGTTAATGAATTGGGTTAATTAGAAATAATTGTTTAAAAAAAATTTACAATAGTATTTAAAAAGCAAAAAGAAAATTCCTCCGCTGGACAAAATATTGCCCACGGTGCCATATACATTCCTTATAATTTTCACACAATGTAATACAAATATAGGAAAGAATCTATATTGTTTAAATTATTCGTCTAAACTCCCGACTCGGTAAATTCGGTACATCAAGAATCTCAATCTTAATTGTATGTTCACTTTTATATTTCTAATTTGATACTTATTGTCAAGATTTACCAAGAATGATTTCTGAAATAAACTTCATATTGAACTCCGAACTCATAAATGCAGAGTTAAATCCTGCAATTGTGCTACTGGACTATATCAGGAGTCTAAGACTCACCGGCACAAAAGAAGGCTGCAAGGAGGGAGACTGCGGTGCATGTACGGTGATTATTGGTGAAATAGATGAAAACAATGAATTGAATTACAAATCAGTCAACTCCTGTCTGCTCCCGGTCCAAAATGTGAACGGAAAGCATGTTGTCACAATTGAAGGACTAAATCTAAATGAGAAGTTTCTTAATCCCATACAGCAGGCTTTCGTTGATGAGGGCGCATCTCAATGCGGTTTTTGTACTCCGGGGTTCATTGTTTCGATGACATCATATTTTCTAAACGGCAGCAATCGTAATTTTTCAAATCCGGCATACTCGATGGATGGAAATATTTGCAGGTGCACAGGTCACAATTCAATTGTCAGAGCCGCAGGCAAGATTGTAGAAAAGTTTCAACATGGAAACGGAAAGGATTATAGTATAAGATATCTTTCGGATAATAAAATCGTTCCTGAATATTTTCATGATATAAAGGAGAGGTTGATTAATTTGAAAAAAGAATTTGCTGCTTCGATAAGTGAGAACGGAAAGAAATTATATTTCATTGGATCCGGAACGGATTTATTTGTTCAGCGTCCTGATGAAATGCTTTCCTCGAACGGAATTTTTCTTGGAGCGAGAAACGACATGAGCAGCATAAGCATTGAAAAAGACGAATGCATAATCGGAGCATCTGCTACTGTTACAGACTTACTTGGATCGGAAGTAATTAACAATATTTTCCCCACTATCGGAAATTTTGCCGAATTGTTCGGATCTACTCCGATAAGAAATTGCGCAACCATCGGAGGAAACATAAACAATGCGTCCCCGATCGGAGATATGACGTCAATGTTTATGGCTTTAGATTCAACGATAATACTCGAAAGCGGATCGGGATCCCGCAAAGTTCCTATGAATAGATATTTCAAAAGTTACAAGACTGTTGACAGAAAAATTAACGAATACATGAAAGCAATCAGTTTCAAAATACCGTCAGGAAATTGTTTCATCAATTTTGAAAAAGTATCCAAAAGGACATATCTGGATATAGCAAGTGTCAACTCCGCCATATTGCTAAAAGTAAATGATAAGACTATTCTGGACGTGAATATATCTGCAGGCGGTGTTGCAGCAGTTCCGCTTTGTTTAAGCGAAACGTCAGCATTTTTGAAAGGAAAGGAAATTCATCCGCAAATTTTGAAGGAAGCTTCGGCAATTGCTCTAACGGAAATCTCGCCGATCAGCGATGCACGCGGAAGCCGGCAATACAAGCAACTTTTGCTGACCAGATTGTTCTTTGCGCATTTT
>JBDHXH010000090.1:0-10094 GCA_039810605.1 Ignavibacteria bacterium | reverse complement strand
AACTTTAAGTGCGAACACTAACGCGAGAGTCGCAGCCCCGCCTCCTATACCCGTCAGAAGTAAAGAATCTTTCTTACGTAACTTAGCCTTTTTGAACAAAGCCCTGTATGCCGTAACTCCTGCAAGCGGAATCACTGATGCCTGCGAAAGATCAAGATGTGCAGGTTTCTTATGCACATAAGATTTGTTTACAGAAATATATTCTGCCAGTGTTCCGTTGTCAGGCATTCCGAGTATCCTGAAATCCTTTGACTGATACTCCTCACTCGCTCCCCAGTTGAATCCGGGATTTATTATTACTTCATCTCCGGAACTGAAACCTTCAACATTTTTTCCGACAGCAGATACTACTCCTGCTCCGTCAGAACCAAGGACAGCAGGAAGTTTAATTCTAGAATACATTCCTCTTGCGATCCAAAGATCTCTGTGGTTAAGTGATGCATACTTTATGTTAATGAGAATTTCATCATCAGAATATTCCGGGATAGGAATATCCTTCACCGCAAATAATTTTTTTAAGTCTTCACTCTTCGCAGTTGAAGTAAGTACAGCAGCTTTCATTTTTTATTTAATTCAATTGTAATTGATATAGGGCAATGGTCGCTTCCCATAACTTCGGGATGAATTTTTGCTTCGGTAACTCTTTCCGCGATATCATTGCTGACCATAAAATAATCTATTCGCCATCCGAGATTCTTTTCGCGCGCTCTGATTACCTGATCCCAGTATGTGTATTGTCCGGGTTCCTTGTTGAATTTCCGGAAAACGTCCACATATCCGAGATTAATAAGGTTATCAATCCATTTTCTTTCTTCAGGCAAAAATCCCGATGACTTACTGTATTTTACCGGATCAAATACGTCAATGTCTTCATGTGCAGTATTATAATCACCTACTACAATGATACCTTTTCGTTTTCTGTAATTCTTTTCAATGTGAAAAAACAACTCGTCATAAAAATCAAGTTTGTATTGCACCCTTTCAGGACCTCGTCCGCCGTTTGGAAAATATACATTGACCAGAATAAATTTTTCATACTCCGCAAACATCACTCTGCCTTCATTATCAAAATATTGATTGTTAAATCCGTTTGTAACTTTCAAAGGATCGGGCTTGGTATAAATGGCAATGCTTGAATAACCTTTCTTTTCAGCTGAAAACCAGTAAGAACTGAATCCCTTCTGATTCTTTATTGATTCATCAATTTGATCCGGCTGCGCTTTGGTCTCCTGAAGGCAGATGATATCTCCTCCATTTGTGTTCAACCATTCAATGAACCCTTTGTTCTGTATTGCTCTTATGCCGTTGACATTCCATGAAAAGATCTTCAAAAGATGTGAACTTGATTTCTTTGACATTCGGAAAAATTTGTTATAGCCAATTTAACTATTCGTGGATTCATTTTACACTCAAAGGATGTTCGACTGTTTATTCCTGCTGCTCTTTTCTCAATGCACTTTTTTTTGCAAAGGTTTTGACTAATTTTTGCCAAAGTAAACCACATACCCAATGAAGAAATTATTATTGCTTGTTGTCTCAATTTATTTGGCTTCGATCTCCGGAATCAATGCACAATACGTAATTGACGTCCGCAGTATTTCTATGGGAAATACTTCAGCCGCTTCATCTTATGAACTTAGTGCGTTGAATCAGAATCCTGCAAACATAGTTTTTCAGAGATCAAAAAATAATGCCGCATTTTATTTTAACATTGTAACTGATGTAAAATTGCAGACAGACAGCAAATTCCTTTCACTGGACTTCTATGATAATTATTTTGCCGAAGGTGAAAACGGAAATACTCGTGCTCTTTCGGAAGCGGATAAGCAGTATATTTATGATAACGCTGGAAATCAGACGTCGAGATTTTATGGTTCGGCAAGACTACTCGCAGCACTTTATAATGTTAAGAAAATCGGAACATTTGCAATCTCTCTCGATGAGAGATTTGCCGGAAATTTCCGGGTTGCCAAAGATTTGCTGAAACTTGCATTGTTCAGTACCGACATTAATAACACTTACGACCTTTCCGGGACTTCAATGAATGCTTACTGGACAAGGCAGATAAATCTCTCCTTTGCAAAAAATTTTGCGACAAAGAAAAACAAAACATTTGAGGATCTTTCGCTTGGTGTTTCCGTGAAACCGCAGTTTGGTCTCTACTATGTTGAAACGAAGAACAGCAACCTTACTGTATCAACTGATTTCTTCACCAACGTTACCGGCTCGGGCAATATCGAATTCCTTTATTCGGGTTTAAGTTCAAATAATGATTTCAAATACTCCGCCAACAATGCGGGGTTTGGTTTCGGTTTTGATCTCGGCGTAAATGCCGCTATCAAGAACGTTTCAAGAAAAGGAAAATTAAGTTTCGGATTGAGTCTTACAGACCTTGGTTACATAAACTGGAACACAAACACTAATAAATATTACTATGACGGAAACTTTGTCATAACAGACATCACAAACAAAGCGCAGATTGACTCTCTTCGTCAGAGAATCAAAGGCACTAAGACACCTGTACCGAGCTTTACTGTAGGGCTTCCGGCCGCGCTTCGCGTCGGAGCAGCTTACAAACTTTACACCAAACCGAGAACAGATTCGCTGCAACTTGAATTAGCAACTTTTTCATTTGACTTTGTTCAGGGACTGACAGACAATCTCGGCGCAACAAAAAAATCCGTACTCGGAGTTGGAGCGGAAGTCAATCTCGGAAAGGTTTTATCACCGCGGATTGGTTTTGCTTTCGGTGGAGAAGAAGATTTCCTCTTTAGTCTCGGATTGGGGATTGATGCAGGTCCCGTGAACATTGACCTTGGAACATACAACATCTCCAGCGCAGTCAGCATGAAAAATACTTCAAAATTTTCCGCAGGTCTTGCGATAAAATTCAAAATTGACTGATCGGAGCAAGTATGATTTTTTTGATGATCGTATTGACCAAAGTTCGTTTGAAGATTAGAAATTCTTTTTGCAATTATTTTGCTTTAATCATTTCATCGGTCTTTTCAATCAGCCAATCCCGGGACTCCGTTGGTCCTGAATCTAAAATTTTCTTTTTAAGAAGTTCTGCTCCGGAAAAATCCGTTCCGGTTCTGATGTGAAGCAATTCACTCGCTAACTTCGCAAAATTACTGCTCTCATTCGTTAGTGCTTCGGAAAGATGCTTTGTATCGGACAGATAATGTTTTAAAGAATCAAGAATTGAATAAGCCTCCTCATAATATCCCAGGTTGTAATAAATTCTAAAAAGAAGATTCTTCAGATCCTTTTTATACAAGAAATAATCCGGCTTTAAAACAGCAAGACTTTCCAATGCCTTTCCAAATTCACCAGTTGCAAAGTAATACTGTCCCATTGAATACTGCCTCATACTCTCCCTGTATTCCGGATGAATTTCATCCGTGTAGTTGTCTATTAAGTTTCTCATCCATTCAAATTCTTCATGCGTTCTTGCTTCTATAAGCATGTTTCGAAATAGTCCTACCTGAAAAAAATCGCTTGTTGAGAATTTATAAAAACCAAGCTTCAGCATCGTAACATAAATTTCAAAACTCTCACGTTTAAATTTTTTGTCAGGTTTATCCTGCCAAATACGATAAGCATAATTGGAAAGAATACTGAAGAATATATATTTTTCAGAATGAGAATATTCATCAAGGAACTCCATCAGCAGATTTTTCATCCGGAAATATAATTTTATATCCTTTCTTTTCACGAATATCTCATTGATGATGTTGCTTATTTCTATATGCGGCAAAAATTGGTTTTTATCCTTCCTCAATTCCGCAATCAGATTGTCAATGTCAACATTTTTGATCAGAGACTGACTTAGATTGTTTCTCGTTTTGATATTATATCCTCTCTCGGCTGCATCCTTCTGTTCTGAAAAGCGAAGGCATTTTGTCAGCGTTGCTGCCACAAGGAATTCGGTTTGACGAATAATCATCTCATATCCGCGGGCATAATCATTTAGATCAATATAGAATTCCACGATGGGAAGGCTTAAAATATATTTTTCGATAAGATTGTTTGCTTCGCCTCCCGGTGTTTCAATGAATGCAGAAGCAGATTGTAATTCCTTGGTTAACTCCTTGTGAAGCATTCTGCGCCGGAGCTGATTCAGAAGAAAGAATTGTCTGATGTTTTTATTTCGCTGAAGCTCAAGTTGTATCAGGTAGTCTTTGCAAAGTAAAAATAATTCAGATGTCAGCGTTTTCATGAGGCTGTCCGATTTCTTGCCCTCAAAAATTTTTCCCGGAAACAGTTTTTCAAAAATATTCTTTTCGTTGAGCCCCGTATCTTTAAAATCCGGATGATACTGTCGGAGGATCTTGAGCAATTTTGAAACATCACGTCTTCTGTGAAAGCGGGACTCCGCAAATTTCTCGAGACCTCTGAATTCCTTCGGCGAAAATGTTCTTAGCATTTCAACAACTTTTGAACCCCTCATGTTCAATTGATTTGTGAAAAGCTTGTGATTATTCAATTGCAAATAAAGTCAAAAATGAAACATAATTAGCGCATTTCAATACTTTATAAGATCAATTCCTGTGACAAACCTGAAAAAGTTTCTTTGTGCAGCGAATGGATTAGAATTAATTTTGATTAAAACATTTTAAAAAATTAAAACAAAACCACGGGGGATAAAATGTCAAACAGATTAATTGTAGTCTTCGGTATTCTCTTCTCTTTGTTATTCACTTCAATCTCGTCCGGTCAGGGAAATCCTTCTGATCCGCTCGGCAGAGTAAGAGATTTGATAAATTCAGACGAGATCGTATTGTTTTATAGTCAGACTATGGGAGGGAATCCCAATAATCAAAACATAAGAGCGAGAACCGTTGATGTTGATTTAAATCAGTCTAATCCCAATTCGCGATTTCTCTTTAAGAATAATCAGACTGATTCGATCGTAACGGGCAATAAACGAATTGCAGTAACGACGGGTAATTATCTTGGAGGAATGTACAAGCATACCGTTGCAGCATGGATTGGCGCAAACAATTCCATTCGTCTGACCGTACCGCAAATCATTCCGAGCTCGCTCACCTGGACAAATTCAAACAGGTTGACACTTCCAAATGCGATTATGCCTTCAAACATTTCTCCAAAGACTCCATTGCGGCTTGCATCAGGAAATTTTTACGGAGACAGCAAAGATGAATTCGTTCTCGGATATGTCGGACCTGATTCGTCCTTAAAAATAAAATTGTTCACATTGAACACGAGTCTTGTTCCTGTGAAAGGCGATAGCATCAACAATGAAAAAATTGCTTTTCCAAATGCACAAAGACTTGATGCCTTTGATTTGGCAATCGGAGACTTTGATGGAGACGGCTATCAGGAAATCGGGGCGGTGTTTGTAAAGAAGAACGGGAATTCATGGAACATAAGTGTCAGGGTTTACAAAATAAATTCTTCCGGCAGTTTTGTTTCGAAAGGTACACTTGTCCTTTTCAGTCCACCGGCTTATTCGATTTCAAACATACAGATATCAGCTTCTTCAAAAGATTTTAACTACGATGCAGTGGATGACATTGCAGCAGGCTATGCTTTTACGCACAATGAACAAAGTCAGCCCGGAACATACATTGACATAGTTCAGATTAAAGATTCTCTCAATACACTTATCCGCGGAGCAAACAGCCGTGCGACTTTAGACATTTCAAACGAAGGCGAGTCGCGTCCGTTTGATATTGCAGCAGGTGATCTTAACGGAGATTCTAAAAATGACATCGCCGTTGCAACAAGAGGAAATCTTTATGCTTACAGTGTTAACGACAGTCTAAGACCTGTACTTCGCTTAACCGGTCCTTCAATTTACGGCTGGGAAAGCAGCACCGAGAGCAATTCAATCTCGGAAAGAATTCTTGCTGCAGCAGATCTTGATTATAACCGCAAAGCTGACATTGTGGCAGTATCAAATCCATTTGACATTGACAACGACAGACAGTATTTCAACGTGTATGATTATGAAGTCAATGATGCATTCACTGCATTTATCTTAAAAGGAAGGCGAGAAACGTTTGATACACTTTCACTGAACGGCAACACGGGCAATCTCCGTCATTTTGCTGTTGCGCTTGGTGATTTCAACGGAGACAGAGTCAGGCTCGGAGCAGTTAATCATTACAGAAAATCTTTTGTAAAGCAGCCGCTTGTAATTCTCAACACTCCGCCAATTCATTATGATATTTTTGAACCAAATCCGGCTTCGTTCGATTTGTCCGGATGTTATCCGAATTTTGGCTGCGGATTTTCGGCTGATTACATTCAATCGAGCACGCAGGACACAACAATTGAAGTGCAGGTTCACAATGATTGGGGAGTTGATGCAACATTGAGTGCCGGCGGTAATGTGTTCGGTGTCGGAGTGCAGGCAAGCATTACGGGATCGTATGCTGAAGGTTTTGGAAATGTTCAGGGATCCGGTAAGACTATAAGAGTAACCGAAGGAAGAACAGCGGAAGGTGACGACATGGCGTTCAATATTGTCAATGATTATGACTTTTATGAATATGCGGTGTATGACAGTCTGAATAATTTTCGCGGCAACGTAATCACTGTTATTCCGGGTCCCACAACAAAAGTCTGGATGGAATCGAAAGACGATTACGCGCTGGGAAATATTTACAGACCCGAACATGAAGTCGGGAACATTCTTTCATATAAAGACTCGATGTCATTATCGGAAGACACAGCACAGTTAATTCATCAGTTCAATCCGCAAACAGTGGGCAGCAGCGGCGGCAGTTTCGTCCAGCTTGAAATGGAGGACTTCCAGTCAAGCGGCGCTGATACATCCAGAAAGATCGGGGTCGAAGTCGGAGGTTCAGTTGGCGCGTGGGGAATAGAAGTTGGTGTGAATGGAAGCTATAGCAACACGCAAGTTTCAAATGTTACAACGAAAATAAGTTCTTCAATGCTTCTTCGAGGAACCTTTGGTCATCTGACCACACCATACAACCTTCCGCAGAATACCTATTACATAATTCCTTATGCATACTGGGCGAAGAACGGCGCGCTTGTACTCGATTATAAAGTCAACCTGAACACAAATCCGAATTCATTCTGGGCGCAACACTACGGCGGAAAATCCGATCTGGCATTTGCTCTGCCATGGAGACTTGATCCCGAAAAAGGACTTCCACTTCCCGGCAACGATACTGCATACAGATTCAGATCGAAAGACATACGCATTTCAAAAATGGATCCGCAGGAAGGTGACACAATTACGATTAAAGCAAGAATAAGTAATTTCGGATTGTCAGATGTATCTGCACCTGTAACAGTAAAATTTTACAAGGGCAGCCCGGCAACAGGTGGAGTGCAAATCGGACAGACAACTGTCAATAGCGGATTTCAATCACGGAAATCAAAGTATGCAGTCATTCAATGGGTTGTTCCTCCGCTTACACCACGAAGCACAAGAATTTATGCGGTGATAGATCCGGATAATTCAATCACGAATGAGGTTCATGAAAACAATAATATCGGATGGGCTCCATTGAGCGACTTCTCATTACCAGTGGAGATAAGCGCCAGTTCAACAATTGTTCCTGACAAAATTGAATTGCTTCAGAACTATCCCAATCCGTTCAATCCCAGTACGACGATTACATTTAAGTCAACTATGAGAGCAAATGCGACATTGAAAATTTATGATGTGCTCGGAAGAGAAATACGAACTCTTGTTGATGAGAAGCTTTCACCCGGAACATACAACATTACATGGAACGCATCGGGACTGACAAGCGGAGCATACTTTTACAGGCTGCAGATAGGAAGTTATGTTGAGACTAAAAAATTAATGCTCATAAAATAATTCGACACCAAATACTGATTCTTGTCGCAGAGCAAAACTGATGCTGTTATACCGTGGTTAGCAGCAGCAGCTCTGCGGCAGATTTTTTTGTAATCTTTAGGCAAAGGTCCTTGGCATGTTTGCCACGCATGTTAGGAAACATTCCTAAGATTGCCTGGCCCCCCGGTGGATTAGGTCGTCCCCAATGAAAACCTTCGTATGCCCCGGTAATCTTCAAAATTGTATTGCAATCATTTCAGCAAATCCGTCGGGTTCCCATATCCATTGTCCATTTGAATGCATCCAATTGTCATACCTGGAAAAATCTATATTAAGGCTGTCATACACGTATCGAAGTATCAATTGATTTAATTCATTTCGTCTCCATTGCATAGTTTGATAATCCGATGATGAAAGTGGTAATCTAAAAAAAATCTCATCTCCAATTATATCAAGTTTCCCCATTGACATTTCATTGAACCAATCAGAATAGGTATACTCTCTATACCTATTCATGAATGGAATTGAATCTGATTTTTCGGCTGAATCAATAAATTTTTTGTTGCTGGTATAGGGATTCAATGGTCTCGTTCCGACAGCAACAGTATCAGGCACCAACCATGTATTTTCAAACGAGCTAACATTGGGGCTATAATTGTCGTCGGGAAATGTTATGTATATAATAAGTATTCTAAGGAACTGACCTGTCAATTCAGTATGTGTCGGAATTTGCAAGTATCCAGCCCTTGAAGAATCATCCAAACATTGATAATCACCCGTCTGGAGTCTTACATCACAATTATGACATGCAATTAAAATGAAGAAAGTAACAATTCTTGTCTTCATGTTACTAATATTTTAAAGTCAGTAATAGGGATAGATTATTTTATATAGTCTAATTTTCTTGAACTGATTAATCTGTTGTCTGCAATTAATGAAACGAAATATACACCGCTTGACAACGCTGCAGCGCTAAACTGAAATGAAAAAATTCCGGAAGGGTGATCAGGATTTGTCAACCTGAAAACTTCTTTACCGGATACATCGTTTATCACCAGTGTTATATCTGAACGAACAGGGACTTCATACTTGATTGTAGTTTCAGAATTAAATGGATTTGGATAATTTTGCAATAACTTGAAATCTTTAGGTGTGTGGACAGATGTTTTGATTACTTCCGTAATTTTTGAATACCTTAATATGGCAATATCATATCCCGAGTTAAACCCCTGACTATTACCCGCCACAAAGATATTTCCGAACTTATCAGTTCCAACCTTGACGCCTTCATGTTGAAGGAAGGGAGTATTGTTATTGTAAAATACTGACCATTTGAATTCTCCGCTACGGTTGTAACTTACCGTCATTAATCTATTCCAAGGAGAATTATAAGTTGTATATCCTGTAACAAAAATACGAAAAGACGAATCAAATGCTAAAGAGTTTGGTACATTGTTGCTATTAGGAACAGCCTGAAACTGCCTTTGCCAAATTGAATCACTTGTGGAACTAAATTTTTGTACAACTGCGGAAGGACCGTCAGCCACACCTGTAATGTAAACATTATTTGAATCATCTACCTGCATATCATAATATCGCCCATAAGCATTTCTTGTCCAGTTTAAGTTTCCATCAAGATCATATTGAAGGATTCTTCTGTTCACTTCAAGCAAAAAGAGTTTTCCTGAATTAATTCTTAGCAAATCACCACCATTTAATGACTGCCTTACCCAAAGAGAGTCTCCAAGAGCATTATATTTTATTGTTACTGTTCCCAAAGTACCTTGTACCATTCCCGTGATATATGCATTTCCGGCTGAATCTGTTGTTATGTCTCTAAGTATGTCGGACCCAAATGCTGCGCCGGTATAAAAACGGAACCACTGTAAGATTCCATTTCCGGAAATCTTAGCCGTCATATAACCTGTTTCACATGTTGTACAACTCTTACCGTCACCTGCAATAAATATGTTCCCTCCTACATCCATACACATTGCTCTTGCATAAGCATGATGCGTATTGTTAAATCTCCTTACAAACAATGAATCACCTTTGGAATTATATTTTATCAAAATAAAATCAATGCTTCCGGCGGTATCAACTGAAGACCCTCCTACGAACACATTTCCCGAATCATCTACTTCAATTCCAACAGGTTCATCGTCGCTCTTGGCTCTGCCGGCATACGTTCGTGCCCATTGAAAAATCCCGGCACTATTATACTTGACAGTAAACATGTCATAATCTAAGCCCGTTACTACTGTATAACCTGTTACATAAACATATC
>JBDHXH010000089.1:0-10312 GCA_039810605.1 Ignavibacteria bacterium | reverse complement strand
ATGAATGCAAGATCATTGTTGCTTGAATAAAAACCCTTTATGACATTCGAACCTGCATCGGGCACAAAAATTATTCCGAAATTTTTGTTTGAGTAACTTGTATCAGCTGCGTATTCAAGCCAGTCCTTGATAAGCTGATTATTCAGCGGCACTTCAACCTTTTGAGTATCAACGGGTGATCCGGAATAATTTCCCATTGAGATTGTTCCGTAACTCGAAGAAGGCACAGAATCAAAAGTCACAGTCGAATAATTATAATCGGCATTCATCCTGTATGCATTAAAAGATGTCTGCCCTGTTTCATTCTCAAAAAAATAATCGCTGTAACGAAGTGTGAGAATCGCTGAAGTGACCGTAGAACTGTCGTAATCAGGGCTTATGTCTTTGAACTTCAGCATGAACTTTGATTGATAATTCTGATAATTGCCAACCAGAATCTTCGTTGATAGAGATGTGTTTATGTATTTCTTGTAATTGGTCTGCGCAATGTTCATAGTATCTGCCTGTGAGTCAAGAAAACGAGTCCTCGTAGTGTCCGAAGCAGGTACAAAAATTAGTCCGAGGTCATTAGGATTGTCTTCGCAGCTTTGAACCAATATCGCGGCAATCAACAGGAAAAGAATTTTTAACGGAAATATTTTTGACGAGCGGCTATCGCTTAAATTCATTCAGTGAGGTTAGACTTTTAGCAAATGCAAAGACTCAATATATTCGTATGCGTCAAGCAGATTCTTCGCAAAATGATTGATTGTAATATTTTCGGAAATGCACTTTTCGAAATCACGTTCACCGTAACCTGTCTTTACCATAATTTTTCTTAGACCTGAATTCTCTGCACATTTCATATCGGTGAAACTGTCCCCGATAAGAAATGATTCCTTAAGATCAATATCAAATTTCCTTTGAGCTTTTTGTATCATTCCAATTCCCGGCTTTCTGTCATCGCTGGACACGGCAAACTCTTGTATAACACCGTCGGCATGAAACGGTGAATAAAAAATATCATCAATCAATACCTGCTTGTCAATAGTGAGTCTGTCAATTATTTCTGAATGAATGCAGGACAATTCCGATTCAGTGAGGTATCCTCTTGCAACTCCGGATTGATTTGTGATTACGATGTTAAGGAAACCCATTTGTTTGAACTTAGCCAGAGCAGGCGCCGCTTCTGGATAAATTCTGATATCTTCCATTCGTCGCAGATAATCTACTTCTTCATTGATTGTTCCGTCCCTGTCGAGAAAAATTGCTTTTGTCATTCGTTACTTGGATGTTACGTCCTTATAAACTTTCATATATTTCTGCGCAGAAACCTTCCATGAAAAATCAAGTGCCATTCCTTCTCTTGCGAGCTTGTTCCATTTACTTTTATTCTTAAACAGTTCAATCGCCGTTCTGATAGTCTGCAAAAGTTCCTTTGCATCATATTTGTTGAACAGGAATCCCGTTCCGTTTGGTTTTCTGTAGTCAACAATCGTATCGGCAAGTCCTCCGGTATTTCGTACGATGGGCACCGTTCCATATCTTAGACTATACATCTGATTCAATCCGCATGGCTCATATTTTGATGGCATTACAAACATATCGGAAGCGGCTTCTATCATGTGAGCAAGAGATTCATCAAATCCGATATGAACCGCAAGTTTGCCTTTATACTTTTTCTCCGCTTTCTTAAGAAACTTTTGATATTTTTCCTCTCCCGTTCCAAGTATGAAAAGCTGCAGTTTTTCTTTCATCAATTCGGGCATTATCTTTTCAATGAGATCAAATCCCTTCTGATCAACAAGTCTGCTTATTACTCCGATAAGAGGAATCTCTTCGTCATACTTAATCTTATATTTTCCAAGCAGCTCACGTTTGTTTTCATACTTCAGCGGAATTTCCTGGTGAGTATATCTGTATGGAATCAATTTGTCCACCACCGGATTCCAAATTGAATAATCAATTCCGTTAAGTATTCCGACAAGATCTCTTTTCCTCGCGCTTAACACATCTTCCATCCCTGCGCTGTATTCTTTGTCCGTGCGAATTTCCTCTGCATATTTCTGACTGACGGTTGTAATTTTATCCGCATAGCTAAGTCCGGTTTTGAGATAGCTGAACATGCCGTGATGAAGACCGCCCTTTGGAGTTAAAACAGATTCGGGAAGACCAGTCTTTGCAAAAGATGATTTAGGAAAATTTCCCTGGTATGCGAGATTGTGGATTGTAAAAACTGTCCGGATGTCGCTGATGTACGGATTATTTTTATAAACTGTTTTTATGAAAGCTGGAATCAGACCTGTCTGCCAGTCATTGCAGTGAATCACGTCCGGTTTCCACTGAAGTATCTCAAGAATTTCAATTACAGCCTTGCAGAAAAATAAATATCTCTCGTCATTATTCGGGAAATCTTTTTTGGTAATTGAATTTTGGTATATTCCCTTGTTCTTAAAATAATCCAGGCTCTCCATAAGATACATTTGAGCCTTCGTATTTTTCCCGTGAATGAAAGAGGACTTTATGCTGAACTTTGTTTCCTTCCCGTTGACATCTATCTTAAGCTCTTTCAAACGCTTAATTTCATGGATCTGCAGGCGCCTCTCATCGAGCTGTCCATACTTCGGACTGATAATTCTAACGTCATTGCCCAATGAATTTAATGCTTGAGGGAGTGAATTTGAAACATCTGCAAGGCCGCCGGTCTTAGAGTAGGGAAAAACTTCACTTGTAACAAACAGAACGTTAAAACCTTTTGCCATTAAGTAAGTATTTTATGCAAAATAAAAATTAAGGCTGTGATTATCAATGAATTATGTGAGGCTGAAAAGTTAAAAAATCTCTGCTGTCCAAAACGATGTTTAGAAATTTGTCAAATGAATTTCAAAGCATCAAAAAAGTTTTGGACTGCTGTGTGAAAAAATAAATGAGTAAATGAGTAATCAGTAAATTAAATGATGGCTAATCTGAAGTTATTAACTGCCTAAAGGTATTAATCTTTTTGAAAGACTTGCCAAATACCTTTATGAGTTTTTACAGCTCCTCGCTAATTTTGCGCGAAACCTTGTTGATTAGCGATGGAAAATGCATTTCGCATATTCGTGTGTAGGACTAGGGAATGTCTTCAACTAATCTGTAATGGATGCCTCTGATTTCTGAAGGAAAATCCTCGAGGTAAAATTTCCCGATACGCAGGCGGCGAAGTGATTTTAAATAACCTCCGGTGCCGAGTTTTTGTCCGAGATCATTTGCAATTACCCTGATGTATGTTCCTTTACTGCAGGAAATTCTGAAATGCAATTCGGACGGTGTGATTCTCCTTACTTCGAATTCGGAAATGAAAATCTTTCTTTTGCTTCTTTCAATTTCTCTTCCTTTTCTGGCATGCTTGTATAAAGGTTTTCCTTTGTGCTTTACGGCAGAATACATGGGAGGAAGTTGCTCTGTTTCTCCAAGGAAAGATTTCCTCGCATCTTCGAGGGAATCCTCTGTAAATCGTAAATTATCCGTGATATTTTCCTCGATGGTCTCGGTGTCAAAACTTTTTGTCGTTGCCCCGATGCGGATTGTTCCTTCATACTCTTTATCATATTCAATGAACTCGTTTATGCTTTTAGTCTTCTTGCCCGAGCATAAAATCAGCAGACCGGTTGCTTTCGGATCAAGAGTACCTGAATGTCCTATCTTCTTTAATCTGAAATGTTTCTTGAAAATTCTTACAATGTCTGCGCTTGTGTAATCTAAAGGCTTGTCAACAAGAAAGATTCTGTCTGAATACTCCGACAATTCTCCTTCCTTGTTTTCGGATGAAATTCCTGTCAGCAATTGTTGTCAGTCTTTTTTTCTGTTTCTTCCTCGTGAATCTTGTTGAATATTTTTTGCATCCTGTCGGCATATTCCATAGTATCATCGTAATAAAAAATCAGGTCAGGCATATATTTCAACACAACGTGTTTTGCAAGTATGTACCTTATGTGCTTCTTCTTGTTATTAATCTTCTCAACGCATTTATCAATCGGTTCTTTGTTACCGAGAAAACTAAGATATATTTTTGCAAGCTTGAGATCCGGCGTCATTATTACATTAGAAATCGTAACAAGTCCTATTCCGCTGATTTCGGAAAGGTCCTTTGACATTGCTGTGTTAAGTTTGTGCTTGATTTCTTCTGCTACTTTTGCGGTCCTGATTGACATAGTCTCTCCTTTATTATTAATGATTGCAGGAATGGAATTTCAGTTGACTTAACAACTGAAATTTATGATGTAAATACAAAGAAAAGTTTATCGAAAAATTTTTGCTGTTATGAAGTAACCAGTTTCCTCTTCGTCTCGACAATGCGGTATGCTTCAATTGTATCGCCGACTTTGATGTCGTTGAAATTTTCAAGACCTATCCCGCATTCATAACCTGATTCAACTTCCCTGACGTCATCCTTGATTCTCTTAAGTGATGCAATTGTTCCATTGTAGATTACAAATCCATCACGGAGAAGTCTTACTTTGTTGTTTCGGTTAATCTTGCCGTCCAAAACATAACATCCCGCAATGTTACCAATCTTCGGAACTTTGAATACCTGTCTTACTTCAACTGTTGCCGTTACCTCTTCTGAAATATCCGGAGCGAGCATTCCTTCAAGCGCATGTTTCACTTCGTCAATAAGATTATAAATAATGTTATATAATCTTACATCTACATTATGTTTCTCTGCAAGTTTTCGCGCATTGAGGTTTGGTCTCACATTGAATCCGATGATGATTGCGCCGGATGCTTCAGCAAGCAGAACATCGGACTCGCTGATTGAACCGACTGCTTTGTGAATTACCGATACGCGCGTTTCGTTTGTAGTCAGCTTATGAAGCGAGTCTGCAAGCGCTTCCGCAGATCCATCGGTGTCAGCCTTAAGTATGATCTTGAGCTCAACCTGATTGCCTTCCTGAATCTGTCTCGATATATCATCCAGAGTAACGAATCTGATCTGTCTGACATCCTGTTCTCTTTTGAGTTGCTGACGCTTCATCGAAATGAGTTTTGTTTCCTTTTCAGATTCAAGCACAATAAAACTGTCACCTGCTTGCGGCACGCCGTCGAAACCAAGTACAACAACAGGCGAGGAAGGTTTTGCTTCTTCGATCTTATGCTCCCTCTCATCAAACATTGCCTTTACCTTGCCGCTGTACACTCCGGCAATAAATGTGTCGCCTATTTTCAATGTTCCTTTTTGAACAAGGACAGTCGCTATCGGTCCCTTTCCTTTGTCAAGTTTCGCTTCCAGCACAACACCCCGTGCTTCTTTATTCGGATCGGATTTTAAATCGAGTAGTTCTGCTTCAACAAGTATCTTCTCAAGAAGCGTGTCAATATTTTTCCCCTGCTTAGCAGATATCTCTACCGACTGATATTTCCCTCCCCATTCTTCTACCAAGATATCCTTATCCGATAACTGCTGTTTTATCCTGTCGGGATTAGCCTCCGGTTTGTCAATTTTGTTTATGGTAATTATAATAGGTACATTCGCAGCACGCGCGTGACTAATAGCTTCCACTGTCTGCGG
This sequence comes from Ignavibacteria bacterium, assembly GCA_039810605.1. Taxonomy (GTDB): domain Bacteria; phylum Bacteroidota; class Ignavibacteria; order Tepidaquicellales; family Tepidaquicellaceae; genus JAGPCH01. The sequence goes on along the minus strand of JBDHXH010000089.1, from coordinate 4,782 downwards.
CATTACGCTGTCATCTGCTGCAACGACAAGTACAACTATATCAGATGCCTGTCCTCCTCTTGCACGCATCGCAGTAAATGCTTCGTGACCCGGTGTGTCAAGAAATGTAATCTCTTTTCCCGAATCAAGCCTTACTTTATATGCTCCGATGTGCTGCGTTATTCCTCCCGCTTCTCCCGCCACAACATTTGCCTTCCTTAAATAATCAAGAAGCGATGTCTTTCCGTGATCTACATGTCCCATGACCGTAACTACGGGAGCTCTTTCAATCATGTCTTCAGCTTTGTCAGGCTTTTCAAGAAGTATGTCCTCTTCATATTCTTTCTGAAACTCAATCTGATATCCAAAATCACTTGCAATCAATTCAATGATATCTTTCTCAAGCCTTTGGTTTATCGAAACCATAATCCCGAGTTTGAAACAAGCCTTGATTATCTCATTTGCATCTATTCCCATTAGATTCGCGAGCTCGGCGGTGGAAAGAAATTCATTCACTTTGAGAATATTTTTCGAAGCTTCCTTAAGCTCTTGAACCTTTTTCTCTTCTTCAATCCGTTCTTTCTTCTTTCTCCTTCTTGCAAGACTTCTTGCAGAGCTTCCGCCCTCTTCGCCCATCTTTGCATACGTGTCCCTGATTGCTTCGTCTATTTCTTTTTGTGTAGCATCTTTTTCCCGGTGAACCCTTTCAGACTTGCTCTTTCTTTTGCGCTCCTGCTCAAGTTCAAATTTCCTCTTGTCCTTTTTATCTTTGAATCTTTTGTCATCGGTTATCCTGTTCGGAAGTTTAGCTCTGGTAAATCCCCCGTCTGCAGGCGGTTTGCCGGCAGCTTGATCAGGTGAAGCAGGTCTTTTTCTTTGCCCCTTTAAGTCTGTAATGGAAATCTTTTCGTAAGTCCCTTTTCGAGGACCTCTTTCAAATGGCTTTCTCTTAGGATCAAATGGTTTCTTATCGCGTGAAAAAGTTGATGGTGTTCCCGGAGTCTTTGTTGTATCTTTTTTTTCTGCTGCAGTTCTGATTTCCGGTTTGTCCCTGGAAATTTTTCTGGGAGGTGTATCACTTTTCTTATCGGACTTTTCGATTCCCTCCTTCTTTTCCCTCGGTTTTGATTTTAGATGACCTTGTTTCAATGAAGCAGCTTCGCGTTCCTCTTTCTGCTTTTCCTTCTCAAGCTCTTTTTGCTTCTGTATAAGTTTTTCTCTTTCCTTATATGCAATCTCTTCCTGCAATCTCTTCTCTTCTTCTTTCCTCTTATTCTCTTCCTCGATTAACTTCCTCGCTCGCTTTTCTTCTTCAATCCTTTTCCTTGCTTCTTCCTCTTCCGAAATCTTTTCCTTCGCATCGGAAATGTCAACGTGATACTTATTCACAAAATCAATAGACTTCTTGAGTCTCTTGTCTTCCTTCTCTATGTCTTTCCTGAAATGACTGTATATTTTCTCAACGATATCTGCTTCAAGAGTTGTATTGATAGTTGCTTCAACTCCGATACCCTTGAGAAATTCAAACAGTTCATCTTTGGAAATATTGATTTCCTTTACAATCGCAATTACACGCAGTTTCTTTGCTTTAAAATCTGTGCCTGACATTCTTTATTATTATCTTTTAATGGTTTATTCTTCTGATTTATTTCCGTCAACCACTTCCGCAGTTTCTTTTTCTTCATCTTCGCCTTCTGTCGAAGATTCTTCATCTTCTGATTCACTCTTTTCATCATTTTGCCTTACAACGTCAATCTGATAACCGGTAAGTTTTGAAGCAAGTTTAATGTTTTGTCCGCTCTTGCCTATTATGAGACTTATCTGATCTTCATCGGCATGTATCTTTGCAATCTTATTCTGATTGTCGAGATAAATATCGTTAAGCTTTGCAGGTGAAAGCGCTCTGGCAATATATAATGCGGGATCCTCGGTATAATTTATCACGTCAATATTTTCATTGCTAAGCTCGCGGACGATGGAATGAATTCTGATTCCCTTCATTCCAACACATGCTCCTACCGCATCAATCCTGTCGTCATTGGAAGTAACAGATATCTTTGCTCTCTCGCCCGGCTCGCGCGCTATTCCTTTTATTTCAATTATGCCGTCATAAATTTCCGGAATCTCAAGTTCAAATAATTTGTAAAGGAATTGCTCGTCAGTCCGTGAAACTATTATAAGCGGCGGACCCGATTGTCTTTTTTCAATGCTCTTGACTATGGCTCTTGTCGTGTCTCCTTTCTTGTATTTTTCCTTCGGAATCTGCTCGCCCTTCGGAAAGATAATTTCGTTGCTGTTGTGAATAAGCAATATAGATGTAGGCTTAATTTGATAAATCTCGCCGACTATTATTTCTCCTACAAGATCTTTGTATGTATTATACGTAATTTCCTTTTCAATCTCCCTTATTTTCTGATTGAGATTTTGCTTCAGATTAATGACCATTCTCCTCCCGAATTCTTCCGTCGGAATTTCTTCTACATAATCATCGCCGGCTGCAAGTTCCTCACCCGATTTCTCGCGGGCAGTTTCAATATCAATCTCAATGTTGGGATCTTTCACCTCATCAACAACAATTTTTGAAAGGAAGATTTCTATATCACCCTTTTCCATATTCACCACAATTTCAAAATTGGCATCTACTCCGTATTTCTTCTCCATCATTTTCTTGAAAGAATCTTTGATAACACTCGACAAAATGTCCCTGTCAATGTTTTTCTCCTTTGCCATCATTGAAAATGCATCTACTATTTCTGATTTCATATTGCTGTTTTGTATTTATAATTTATTTTTTGAAAAACTTATTTTTACGTTAAGCCGGCTTACATCTTCAAAATTAATTTCTCTTTCAATTTTCATATCAGCCTTATGCTTATCTTTCTTCGATATCGCTATGACTATTGAATTACTTTCCTCGAGAATCCTTTCAAGCTTTCCTTCAACAGATTCGCCTGACTTGAGCTCAATATCAAGTTCTCTTCCAATGTGCTTGTATAATTGCCAGATAAATTTTACCGGGCTCTCTGCTCCGGGTGATGAAACAACCAATCGGGATAAGTCTTCACCTGCAAGTTTGTTCTCGATCATCTCATTCAAATCACGATTTATCTTTGCAAGGTCGTCAATGTTAACACCTCCTTCATTGTCCACAAAGATTTCAAGGACTCGCGTGCCTCTTTCTCCCCTTAGCTTAATTTCAATAATCTTGTATTCATTATCACGGAAATATTCTTCCGCCATGCCCGAAAAAATCTTATCTTGTTCCATAAAAAAAAAGTGGGCTTCAAAACCCACCATAATATATTCATTGAAATCAATACAAATTTATACTTATGGAATTAAATATTCAAGGCAGGAGAAAGAACCTAACTGGTCAACTTGCTCAACTCGTCAGATTTCAACGTTGCTTTCCAAACGTTTAACTCTATCATAATTTAATTTTGATCTCCTCTTTTCAATCTTGAGCTGTGTAAAAATTTTTTGAAATGAATCTGGTCATGACTTGCTAACTTAAATTATCTTTTTTACTTTTTTGGAAACCAAAAGTTTGCGACATGAATGAAAGTGGTATTTCAAATATCATAAACTGACTATTCTCAAACTAAAACTGAAAGGAATTGTGATGAAGAAACATTTATTGTCTATCTGTTCTATTTTGGCTCTGGTCGTGCTCCTTGGATTTGCAGGAACCGACAATCCAAAAAACAAAGTAACATTTAATTATTCGGGTCCATCCTTGGATAAAAACCGGACTCCGATAACAACGGATAATAACAATCCGAATTCTAACGCGGTTGCTTACTATTCAGATCACTTTGATTTGGCAAATGATACATCCAGTCTGAAAGCAAGGGGTTATTTGGTTTATTACAGAGGTGAAGGACCACAGGGAATCATGACATGGTTTCAGGGTAATGGCGTTTTTCCTGCTTATGATGGCGATGATACCAGTTATGTTGCTGCAAATTTTCAAGTTGTTGGTGATCCGTCCGGAGTTGCTGATATTGACAGTTGGCTCGTACTCCCGGATCTTGACGTTGTAGCGGGTGATTCTATAATATTCAGATGCAGATCAGTTGATGGTAATATTTATCCTGATTCTGTAAGAGTTATGTATAATGATCAAGGCGGGGCAACACCTGAAAGTCCGGGATGGGTTGAACTCGGAAGATTCGAAGCAAATCCTTCAGGGATATGGGAAGAGAGATCGTATGTTGCGCCAACTTCCGGCCTTAGCGCCAGATTCGCAATCAGGTATGCAGTAGTAAACGGAGGACCATTTGGGGATAACAGTAACTTCATGGGAATAGATGCTCTTGAAGTCCACGGGCAAGGATTGCTCCCTGTAGAATTATCGAGCTTTGTTTCCGTCGTTACAAGCAATAACGTAACTCTAAAATGGACGACGGTAACAGAATTGAACAATTCGGGTTTTGACATTGAAAGAGGTGTCAACGGAACATGGACAAAGATTGGATTTGTAAATGGAAACGGAACATCAACCGCTATACATAATTATGAATATACTGACAACCGATTGAATACCGGTTCATACAATTACAGATTGAAACAAATTGACTTCAACGGAAATTTTGAATATCACAATCTTAGCAATGAAGTACTTGTAGGTGTGCCTGTGAGTTTTTCATTGTCGCAAAATTATCCGAATCCGTTCAATCCGACAACAAAGATTGATTTCCAATTGCCCTCTGACGGCAACATCAATCTCTCTGTATTTGATAACTCGGGCAGGGAAGTAATGAATGTTTTGAATGAATTCAAGTCTGCAGGATATTATTCAGT
>JBDHXH010000088.1:0-10465 GCA_039810605.1 Ignavibacteria bacterium | reverse complement strand
TTTTATTTTACAAAATTAAGTGTTACAGCGCCATTTTTCTTTATACTTTTTACAGGTAATTTAAGACTTCATCATTTGTTAATAGACGTGTACATAGCATGGAGCTCATGGAGCTTTGTGAACTCCTTCTCACTTTCTATACAATATTATTATACCTATTTTTCATACGTTTAAATAAATTTTTGTAAAGTAATCTTTTAATCATGGAAATATTTATAGATACGGCTAATCTCGATGAGATCCGCGAAGTCAATGACATGGGCATTCTCGACGGAGTGACAACAAACCCGTCTCTGGTAGCAAAAGAGGGACACAAAGATTTCCGCTCAATGCTTGAAAAGATCTGCAACATTGTTGACGGAGATGTCAGCGCAGAAGTTGTCTCAACAAAGACAGATGACATCCTGAAAGAGGGTCGCGAATTGGCAAAGATACATAAGAACATAGTTGTGAAAGTTCCGCTGATCAAAGACGGTCTTAAGGCTGTGAAAATCTTTGCGCAGGAAGGAATAAGAACCAATGTAACTCTTTGTTTCTCTGCATCACAGGCGGTTCTCGCCGCAAAAGCCGGCGCATATATTATCAGTCCGTTTGTAGGCAGGCTCGATGACATTTCACATAACGGAATGGATATTGTTTCCCAGATAGTTCAGATTTACGGGAATTATAATTATCAGACAAAAGTGCTTGTTGCTTCTGTAAGACACCCTATACATTTTATAGAAAGCGCGATGCTCGGTGCCGACATTGCAACGATTCCGTTCAAGGTCATTGAACAGTTGATTAAACATCCGCTTACAGATATTGGGCTCGAAAAGTTTTTGAGCGACTGGAAAAAATTGAATTCTTAAACGGGTGTTGAGTGAATCCTAAGCACAGAGTGTATCAGGATAACTCACTATGAATATTTATTAATTTTAAATCTATAATTGAAGAGAACGGCATTTCACAACATTCATGTGAAGCTGGGTGCGAAGATGGCAGAGTTCGCAGGGTTTGATATGCCCATTCAGTACGAAGGGATAATTGCAGAGCATAAAGCAGTAAGAGATTCAGTTGGTGTCTTTGATGTTTCACACATGGGTGAAGTTGAAGTTCGGGGCAAAGATGCATTTGATTTTGTTCAGAAGATTACGACCAATGATGTATCAAAGCTTGATGTGGGGGATGTTCAGTATTCGGCAATGTGTTACAATGATGGCGGTATCGTTGACGATCTGCTGGTGTACAGATGTGATGACCACTTCATGCTGGTTATAAATGCTTCTAATATTGAAAAAGATTTTAACTGGATGAAGGAAAATGTTTCCGGTGATGTTGAATTGAAAAATGTCTCGGATGAATTTTCTTTGCTTGCGGTTCAGGGGAAAAATTCACTGGCAACTCTGCAGAAGCTTACGGATGTGGATTTATCAAATATGGATTATTACAAATTTGCATCCGGAACAATTGCCGGACAGAAAGCATTAATTTCGCATACGGGATACACGGGAGAGAAAGTCTGTTTTGAAATCTATTCTTCTTCCGATGTCGGAAAATCAGAAGCGCTTTGGAATGCGATATTTGAAGCGGGCAAAGAATTCGGAATAAAACCCGTTGGACTTGGCGCGCGTGATACGCTTCGCTTGGAGTATGCATTCCGGCTCTATGGTAATGATATGGATGAGACAACAAACACCATTGAGGCCGGGCTTGGCTGGATTACAAAAACTGACAAGGGTGATTTCAACGGTAAAGAATCAATACTCAAAGCAAAGGAGAATCTTACACGAAAACTTGTGGGCTTTGTCGTTGATGACAGGATGGTAGCCCGTCACGGTCAGGAGGTTTTTTCAAACGGAAAAAAAATCGGAACAGTTACAAGCGGAAGTCTTTCACCTATGCTCAACAAGAACATCGGACTGGCTTACATTGAAAACGGATTTAACAAGAACGGAACTACGATAGAAATTGCAGTGAGGGACAGAAAAATAAAAGCCACAATTTGCAAGACTCCGTTTATTTAAATATATGAAAGATATTAAACCGAAATGAAAAGAATAGACATATTACTTACACAATCGTTGATTAGCGATGACCTTGTTTTAAAAGACAGGAATGTAATCATACTCGATGTATTGAGAGCGACAACAACAATGACGATTGCGCTTGCCAACGGAGCGAAGGAAATAATACCGACAGAAACAATTGCAACTGCAGTGAGAGTTGCCAAAGGCTCGAAGAATTCCATGCTTTGCGGAGAGAGGAATGGTAAAATTGTTGATGGTTTCAATCTTGGAAATTCACCGACTGAATATACACCCGAAGTGGTGAAAGACAGATCACTGATATTCAGCACTACAAACGGCACTCTTGCAATCATTAAATCTAAATTTGCGAAGACATGTCTGCTGTGCAGTTTTATAAATATTTCGGCTATTGTGGAGTATGTGAATTCAATGGATGAAGACTTTACCATAATTTGTTCCGGCAAGCTGAACGATTTTTGTCTTGAAGACGCAGTTTGTGCGGGAATGCTTTTGTCGAAATTAAGCGCAGGGAGAAACCTTGAGATGAGAGACTCCGAAATTGCAGCAGTGAATATATGCAATGATCTTGCTATGCTTCTAAATGTCCCTTCACAGGAAAAAATTCTCCGGCTGTTTCATATTTGCGAACACGGGAAATATCTTGCCCAGCTTGGATTTGAGAAAGATCTTGAAATAAGTTCGAAGCTTGATTCCTATCCTTACATTCCGATTTTCAGAAACGGTGTTGTCAAATTAAAAGAACAATTCGAAGGCGAATCGAGTCAGAGGTCGAAGATGAAGCGCGTGAACATCGGTATCAAGAAAGACGATGAAAAGAAACAGAAGATAAGCGAGGCGTAATATTTCTAATTTAAAATTTAGAAATGAAAAAAAGCAAAACTTCACGCTTAAGAAATAAGAAAGAAGAATCACCCCTTCGCAAAAGAAAATCATCCAAAGAAGATTTCAGCATTTCATCGGAATTCAAGAAACAATTCCTCGGATTTCTTCTTGCGGTATTTGGAATACTTCTCATGCTCGCCATCTTTTCCTATTCGCAAAAAGATCAGGCCACTCTTGAGAAACTCCGGTTTGTTGATATCTTCCGAAAGGAAGCATATTCATCTGCAAATGTTACTTTTAACTGGCTGGGTATCGCAGGCTCGTATGCTTCATCATTTCTCATAAATAATTTCTTCGGATATTTTTCGGTAATCATTGCCATTAATTTTATCTTATTCGGAATTGCTCTTCTATGGAAGAGGCAGCTAGCCAGAGTAATACAGTTCGGAATATATTCCGTTTTGTTGATGATGTGCCTTGCGACAGCATCCGGACTTTTGAGAATATTCTTCGGAAAGGAAAAAATTACTTCAGCAGTATCAGGCACAAACGGAGATTTTTTTGCATCTGTTTTTTACAACACGATAGGCAGCGCAGGCGCTTCCATTTTTTTTGCAATTGCAATCGCACTGTTGTGCGTGCTGCTTGTTGACGGCAACATTATCAAGACGTTTGCAAGGATTAAGCTATGGGCAGAAAAGATCGTAGAAAGTTTCCATAAAGAAAAGCAGGAGCTTGTATCAGGAAATGAAATCAAGCAATCACGTAAGAATGAAAAGGTTTCTGAAAAACCAACTGTCGTCGAAGCCGGTGACGAGATTGAGGAAGCATTAAAGAAAGAGCGCGAGAAGATATTGAAGAACAAGTATTCAAAACAAATTGAAGAAGAATTTGATGAGGAAGATCTTATTAAGGTTACCGAGATTAACAGACCGAAGCAGGAACTACCTGCTGAAAATATTAATACAGGAAAAGGAAGAGAAATCAAATTGGAATCGAGCCTCAATAAGCAAACAGCCAACACTGTTCCCGATGAATTGGATATCAACCCTGAAAATTCTAATGATGTTGACAGACTTCAAAGCAACCGTGAAGACGATTTTGTTGAGGAGAAACTTGAAAACTTCAAACAGCCCGACGTTGGACTTTTGATTGAGCCGACACAGGAAGAGTTTGATGTCATTCCAAATGAAGAGCTTACTGAAAACGGCAGGCTGCTTCAGGCGAAGCTTCTGAAATTCGGAATTGAAGTTGAAAAAGTATTCGCAACCCCGGGACCTGTTGTTACATTGTATGAGCTCGTTCCTGCCGCAGATGTCAAGTTGTCAAAGATTGAATCGCTGCAGGACGACATCGCTCTTGCAATGAAAGCAAAGGGCATCAGGATGATAATTCCTATTCCGGGAAAAGGAACGGTAGGAGTCGAAATTCCAAACAGGAAAGCACAGCTGGTTAGGATAAGAAGTTTAGTATCATCTCAAAAATTCAATGACAGTAAAAATCATCTTCCTGTTGCATTCGGAAAAACAATTGACGGTGAAGTTTTTATAGACGACCTTTCAAAGATGCCTCATCTGCTGATTGCAGGCGCAACCGGTTCGGGCAAGAGCGTCGGCATTAATACGATCATCGCAAGTCTGCTGTATAAGCTGCATCCTTCCGATTTGAAATTTGTTATGATTGATCCCAAGAAGATAGAGTTGAGTCTTTATTCAAAACTGAAAAAACATTTTCTTGCAACTTCAACCGACATCAATGAAAGCATTGTAACCAGTCCTACAAACGCAGTTTCAGTTTTGAAAAGCGTTGAGAGCGAGATGGAAACACGTTACGATAAACTTGCGAACGCAGGCGTAAGAAATATAGAAGCTTACAATTTGAAGTTTGCCGAAGGTAAGCTGAAGAACAATGACGTGATCCGCCACAGAAAAATGCCATACATAGTAGTAATCATAGATGAACTTGCGGATCTGATGATTACCGCGAAGAGAGAGATTGAAGATCCCATTGCGAGAATTGCGCAAATGGCCAGAGCTGTAGGAATACATTTGATCGTTGCGACTCAAAGACCTTCGGTAGATGTAATCACTGGAGTAATTAAGGCGAATTTCCCGGTGAGGATTGCTTATCAGGTAGCGTCGAAAATTGATTCGAGAACAATACTTGATATGGGAGGTGCCGACCAGTTGTTGAGGAATGGCGATATGCTCTACCTTTCTTCTGCCTCATCGAAGCCTATCAGAATTCAAAACGCATTTATTACAACGGATGAATGTGAGAAGATTGCCGAATACATTGAAGAGCAGGAAGGATTTTCCAAACCATATTTGCTTCCATCAGTGCTGCAGAAGAAAACCGCATCCTTCGGGGACATTGACGGCAGGGATGAACTATTTGAAGAAGCGGCAAAACTTATTTTCAAACTTCAGCAATGCTCGACTTCAACGTTGCAGAGAAGACTGAAACTCGGTTATGCGCGCGCTGCGAGAATTGTTGACCAGCTTGAAGAGGCAGGAATCGTCGGTCCGAAAAACGGTGCTAATGCAAGGGAAGTTCTTGTGTCCGATGAAGATGAACTTATAGAAAAACTTTAGCAACAGTGTAAGTTAAATTTTTTCAAATTCAAGAAAACGCAATTAATCATTTCGAAATTCTTTATTCATTATTTACCCCGGTTAATTATTTTTCAAAAACCATAACAATTAAACTAAATTAAGACAAAGGAGAAATTATGAAGACCGCAATAAAACTTTTTACATTAATTTTTATTTTCACAATCAGCAGCAATGTATTTTCACAATCGCAAGATGACATGAAAGCTTGGATGGAATATATGACCCCCGGACCTGTGCATGAAATGCTTGCTAAAGCCGACGGCGAATGGACAGGAGAAGTTACAATGTGGATGTCTCCGGATGCACCGCCAATGAAATCTGTTTCGAGTGCAGTCAACAAAATGATAATGGGAGGAAGATATCAGCTTTCGGAACATAAAGGCAGCATGATGGGAATGCCTTTTGAAGGAATGTCAATCACGGGATATGACAATGCTTCGAAGATGATAGTAAATACATGGATTGATAATATGGGAACGGGAATTCTGTCGGTGAAAGGTCCTTTGGATGAAGCTACAAAGTCATGCACAATGACCGGCACCATGACTGACCCGTTGACAGGGAAAGAGAGTATGGTGAAGGAGAAGTTTACAATCATAGATGACAATACACAGAAATTGGAGATGTGGGATAGCAAATCAGGAACAGAACAAAAGGTTATGGAAATCACTTTTAAAAGAAAGTGATATTGTCAAACGAAAAGAATCGAATTTAAGTTTGTATGAATGCATCTTCTTGATTTTTCAAAAAGCCTGCAGGATAATCCGGCAGGCTTTTTCGCAATAGACCGGTAATAGACATAGCAAAAATGCCACAATGTCGTTAAATTAAGACACAGTTTATGAATAAGACTAAGTCAGAATATTTACTGAATCGCGAACTTAGCTGGATTGAATTTAATAAGAGAGTTCTGCAAGAGGCAAAAGACAAGTCCCAACCGCTTCTCGAACGCGTAAAATTCCTTTCGATCTTCAGCAGTAATCTCGACGAATTTTTCATGATCCGCGTTGCAGGTTTAAAGCGGCAGGTGAAGAGTAATGTCAACGAACTTAGCTCCGACGGCATGTCAGCTCAAGAGCAGCGCGACAGGATTTATGAAGTGCTCAATCCGCTTGTCGAAGAGCAGCACCGGCTTTTCATTGAAGATATAATTCCACAACTCTCTGATAACGGTATCAGGTTTTACAAATATAATGAACTCAATGAAGAAGAGAAGAAGAAGGTAGATGAATATTTTGAAGATGAAATTTTTCCGGTTCTAACTCCTCTTGCAATTGACAATGTACATCCTTTTCCGAATTTAATAAACAGAAGCCTTGCGCTGGCAATTATTCTTGACGATCCGGAGACGAAGGAAGTAGAAGAAAAAGTTTGTGTGGTTCAGATTCCGAATAACATTTCAAGATTTTATTCATTTCAAAACGGAAGTGAATACAGTTTCATTCTGCTTGAAGAAATAATCAAAGCCAATGTTGAAAAGTTGTTTACGGGAATGCACGCAATAGAAAGTTTTGCATTCCGTATCACCCGCAATGCCGATCTCGAACTGGAAGAGGAAGAAGCTGCTGATCTTCTGACACTGATAGAAGAGGAAGTGAAAAAAAGAAGGCTTGGAATTCTTGTCCGGCTTGAAGTTGACAGGAACATGCCGGAGAAGCTTCTGAAATTTCTTAAGAATACTCTTGGCGCGGAGAGCAATGAAATTTACAAGATGGACGGTCCGCTTAGTCTCGGAGATATGATGTCGCTGTATAAGATTGATAAGCGTGAACTGAAGTATGCGGGATTTACGCCAAGGATAACTTCAAACTTCAGCCGGAATAAAGACAGTTTTTTCAAAACAATTTCGGAGAATGATGTATTCCTTCACCATCCTTTTTATTCATTCTCGTCGGTAAGTGAATTCATAGCGCAATCGGCGGAAGATCCGAAAGTTTATGCAATAAAACTCACACTATACAGGACCAGCGGTGATTCTCCTATTATTCAGTCACTGATTGAAGCTGCGGAAAACGGTAAGCAGGTAACTGCGGTTGTTGAATTGAAAGCAAGGTTCGATGAAGAAAATAATATTATATGGGCAAGAGCATTGGAGAATGCGGGCGTGCACGTCGTTTACGGACTCATCGGACTTAAGACGCATTGCAAGATGGCGCTGGTTGTCCGCAAAGAAGAAAAAGGGATGAAGCGCTATCTTCACATGAGCACGGGAAATTATAATTCCACTACTTCCAGGATTTATACTGATTTCGGTCTCTTTACGGCAAATGAAGATTTTTGCAGAGACGCGTCGCAGCTATTCAACTATCTCACCGGATTTTCGAGACCGAGAGGCTACAGAAAAATTCTTGTTGCACCGCTTAATCTTCGAAGGAAGGTTCTGAAAATGATTGATGAAGAAATTAAGTCACACAAAGAAAATCATAACGGTTATATTTTATTCAAGAACAATTCCATCGTTGACGAAGAAGTAATAATGCGTCTGTATCAGGCTTCCAAGGCGGGAGTGAAAGTTGATTTAATAACGCGTGGGATCTGCAGACTTAGACCGCAGGTCAAAGGAATAAGCGAGAATATAAATGTTTACAGCATAGTGGGAAGATTTCTCGAACACAGTCGCGCTTATTATTTCAACAACAACGGCGATTCAAGATTGTATCTCGGAAGCGCTGATATTATGCAGCGAAATTTTGACAGAAGAGTCGAGGTTCTTTTTCCCGTTGAAGATGCGAGGATCAAAGAAGACATAACGGAAATACTTAAACTCTATCTGACCGATACGGCGAATACGTGGGTAATGATGAGTGATGGAAGCTACATAAAGAAAGAGGAACTTCTGAAAATTTCCGATGAACCGTTTGAGTCGGTCAATATTCAGGATTATTTTGTCAGGAAAGTAATAAAGAAATATGAGAAAGAACTGAAGCAGGACTTAAGAAAAAAGATTACTTCAAACGGAGTGAAAGCATAAATTCAAATTGTGTAACTTGAAATTTCTAATTTCTAATTCATAATTTTTAATTCAAGATTAAGCGTTCAGATTTAAAGACGATACTCATAATTGGCAGCGGTCCGATAGTGATCGGGCAGGCGTGCGAATTTGATTATTCGGGGACGCAAGCTGTAAAGGCGCTGAAGGAAGAAGGTTACAGAGTTGTACTCATCAATTCAAACCCCGCTACCATAATGACCGATCCGGAAATTGCGGACGCAACATACATTGAGCCAATCACCTCCGACTATATTGAAAAAATTATTGAAAAAGAAAAGCCCGAAGCCATTCTTCCGACCATGGGAGGACAAACTGCATTGAATGCGGCGATGGAGCTGCATGAAAAGGGAATACTTTCAAAACACAACGTTGAATTAATAGGCGCAAAAGTTGAATCAATACAGAAAGCCGAATCGCGGGAATTGTTTCATAATGCAATGAAGAAAATCGGACTCGATGTTGCAAAAGGAAAATTTGTGAAGAGCTATATCGAGGCAAAAGACTTTGCTGATGAATCCGGTTTTCCTATTATTATACGACCTTCATTTACGCTTGGAGGAACGGGCGGTGGTATCGCATATAACATCGAGGAGTTTGAAACGATCGTAAACAGAGGTCTCGACGCATCGCCTACAAGAGAAGTCCTTGTTGAAGAGTCGTTGATAGGATGGAAAGAATTTGAACTTGAAGTGATGCGGGATGTGAATGATAATTTTGTAGTGATATGTTCGATTGAAAATTTTGATCCGATGGGAGTTCATACCGGTGATTCAATAACGGTCGCACCGATACAGACATTAAGTGATAAGCAGTATCAGGAGTTACGGGATGCAGCAAAAAAAATTATTTCGGAAATCGGAGTTGAAACCGGCGGCTCAAATATTCAGTTTGCGGTCAATCCTGACACGGGAAGAGTTGTTGTGATTGAAATGAATCCACGCGTGTCGAGAAGTTCCGCGCTTGCTTCGAAGGCGACAGGATTCCCTATTGCAAAGATTGCTGCAAAACTTGCGGTTGGATATACTCTGGATGAAATTCCAAATGATATAACAAAGACAACTCCTTCCTGCTTTGAGCCTGTTATGGATTATGTCGTTGTTAAAATTCCGAGATGGGACTTCGATAAATTCCGCTCTGCAAATCCCGACAACGATGTTCTCGGTGTTCAGATGAAATCGGTCGGCGAGGTAATGTCATTCGGAAGAAACTTTAAAGAGGCTTTTCAGAAAGCCATACGCTCGCTCGAAACCGGCAGATCAGGATTCGGCGCTGACGGAAAAGATGTTTACGGGTATGAATATCTGACAGGTCTCAAAGACGAAGAGAGGGAAAATTTTAAGAACAAAGTTTTGACGAAATTGCAGACACCAAGAAATGACAACATCTTCTATATCCGCTATGCATTTTTGCTGGGCGCAACAACTGATGAAATCCGCAATTCGACTAAGATTGATAAATGGTTTTTGAATCAATTGAAGGATATTGTGGAAACGGAGAAGGAACTTCGCGAATATTCATTGTGAGCGCTTCAAGTTGATGATCTGAATCCCCTGAATAATCAGGTCACTTAAAAATTTCATTATAGTTTTCCAAATCATATTCAGTTATTTTAGTCAAATTTTATAAACAAACTTTTAATACATTTACTAAAACATTACAATGATGAAAATTTCAATTAAGGCAACTTTTGTAATTGTCATGACAATCGTTCTATCGGTGGCAACTAATTTCATAGAGGGGGAAATATTTTCAAATCATAATTCTGTTTTCGCAAAAACAAATTCTTCTGTCTGGAATGATATTTCAGAAAGGAATTTTTCAGTAAAGGGCGAACGAAGAATTATTCCTTCGCAATACAGAACTGTAAAAGCCAATATTAATGAGCTTAAGATGGTTCTTAATTCCGCGCCGTTTGAACTTACCGATAGAGCAAAGAGTAATCCTGTTACAATCGAACTTCCGATGCCTGACGGAAGCATGTCAAAGTTTTTTATAACGGAATATTC
>JBDHXH010000087.1:0-10650 GCA_039810605.1 Ignavibacteria bacterium | reverse complement strand
TGCCTCCCGTAGGAGTCTGGACCGTGTCTCAGTTCCAGTGTGGCTGATCATCCTCTCAGACCAGCTACTGATCGCAGGCTTGGTGGGCTTTTACCCCGCCAACTACCTAATCAGACGCAGGCTCATCTTTAGGCCCCGAAGGTTTAACAACTGTCTCGATGTCGAGCCGCTGCATCATCTGATATTAGTCCCGCTTTCGCGGAATTATGTCAGTCCTAAAGGCAGATTACCTACGTGTTACTCACCCGTGCGCCACCTCCCTTAAAATATTGCTACTCTAAGTTCAGTCGACTTGCATGTATTAAGCACGCCGCCAGCGTTCGTCCTGAGCCAGGATCAAACTCTCCATTATAAAATAATTTTGATTTTGATCTAAGCTACAAGGTTAATTTAAGGTATTGTAAATTGCACACTAAAATCCTCTGTTTAGTTGTGCAATACGAATCTGTATTGTAAAGAACAACTTTTAAAAATGAACTACAAATATAATTAAAATTGTTTGTTAAGTCAATTCCATTTGAGCACGCAGAAAAGTTTTTTTCAATTTCTTTCACTCTTCTTATGCTCTTTCCGAAATGATGTTTGAGAATCATTACTTGAAATTTCGGGAGAGCGAAACGTATTGTCTTAACAACAGCTGATGCCTCCTTAGTTCCCTGACTTTCCAATAATGCCAAGACGGCAAAGCCCGCAAAGATTTGACAAGACTTTCATAACTTGCAACGTTTTGGACGGATGTGAATTGAGTCCAATTGAGTCAAATCGAGTCCGCACCTTATCAATCCATTTCAATTGAATTTATAAGGGATATAAGTTAGTTTGATGAATAATTTTTGTGCATTAATTAATATATGGAGCATACCAGAAAAAGATATTATTACAATAAGAAGAAACAGCAACGACAACGAAACCCTGACCAAAACACTCCCGCGCTTAACTCACAGCGTCCAACTTTAGAACCGAAAACTTCATCAGACCCGCAATCAATTGTCAGAAGTAATCAAATGATTTCGGTGATCATCCCGCTTTTAAATGAAGAAGAATCGCTCGCAGAACTTTCATTAGCTCTTGAAAATGTTTTGAATCCGCTTAGATGCAACTATGAAGTGATCTTTATAGATGATGGCAGTACCGATCGCTCCTATACAAAGATCTCGGAAATTCACAGAAAGAATAACAGATTTCACTGCATAAAGCTCCGTAGAAATTATGGAAAGTCTGCTGCACTTGCCAAAGGCTTCAGAGCAGCAAAAGGAAACATCGTTATCACAATGGATGCAGATCTTCAGGATGACCCTGCAGAAATTCCTGATCTGATTAAGGTGTTAAACTCGGGATATGATCTTGTTTCCGGTTGGAAAAAAATCCGGTATGATCCTTTCATAAAGAAATACACGTCTAAACTTTTCAATTATATTACATCGAAACTTTCCGGTGTAAAACTTCATGATTTTAATTGCGGATTAAAAGCATATAAGAGAGATGTAGTAAAGTCACTTAGAATCTACGGAGAAATGCACAGATATATTCCCGCGCTTGCATACTTATCCGGATTTAAAGTTACCGAAAAACCCGTCAAGCATCATGCAAGAAAGTATGGTGTCACGAAATTCGGAGCAAGCAGATTTGTAAACGGATTTCTTGACCTGCTTACGGTCGTTTTTACAACCAAGTATATGAAGCGTCCGCTTCATTTCTTCGGCAGCCTTGGATTATTGTCAACTATTTTCGGTCTTATCGTTACACTTTATCTGACCATTTTGAAATTCACAGAGGGCAAGCCGGTCAGCGACCGTCCACTTTTTCTTGTAGGTATCTTTTTTATAATAGTCGGCGTGCAATTTCTTTCGCTTGGATTGATAGCGGAAATGATTACAAAGACCAACGTGAAGGACGACGATATTCTTGTTGAACTCACAATATAAAATTCTCTTCTTAGATGTCTAATTCCATAATCAGCAATAAAGCTAAAATAGGTAAGAATGTTGTAATTAAAGATTTCACAACCATCGAGGATGATGTGGAAATTGGTGATGATGTTGAAATACATTCATGTGTTCTCATCGGCAACGGCGCACGAATATCAAATAATGTTAAGGTTCATCACGGTGCTGTCATATCAACTCCTCCGCAAGATCTCAAATTTGCCGGCGAAAAAACCACGTTAGAAATCGGTGAAGGAACAGTTGTCAGAGAGTTCGCTACACTGAACAGAGGAACAAATCACAGCATGAAAACAGTGATAGGAAAGAATTGCTTTATCATGGCCTACGCGCATGTAGCTCACGATTGCAGGATTGGAAATAACGTGATCCTTGCTAATTCGGTTCAGATGGGAGGTCATGTTGAAATCGGAAACTACACAATTGTAGGCGGACTTGTTCCAATTCATCAATTTACAAAAATTGGAGATCATGTTATGATTGGCGGGGGATTCAGAGTTGTAAAGGATTTACCGCCTTATATCCTCGCGGGCGGATTTCCTTTGAAATATGAAGGCATCAATACCGTCGGACTAAGAAGAAGAGGTTTTTCAAACGAACAAATCGAAAACATTAAGAAAGTTTACTTTGAGATCTATCATTCACATCTCAACGTAAGCGATGCTCTGAAAAAAATTCAATCGGAAATGCCACAGACACCTGAAATTTCAAATATCATTAACTTTATTGAGAACAGTACAAGAGGAATCGTTAAAGGAAATTGACCGGAATCAAAAGAATTTAATAATTAATAATTGAAGAAAAATTACGAGATAAAGTGCAAGATTGACAATGACTGGGAATTAGTTTCATTTCTCCGTTCACAAAGGAAGTATTATCATAGAAAAGAAAACCAGGTAGATATTTACTACCGGGTAAAGAAAGGCAGGCTTAAGCTTCGCATAATTAACTTCAGTTACGGAAGTCTCATTGGATATGACAGAGATGAGAAAAATGACATGCGCATTTCAAGATATGATGTAGCTTCCACTAGCGAGTTTGGAGAGTTGAGGAGTATTCTGGATCAGCATTTTAAGGCTATTGCTGCAGTTGAAAAGTCAAGGGACATCTTTGTAAGGAAGAACGTCCGGATTCATGTTGACAGAGTGAAGAAGCTCGGGACGTTTCTTGAGATTGAAATCATATACGAAAATTTTCAGAAGGCAAGAAAGCAGATGAATGAACTCATCAAGGAATTGAAACTGAATCGAAAAAATTTCATAAAAAAATCTTATTCGGATTTAATAATAAAAAAGCGTTAAATGCCCGCACAGCAAAAAGAATCTCCAAGCCACATTACCACGAAGGTTATTTACGCAATGAAACAGCGCGGTGAAAAGATTACTATGCTTACCGCTTACGATTTCCTTACTGCAAAATTTCTGGATGCGGCAGGAATAGAAATCATTCTCGTCGGCGACTCACTTGGAAATGTGATTCAGGGAAATGAAACTACGCTGCCTGTTACCCTTGAACAAATGATCTATCATACAAAGATTGTTAAGAACGCTGTCAAGAATGCAATCGTGGTGGGCGATATGACTTTCATGAGCTATCAGGTGGGCGTAAAGGAAGCAATTACAAACTGCGGAAGAGTTATGAAAGAAACAGGATGTGATGCGGTAAAAATGGAAGGTGGAGATTACATTGCTGAAACCATTCGGCGCGTTGTAGAAATTGGAATTCCCGTTATGGGTCATCTCGGACTGACACCACAGTCAATAAATAAATTTGGCAGCTACAAAACACGCGGAACAGAGAAAGAAGAAGCTGATAAGATTTATAAAGACTCTCTCTTGCTTGAGAAAGCCGGATGTTTTGCAATTGTTCTTGAAAAAATTCCTGCCAAGCTCGGCACAAAAGTTTCTAAGGCGTTGAAGATTCCTACTATAGGCATTGGCGCCGGACCTGACTGCGATGGACAAGTCCTTGTCACGCACGATATGCTCGGACTCATCGAAGAATTTAAGCCAAGGTTTGTAAGAAGATATGCGAGCATGGCCGAAGATACAAAGAAGGCATTCAGAAAATATATTTCAGATGTAAAGGAAGGAAAATTCCCGACCGAAAGGGAAAGCTACTGATTTTCACAATGCTTCAGATACCTGATTTAATATATAATTATAATAAACGGAGTGAATGAATTTCAGAATCGGATTTGGATATGACGTTCACAGATTTGGTGCAGGAAGGAAGTTCATGCTTGGAGGAGTTGAGATTAAGCACACTGCGGGTCTGATTGGTCACTCCGATGCGGATGTCTTGCTGCATTCAATTTGTGATGCTCTTCTTGGTGCGGCGGGATTCAAAGATATCGGTCATCAATTTCCTGATACTGATTCAGACTATAAAGATATTTCCAGCATCATACTTCTTGAAAGGACTTTCAGCCTGCTCGATGAATCCGGATGGAAGGTCTCAAATACAGACTCCGTCGTTATACTTGAGGAACCAAAGATATACACTTATATTGAGCAGATGAAAAAAAATATTTCGAAAATTATTCAGACGGAAAATGTTTCCGTTAAAGCGACAACTTCGGAAGGAATTGGATTCATCGGAAGAAAGGAAGGATGCGCCTCTTATACATCGGCATTAATTTACAGATGAATTGGAAATTCTCCAGTCAATAGATACTTCGCTCTTTTATTTTTTCAATGTTACTCTTGCAAATCCGGTGACAGACAAGTTTATGCCATTTATTACCGCGAGAGAACATTGGTTTATCTTTTACGTTCTTGTCTGGATTTATTTGTTCTTCATGGAAGGAAGGCGAGGTAAAGTTGCTGCTATTCTGATTATAATTTTGATATTGTGCACTGATCAGTTTGCCGACAATATTTTGAAGCCTTATTTCCACAGAATACGCCCCTGCCATGTGCTGCCTGATGTTCATCTGCTGATCAACTGCTCGAATTCGTTTTCATTCCCTTCAAATCACGCTGTCAACAATTTTGCAGCGGCTGCATTATTCTCATTTTTTTATCCGCGGATGAAATTCTTTCTTTTTGCAGGAGCATTCATAGTTTCACTATCGAGAATAATGTGCGGTGTTCACTATCCTTTTGACATGCTCGGGGGAGGGATAATCGGAATCATATTTGCAATGGTTCTTATCTTTCTCTGGAAACAAATTAATTCTAAAACAGGATTTCTAAAATATTAGATTCAAAAAATAATTTTGTTCAGAAATCTAAATAAGAGAACATTAATATCGGTTGTTTGCTCGGGAATATTTTACGGACTGTCATTTCCTCCCGTTAATTTTTATTTCCTGATTTACTTTTCAATAATTTTACTCATCGGACTTGCCGTAACAAGCAAAAGCTTCAGTCAGGTTTTTCTTAGAAGCTACTTTGTTTTTTTTACTGCGAGTCTTGTTGCAATTTCCTGGATATCATTGAGCGGTATGCGTCAGAATGCTGACACGTTTTTGATTTTTGCAGGAGCAGCAGTAATAATAATTTACCCTCTGTTCTTCGTACCACCTGCAGTGCTGCTTTATTATGCATCGAGAAAAAATGACGGAAGAATATCCGTGCTTGCGCTTGCGTGCTTTCCGTTTCTCTGGACCGGAATGGAGTATCTTTCAACTTTGGGTCAGATAAATTTTCCATGGCTCTTCGCAGGAAATTCGCAGACATATAACCTGAATAAAATTCAATTCGCGGAATTCACCGGAGTCTTCGGCGTTTCCTTCTGGATATGCGTAATCAGCGTAATGGGTTTTTATTTTTTCAGAAAGGTAAGTGACAATTCCTGGAAGTCATTCACTAGGATCATCTTGTTTTTGGTAGTCATTGCAGGGATATATTTCTTACCGGACGCGTTCAATTCTTTCCGAAAGAATTATCCGGAGACAGGAAAGATACGGGTTGGAATCGTTCAGCCGAATATTGACCCGTGGAAAAAATGGGGAGGCAAACAGGACGATCTGATACTGGATTATGCAGAACAAATCCGAAGTATTTCAGAAAGCAATACAAAACTTATCATCCTTCCCGAAACCGCGCTGCCTTATTATTTCCGTGAAAGACATTTTGAAGAAAGATTTAACATTTTAAAAAATCTTTGCGATAGCATAAATATCCCGTTGCTCATTGGTACGCCGGATCTCGAATATTACAAAGATCAATCTCAAGCTCCGCCTGATGCAAAGATCATGAGAAATTCAGGTTTGAAGTATGACACATACAATACTGCCGTTCTCTTCGAACCCGGTAAAGAAAAAGATGATTTTCAGAAGCACTACAAAATTAAGCTCGTCATCGGAAGCGAAAGGATTCCTTATCAGGAGTTGTTTCCTTTTACAAAAAATCTTATTGAATGGGGCGTTGGCATCGGAAACTGGCAGATAGGAACAGACACTAATTTGTTTATGATTGACGGGAGATATAAATTCAACACGGCAATTTGTTATGAATCCGTATATCCGGGATTCTATGCAAAGTTCATCAACAAGGGCGCAGAGTTTTCTGCTATCATTACCAATGACGGATGGTGGGGAAAATTCTTCGGAACGTATCAGCATAATATGTTTGCAGTGTTCCGGGCTATTGAGAACCGCAGATGGATTGCGCGCTGCGCCAATACAGGAATCTCGGATTTCATTGATCCGGAAGGAAACAAATACGATGAAACAAATATTGATGTCAAAGCAAATATTGTAAAAGATATTGGACTGATTGAGGAAAAAACTTTTTACACTGTTTACGGAGATCTTTTCTCACAACTGTGTGTTGGCATTGGTGCAGGAATTTTTTTGATAAGCATCGTAATCAGAACAAAGGAGAATTGAGAATAATACTTAGAGCTTTGCACGGAAAGTAAATAAGTTATCCTTCAGTCAGAGCGGCTTGGAAGAAATCACAAGGAAGATAGATTGCACTTCGTGGGAAATGTTCATATTTGAAAGTCAGTTTGATATGAACTAACTTCAACAAAAAATCCATCAGCAATTGAAAACGTATCAGGAATTAATAATACTTTTTAGCTTCATTATTGCGTCAAGTTCATGCATTGCAGGAGATTCAACCTGGATAAAGATTTTACCTAACAGAAACGGGGCGCTTAATAAAGTTATTGAATCAGCAGACAACAATTTTGTTGCAGTCGGGTCAGATTATATCCCGACAAATCAGAAAATTTATATAGTAAAATTTAATATCTATGGCGATACAATCTGGACACGGCTACTATATAACGATGAAAAATATCAATATAGTGGTGAATGGATCGAAAAATCTTTTCCGACTGATTTTATTATTACAGGAAGTAACTCGAAGGGGATTAATACTGACGCATATCTCTTGAAAACTAATTCAACTGGTAACAAGATTTGGGATAAGTTGTTCGGGTCTAACCACTTTGATGTCGCCAAATGCGTAAGGCAAGAAACCGATGCGGGTTTTATAATGCTTTGCAGAACTTCCAACTCCATTTATAACAACATGATGCTCCTAAGAACTGATGCTCTTGGAAATTTGATTTGGCAGAAACAATATTTGTATGACAATCAACAATTGGCAAGAGAATTGGAACTTACTTCTCAAAATGGATATATTTTTACGGGTGTTGGATTTAACGATATGTTCGTAATTAATACCGATTCCAACGGGGACACGCTTTGGACAAAGAGGTATGGAGGCAATGAAATTGATGAAGGATATTCTATCCAGGCTTCGACCAAGGGAGGGTTTATTTTAGCGGGAACTTCACGATCATTCAATACAATGCACTACTCCCATTCATATATTGTCAAGATTGATATTAACGGAGGCATCCAATGGCAAAGAACATATTCACACTTATTTAATGAAATTTGTTATTGCATAAGAGAGGTACCTAATATCGGATATGTGTTTTGTGGAACAGCAGATTCAAGCCTTGGAGATTATAAAAAATCATTCATAAGAATAATTGACTTCAATGGCAATCTGACTCATCAAAGGTATTACACAGTGCTGCCATATTTTACCGAGTTCATATCCGTTGTAGTACCAGCATCCGGAGGTCTTGTTTTGTGTGGTGTCACACAAGAGTTTTCGGGAAGTCAGCCCAAAATGATCATTGCCAGAGCTGATTCTTTCGGAAATATTGATCCTGTTATGGTAAATCAACTAAACATACAGACTCCAACAGAATTTGAACTGATGCAAAATTTTCCAAATCCTTTTAACTCAAGTACTAAAATTAACTTTTCAATTTTTTTACCAGGCTACGTATCTCTTAGAATATACAATGTTTCGGGAAAGCAAATTTCGGTCTTTCATAATATCTTTCTTTCTAAGGGAACCTATAATTATATATTAAAGTCCGAAGAATATGATTTGAGTTCCGGAGCGTATTTTTATGAATTGGAAGTCCGAACTTCTGACAATGTCTACAAACTAAAAAAGAAAATGATTCATTTGAAATAAATAATTTATAAATATGAAATGCATAACTATTTTATTTTCAATCTTTACTTTCACTAACTGTTACTCTAGATTCGAATTGATCATTTCAAATAATTCATCACACAACCGGATATACGTTCAAGTATATCCGGTCGGAGCCATTTTTAATGGTGATAAAAAATATACTTTTGAATGTAAATATCCTACGAGTCAATATCATTTAATAATAGGGGGAGCAAAAATGATACCAAACATAGCGCCAAATAATAACTTTGAATTGAATCATGACATGGATCAGCAAACAGGTGGCACCGAAGCTGCCATAGGATACGGACGATATAGAATATCATTTTATTCTGTCAAAGAAGATGGAACGATAAATTACGATAGTCTCATGGATTACTGCGATGTAGATTTTAGCGATTATAACTACTCCTACGGTGGCTCCTATACTGCTGATATTGATTTGAGTTTTTATAGTCAAAATGATATTCGCTATTGGGGCGGATATCTGATACCAAATGAAAGGATAATTAGAATTTGGGATCAAAGGATAAGAGGGCTTCCACTACTCATTCAAAATAAGAAGGGCTTCAATTCTGATGATTCCGGCAATCCACTGTACACAGCTTACCCCATTAGTGCAGCGGATCCTGTATTCGATTGGATACACATTGATCCACATAAATTTTATCTTGGTTTGAAAATAAATGCTCAAGGCACTAATTTCAAGTCGCTGCAAAACATTCAATACAATGATTGCGAACTAGTATTAGATAATACAATTGACATTACCATAAACTCCGGATCAACACTTACCTTCACTTCCGGCAGTTCCTTCCGCACTTTCCAAGACTCTGGGAAAAAAACTGTCACACTCGGCAACAATGCTTCGATTCAAATGAATCCATACTCAAACGTGAATTTAAGAAATACGATTTTCCAAACAACTGGCGAAGGAGCGACATGGAAAGGATTGAGACTTGTAGATACCGGTCTTGACACAATTAGTGGCTGTGTCTTCAATCATGCAGACACCAGTCTTCAGATATCTAATTCAAGTGAATGTCTCTCCTATAACAAAAAAATTATAACCGGCTCACGATTTAATAATGGTACTGTAAGAATATCAAACACATTCAGAACCCTGATCAGCAATGATACCTTTTATTCTTCGGATAATGAAATTTATTTATTGTCGGTAAGCAACACGCTTTATCCCGATGAACTTTCTGCATGCGAGGAATCATTCCCCGGTTTCAATAACAACATAATTAACAATTATTTTTACGGCGGTACAATACAGCTATTTCTCAACTGCCTTGCATCACAAGTTACTCCCTTTTTTATTTACAGTAATACATTTGCTGGAACAGATGCATCGTTGGGTTTAGGAATTGTATGCAATAAGATTTCCGGTGATTTCAGATACAATAACTTCCTAACAAATGATTATGCTACCGCAGTTAATTTGATTCAAAGCAATATGAACTTTTATGAAAATGCTTCACTGAAATCGGGCAGTAACGTAACCTTAAGCATAAATTCTTCTTCAAGCGCGAGACTGGCTCCTCTCTATAGCGAAGGTAATTTCTATTGGTACGGAGGTTATAACAAACTGATTTCTGATGAAGGAGATAACCTTTATGTTGTCGGTATGTCATCCGTGTTTCTTGGCAAAGGCGGAAACTGCTTCTCGGTGAACAATTCAAACAAATTTCACATTCACACAGCAATGACAGGTTCATGTAATTCCCACGGAATCACCGCAAGCGATAACTACTGGTCTGTTATTACTCCGCTAAGTCTGCTGATGTGTAATTCATCAAGTGTTTCTCTTCTGTTTGAGCCTTACAGAAGTTCATGCCCGGGAGCAAAGGCAGATCCCGTGGAATTTGAAATAAATAACAGAGAGGACGGGATATTCGATTCTTTATTTGTTACCGATGCTGGTGATTATATTCCCGGCGATAGAGAAGATGAAAACATGTTTAGAAAGGCAATTAGCAAATGAAGTCGGGACATTTTGATGAATCAATTGAACTTCTAAAGAAAATTATAATTGAATATGATACGAGTGAATATTTAAATAATTCAGTTGAACTACTTTATTCAAACTTCCAGCTTAAAGATTCCACTTCGCGTCAATCAAACAGGAGTCTGCTTTTTACCGATCTGGGGAGATTTCTCGAGGATGAAGTCTTAAATTACCTGTAAAAAGTATAAAGAAAAATGGCGCTGTAACACTTAATTTTGTAAAATAAAATTTC
>JBDHXH010000086.1:0-10717 GCA_039810605.1 Ignavibacteria bacterium | reverse complement strand
TGTTTTCAAAAAAATATTTTAGCTTCCGATTTTGATATACTTTCTAAGTTATTACTCGATTTCAAAATTAATTTGGAAAGCATTAGTGATAGAGGATGACCGAATATTGGAATTGCCTTAAAAGAAACATTGAGTTTATTTAAATTAAGAAAAAATATTTATGAAGCATACAAAGCCGTTGAAGAATGCACCTGAAAAGGACAAGACCTACAGGGTGCAATATAATGGAGAGGAAATCTATGATGCAAAGATTGTAAATTACGATGGCGGATGCTGGGCAAAAATAAAAGTTGAAACTGTGCTGCCGTCTAAGAATGAAAAGTTATACAGAGAGGGTCAGGAATTTGATCTTAAACTCGGTTACTATTCTCTTCTTGAAATTGTAAATGAATGATTGTCTCACAGGAAGAAATTATTTTAGACGAAGCCCGTACAAAGCTGATTGAAAGCGGATGGGGACAATCAGCAGCTTATGGAACAACGGTAAGTAAAATTATTTATGAATCTGACGGTCTCGAAGTAAACGGTTATCTTGCTCACCCCGTTGATGTAAGTAAGAAGTATCCGCTCATAATATGGAATCGGGGTGGGGGAGGCAGTGAAGGAAGAATTGACGAATTTCTTGCAAAAGGGATGTTTGGAGAAATTGCTTCATGGAATTACGTTGTACTTGCATCGCAGTATCGTGATGCGGATGAATTCGGAGGAAGAGAAGTTAATGACATTCTTAATCTCATTGGAGTAGCAGACGAAATTGAATTCTGCGATTCTTCAAGAATGGGAATGGAAGGTTGGAGCCGTGGCGGAATGATGACTTATCTTGTACTTAGTAAAACGAACAGATTCAGTTGTGCTGTTATAATTTCAGGACTTGCCGACATGATAAGATTGATGAATCAAAGAAAAGATTTAAGAGCAGACTATGAAAGATTTTTCGGAAGTGAAGATGAAGAGGAATTCACAGAGCGCCTGAAGAAGCGCTCCGGTGTTTACTTTGCAGGTAAGATAAGCAAGAATACAAAGATGCTTTTAATTCACGGAACTGCGGATAAGAAAATTCCATACGAAGATTCGGTTGATATGTATGAGAAACTTAATGAACAGGGAATTGTTTGCAAACTTGAACTGATTGAAGACGGGGATCATTACTTGAAAAAAAACAGGAAAGAGGTGATCAAGTTGCGGAGGAATTGGTATAAAAAATATCTTGATTGAGTTATTCATCGCAAGTCTATTTAAGTAAATTAAATAAATATTAAAAACTAAATAATAGAAGGGAAAAAACTTTATGTATGATCCGATAATGGTTCAGCCGATGAGAGATGAAGCGGTTGAAATTGGATTCAGGGAATTGCTCACTGCTGCGGAAGTAACAAATGAAATTAAGAAGCCAGGTACAACACTGGTGTTTGTGAATTCCGTTTGCGGATGTGCTGCGGGGAAAGCAAGACCCGGCTTGTCACTTGCGATTGATTGGGCAAAACAAAACAATGCAATGCCGGACAATCTTGTTACTGTATTTGCGGGAATGGAAAAGGATGCTGTTGAGGAAACCAGAAAATATTTTACCGGCTTTGCTCCTTCATCTCCACAGATTGCACTGCTGAAAGACGGTAAGTTACTTCACATGATTCAGCGTTTTGAAATCGAAAACAATGACGCCAGAAGTGTCGCCAACAAAATTGCCGGCATGCTCAATGAGTATTGTAAATCTCCGGATGTTGAAGCATAAGACTCAAACGTAAGTTGATGAACTTATCTTAAAAGCGTTATTTATTGGGACAATGGAATTAATATGTGAAACAGGATAGTTATATGTGTAAACAATTGATACTATTGGGGAAAGTGTATGTATTCGGCACATAAGATTAATTGATGATAGCTACGGTTACGGAAGCCAAAAAAATAAATATTATAAATTGATGCATTTTTTAATATATTATTCTCAAACATTAAGGAATGAAGGTAAAAAGATAATTCCCCAAAAATTATTTTAAACCAAACTAAAATAAAATATGGACAGTAATTTTTCAAGCAGGGTTCAGGATGTAATCAGACTTAGCAGGGATGAGGCAATGCGTCTTGGACATGACTACATAGGAACGGAGCATTTGCTGTTGGGAATAATAAGAGAAGGCGAAGGAATTGCGATAAAGATTTTTAAGAATCTTGGTGTTGATTCGTCCAAAATAAAGAAGACTGTTGAAGATACCGTAAAGCAAGCCGGCGGAACGCTGACGGTTGGCAACATTCCTCTTACAAAGCAGGCGGAGAAAGTTCTAAAGATAACATATCTTGAAGCAAAGCTATTCAAATCGGAAGTAATAGGTACGGAGCATTTGCTGCTTTCGATATTGCGTGAAGACGACAATCTTGCTGCGCAGATACTGCATCAGTTCAATATAAATTATGAATCTGTAAAAACAGAACTCTTAAATATTCTAAGCGGTAAACCTACGGGAAATCAGCCGGCATCAAAAGGAACTTCAGAAAGAAAACAAGAGAGGAGTAAGACTCCTGTTCTGGATAATTTCGGAAGAGATCTTACAAAGATGGCTATGGAAAACAAACTCGATCCTATTGTCGGCAGGGAAAGAGAGATTGAAAGAGTTGCACAGGTATTAAGCAGGAGGAAAAAGAATAATCCTGTATTGATAGGTGAGCCGGGAGTAGGAAAGACTGCGATTGCAGAAGGTCTTGCGTTGAGGATTGTGAACAAGAATGTCTCCAGAGTTCTGCACAATAAGAGAGTTGTAACGCTTGATCTTGCGGCGCTTGTTGCAGGAACAAAATACCGCGGACAATTTGAAGAGAGAATGAAAGCTGTAATGAATGAACTTGAGAAGGCAAAGGACGTGATTTTGTTCATTGACGAATTACATACTATTGTCGGAGCAGGAGGAGCCAGCGGTTCTCTCGACGCATCGAATATTTTCAAACCTGCATTGTCACGAGGTGAGCTTCAATGCATTGGCGCGACTACATTAAACGAATACAGACAGTATATTGAAAAAGACGGAGCGCTTGACAGAAGATTTCAGAAGATAATGGTAGAGCCGACGACAGTTGATGAGACAATTCAGATTCTTAACAACATTAAGAATAAATATGAAGAGCATCACAATGTTAAGTATTCTGAAAAAGCTATTGATGAAGCTGTAAGATTAAGCGACAGATATATCACTGACAGGTTCTTGCCTGACAAGGCAATTGATGTGATGGACGAAGCCGGATCAAGAGTTCACCTTTCAAACATTGTCGTTCCGCAGGAGATTGTTGACCTCGAGGGTGAAATTGAAAAAATCAGACAGTTTAAGAATCAAGTTGTAAAGAATCAGAACTATGAAGAAGCAGCAAGGTTAAGGGACTCTGAAAAGAAAGCGCTTTCGGATCTTGATCAGCTGAAACTTGACTGGGACATTAAGTCGCAGAGCATGGTTTATGAGGTTGGAGAAAAAAATGTAGCTGATGTTGTGGCAATGATGACCGGCATCCCCGTTAATCAGATTGCAGAGGCTGAATCGGAGCGCCTTGTGAAGATGGAAGAATTTCTGAAGAGTGTCATCATCGGTCAGGACGAAGCAGTTGTTAATATTTCAAAAGCAATCCGCAGAGCAAGAGCAGGATTGAAAGATCCCAACAGACCTATTGGTTCGTTTGTATTTCTTGGACCTACCGGCGTCGGTAAGACTGAACTTGCGAAGCAGCTGGCAAAATTCCTGTTTAATTCTGAAGATGCGTTGATAAGAATAGACATGAGCGAATATATGGAGAAGTTCAATGTTTCAAGACTTGTCGGTGCGCCCCCGGGATATGTTGGTTATGAAGAAGGCGGGCAGCTAACCGAGAAAGTAAGAAGGAAGCCGTATTCGGTTGTATTGCTTGACGAAATTGAAAAAGCTCATCCGGATACATTCAACATTTTACTTCAGGTACTGGATGACGGACAATTGACGGACGGACTGGGAAGAAAAGTTGATTTCAAGAATACGATTATCATAATGACTTCCAATATCGGAACCCGTGACATTAAACTCGATAAGGTTTTCGGATTTGGAGAGTCAACGAAGAAAACCAGTTACGAAAAAATAAAAGGAACAATTGAAGAATCTGTGAAGAGAGTATTCCTTCCGGAATTTTTGAACAGAATTGATGAGATGATAATATTCAGACAGCTTGAGAAAGAGGACATAATCAAAATTGTTGAAATTACAGTCGGCAAACTTCTTGCCAGAGTGCAGATGCATGGTGTCAAACTTGATATTTCAAAATCTGCTTATGAGTTTCTTGCAGAGAAGGGATTCGATCAGAATTTCGGAGCAAGACCATTAAGACGGGCTATTCAGAAGTATCTGGAAGACAGGCTTAGCGAAGAAATTCTGAAAGGAGAGCTCAAAGACGGTGGCAAGATTAAGGTGAAACATAAGAAGGGTAATGATGAACTTACGTTCAGCGACGGAAAGAAAGATTCGGGAAAAGATTCGGAGATTGAAGAGGTCAGCGAACAAAAGGAGAACTCTGAATAGAATCTCATGCTGAATAAGGGTCCTTACAATGCAATGATCACTTCTGTCGGTCATTACATTCCTGATAAAATATTAGATAACCGGTTCTTCGAGCAGTATCTCGATACAAGCGATGAATGGATACGCACGAGAACCGGCATTAAAGAAAGACGAATATTAGACAAAGATAAACCCACTTCCTACATGGCTGTAAGAGCAGTCGAAATGCTGCTTAAGAACAGAGGCATTGATGCGGAAGAGATTGATCTTATTATAGTCGCTACTGTTACTCCTGACATGATGTATCCTTCCACTGCATGTGTAATTCAAAAAGAATTGAAAGCAGTAAATGCATGGGGCTTTGACATTCTTGCCGCATGCTCCGGTTTTATTTTTTCGCTTGCAACTGCTGTTCAGTTCATCGAATGCGGTTCGCACAAAAAAGTAATAGTAGTCGGAGCAGACAAGATGTCGGCGATCACAAATATGGAAGACAGGAATACTTGCCTGCTTTTTGGCGATGCCGCAGGAGCTGTGCTGCTTGAACCAACGGAAGATAAAACTTCTGGAATACTCGATGCGATTCTAAGAATAGACGGAGAAGGAGGAAAGTATCTTCATCAACTTGGCGGGGGGAGTCTGCATCCAGCTTCGCATGAAACGGTTGATAAGCGAATGCATTATGTTTATCAGGATGGCAAGACTGTTTTTAAAGTTGCCGTCAAAGGAATGGCAGATGTATCATACGAAATAATGGAAAAGAATAATCTAAAATCAGAAGATGTTTCCTACCTCGTCCCACACCAGGCAAACCTCCGCATTATCACTGCGTGCGCGGGGCGAATGGGAATCTCGATGGACAAAGTAATGGTAAATATTCACAAGTACGGAAACACGACTTCGGGAACTATACCAACCTGTATTTCCGAATATTGGCATAACGGCAAAGTGAAGAAAGGAGATAATCTGATTCTTTCGAGCTTTGGGGCAGGATATACCTGGGGATCAATACTTTTGAAATGGGCATATTAGCATCTGCATTCAAATGTCTTTCTAAAATATCCTGAATCTGTCTACAAATTATCTTTGAAAATACTTACAGCTTTTCTTACCTGTTCCTCATTGACATCCAGATGAAACACTGCTCTTAAATTTTCATAACTTCCCGAAGAGACGAGCAATCCGTTTTCTTTCAAGCGTCTAATCAGTTCATCTTTTCCGCTGTTTGCAGAACTGAACACGACTATATTTGTATGCACATTTTTCAACTCAACATTTATTCCTTTCAAGTCGCTGATTTCCTTTGCAAAAAATTTTGCCCTGTCGTTATCATCCTTCAATCTTCTGATATTATTATCGAGAGCATAAATTGCTGCAGCCGCAAGTATTCCAACCTGACGCATTCCACCGCCAAGAATCTTTCTCCACTTTCTTGCAAGCTTAATGAATTCATAAGAGCCGCAAAGTATTGATCCTACAGGGCATCCGAGACCTTTGGAAAAACAAAATGAAATTGAATCAAAATGTTCGGCATAGTCTCTTATTGACAAACCCGTTTCAACACATGCATTGAAAATTCTTGCGCCGTCAAGATGTAGTTTGATATTATTTTCACGCGCTAAATTTGAAATATCACTGATCAGTTCAATTGGCTGAATTACTCCGCCTGCGCGGTTGTGCGTATTTTCGAGACAAATTAATTTTGTTGCGGGGAAGTAATATTCTGAAGATCGGATGTGACTTTTTATGTCATCGGGATTCATTAATCCGCTGTTTCCCTGTATCTGGAGAAGCTGGACATTTGAAATTACCGATGGAGCAGAAGTTTCATAATTGAGGATGTGGGATTCGCTTTCAACGATGACCTCATCTCCGGGAACAGTGTGGCATTTTATGGCAAGCTGATTTCCCATAACGCCGGTGGGAACAAACAATGCATCTTCTTTCCCCGTTATGTCGGCGCATCTTTTCTGAAGCTGATTTACGGTTTCATCTTCGCAGAACACATCATCGCCAAGCCGTGCATTAACCATTGCATTCAGCATTCCCGGAGATGGCTTGGTTACCGTGTCACTTCGAAGATCAATGTAAGTCATTTGATTCGAATGGATGTATTGTCGCTAAATTCTTTGTTTGAACTATTTATCTGCTGCACAAACTCACAACCATTAAGCGCATCTCAAAACATTTTTTCCTGCGTATCTTCTTTATTATCTTCGGCAATTCTTGCAACTGCTGAAATCGTATCGTGATCATTCAATCTTATTACCTTTACACCTTGTGCATTTCTTCCCATTACTCTTATGTCTTTCATCTTCAGCCTTATCAGAATTCCCTTTGAAGTAATTATCATCAGATCATCGCTGTCTGTTACTTCTTTTATTGAAACAAGTTTTCCGACTTTATCGGTTGTCTTCACCGTTATAACTCCCTTGCCGCCGCGGTTAGTCACTCTGTAATCACCGAGATCACTTCTCTTTCCAAAGCCCTTGTCTGTAATGACGAGTATTGTTGCGCTTGTCCGTTGTACTGCAACAAGTCCCACCACGAAATCTCCCTTGGCTAATTTAACTCCGCGCACTCCTGTTGCAGTCCTTCCCATGTCACGCACAGTTGATTCATTAAACCGAATTGCCTGCCCGTTGTGAGTTCCTATTACCAGTTCCTGCTTTCCGTTAGTCAGTTTTACTTCAACAAGCTTGTCGTTGTTATTCAGGTTGATCGCCTGTATTCCGTTTCTTCGGATATTGGAATAGCTGTCAAGTGTTGTCTTCTTTATTGTCCCGTTGCGCGTAACCATAGTCACAAAAAGCGGTTCATTAAAATCTTTCACCATGACAAATGAGGAAATGTTCTCGCCCTGTTCTTTTTCAATCAGATTAAGAATTGATTTTCCCCTTGAAGTTCTGCTGCCTTCGGGAATATCATAAACTTTCAGCCAATAACATTTTCCTTTATCCGTAAAAAACATTATGTACTGATGCGTTGAACCGATGAACATGTGTTCTATGAAATCATCATCAGCACTTCCCGTCGAAGCGGCTGTAATGCCCTTTCCGCCTCTTCCCTGCGACTTGTATGAATTCACAGGTATTCTTTTGATGAATCCCTTATTCGAAATTGTGATGACAACGTCCTCCTCCTTAATGAGTTCCTTCATCAGGTCATCATCAGACATCTTCTTTACATCGTAAACGATTTCGGTTCTTCTTTCATCTCCGAATTTTTCTTTAATCTCTTTCAGGTCATTGCAAATCATTTCTCTTCGGAGAGCTTCACTCTTAAGTATATTTTTCAATTTCTCTATTGTTTTGAGAATCTCTTTATACTCGTCTTCAATCTTCTTTCTTTCAAGTCCCGTCAGTCTCTGAAGTCTCATGTTAAGAATTTCCATTGCCTGAATTTCAGACAATTTGAATTTCTTCATCAAGCCTTCCTTCGCAGCGGGAGTATCTTTGGACTTCTTAATCAGCTTAATGACTTCGTCAATATTGTCCAGAGCAATAATGTAACCTTCAAGTATATGAGCTCTTTTTTCTGCAGCATCGAGTTCAAATTTGGTTCTGCGAACAATTACATCGAGTCTGTGACTGATGAAATGCTGCATCATCTCTTTGAGATTCAGGACTCTCGGGATACCATCAACAAGCGCAAGCATAATCACTCCGAATGTAGTCTGCATCTGTGTATGCTTGTAAAGGTTATTTACAATCACATGCGGATTGGCATCGCGTTTCAAACCAATGACAATGCGCATTCCGTCTCTGTCGCTCTCGTCATTGATATCGGATATGTCGTCAATTTTTTTGTCCCTTACCAACTGCGCAATATTTTCAATTAATGTAACTTTATTTACCTGATATGGAATCTCGGAAATGATAATATTCTGCTTTCCGTTTTTCTCTGTTTCAATGGAGACCTTTGCACGCAAAATTATTTTGCCTCTTCCCGTTTCAAATGCTTCCTTCACGGGTCCGTATCCGTAAATCAATCCGCCGGTCGGAAAATCCGGAGCGGTAACTTTTTTCATCAGCTCTTTTATCTCTGCCTTCGGATTCTTAACAAGATGGATAACTCCGTCGCAGACTTCGACGAGATTGTGCGGCGGAATGTTTGTTGCCATGCCGACTGCGATTCCATTTGATCCATTGACCAAAAGATTGGGAAGTATAGAAGGAAGTACCGCAGGCTCCTGCAGAGTGTCATCAAAGTTCGGAATAAAATCAACAGTATTTTTTTCAAGGTCTTCAAGTATCGCTTCTGCAACTCTCGAAAGACGCGCTTCAGTATAACGCATTGCCGCAGGCGCATCTCCGTCAACAGAACCGAAGTTACCCTGACCATCTACAAGCGGATACCTCAATGAAAAATCCTGAACCATCCTAACCATCGTATCATAAACTGCCTTGTCTCCGTGCGGATGATATTTACCGAGAACTTCTCCGACGATACGCGCAGATTTTTTGTGCTGTCTGTTTGGAGCAAGTCCGAGTTCATTCATCCCATACAATACTCTTCTATGCACGGGCTTGAGCCCGTCGCGGACATCGGGAAGAGCTCTTGCGACTATAACAGACATTGAATAATCAATGTATGAAGACTTCATTTCGTCTTCAATATTTATTGGTATTATTTTTTCGTTGGGCATTTTTTCAATTAATGTTTTCTCAATTATTTCTTACCAGCAAATATTTCTTTTGTAAAAAATTTTATCCGAATATCAATAATTTTAGAAACCGTGCAACCGGACAATGATAATTAATAATTGAATTAGTGGAGCTAACCGGAGTCGAACCGGTGACCTTTTCGTTGCGAACGAAACGCTCTACCAGCTAAGCTATAGCCCCTGCAAAATCTACGTAATTTACTGAATTTAAAGGCGTTTAACAATGAAATGAGAGTTCCGGGAAATGTGTAAATTATATATCTTCTCTTACATCGTACTCATCACAATTCACCTGAATCGAGTCCTCAATCAATCCGGTGTTCGTATCAACAATCACGGCGGTGAGTTTGTTCTTATAAACGCAGGCAGTGTCAATGTTTGCATAGTAGTGTTTCTTGTAAATCATTTCCTCATTGGGCGTATGACCGAATATCTGAAGTTTTCCCAGCACGGCGGGTTTGTCCCGATTCCACATTATTGAAATTTCATTTCCTCCTTCGATGATTCCCGCGTGTGAAATAATCACTTTCTTGAATTCGTAAAAGAGCGGAAATGTATTTATGTAATCATAATGACCGCTTGACTTAATAGCACTCTTGAATTTTTTGAAATCAGCAAACTCTCTTGATTGAATGTATGAATACTGCGTCTCTTGTCCTCCGTTCATATAATAATGCTCTGCTTCTTTATGCATAAATCCCAGAATCCTTCCGGACTGATCAACCGCTTTGATCATCATGTCTTCGTGATTTCCGCGGATACACTTGATAACATTTTCCTGACAGAACTGCACTACTTCCTTTGAAAATCTTCCTCTGTCAATAAGGTCTCCCACAGAATAAATTTCATTGATCCGTTTCAGCTTGCTGTACAACTTCTTCAAAGTGTAGAAACATCCATGTATATCACCTATCACGGCAATCGTTGTATATGAAGGCATTCAGATTTTTTAATGAATAAAATTTAGTTATTCATATTCTTAATTTATATCTAAAATAATGGTAATGGCCGACAACAGGTTCATCGTGCTTTTCGACGGAGTCTGCAATTTGTGCAATTCGAGCGTTAACTTTATAATTGACCATGATAAACATAATCGCTTCAGGTTTGCTTCGCTTCAATCAGAAGCGGGACAACGCCTGCTTCAAAAATTTCTGCTCGAGGAAAGAGAATTTGACTCTATTGTGCTGGTTTGTAATGACAACT
Organism: Ignavibacteria bacterium; assembly: GCA_039810605.1. Taxonomy (GTDB): domain Bacteria; phylum Bacteroidota; class Ignavibacteria; order Tepidaquicellales; family Tepidaquicellaceae; genus JAGPCH01. The sequence goes on along the minus strand of JBDHXH010000086.1, from coordinate 340 downwards.
ATTATATAAAATCTGATGCAGTGCTTAGAATTGTGAGAGAATTTTCCGGACTATGGAGAGTATTGTATTGCTTTAAAATTCTTCCGGGGTCATTTAGGAATTATCTTTATGACATTATTGCCGGTAACCGCTATAAATGGTTTGGCAAAAAAGATTCCTGCAGAATTCCCACTCCCGAATTGAAAGAAAAATTTCTTTAGAAGGATTTTCATAATTCAATTTCATTTCAAAAGAGCTAATTGAGTTTTTGCTGTTAAAATTTCAATTTAACTCAATTTGTTTCGACTCGTTTCGATTGTTTCGATTTACATCAATGGTCCTTAATTCCATTTATATAAAA
>JBDHXH010000085.1:0-10801 GCA_039810605.1 Ignavibacteria bacterium | reverse complement strand
ATTTTATTTTACAAAATTAAGTGTTACAGCGCCATTTTTCTTTATACTTTTTACAGGTAATTTAAGACTTCATCATTCCAATTTGATTATGGCATATACCTTGAAGCCATTACAGTGAGAATTTTTACAACAACCATAAGAAAAAAATTTTATGAGAACAATACTTATTCTATTGACAGCCCTTGTGCAGACAGCATTCTGCCAGCAAGTGAAAATTCTTACAGGGCACTCCGGAAATGTCAATTGCCTTACCTTTTCCCCCGACGGAAAGACACTAATAAGTACCGGATCGGATAAGAAAATTATTTTTTGGGAAATTGAGTCCGGCAAGAACACAAAAACACTTAACACAAACTCAAATTGCATTTCAGCAGATTTGTCTGAAAGTGGGAAATATCTTGTATATACAGAGCTTGATAATGGCGCTTACCTACTCGATCTTGATAAATCAACATCTACAAAAATCTTAAGTTCAGGTGATTGTTACACCGCAGCTTTTTCTGATGATGACAGATACATCTCCGTCACTTATTTCGATGAAACAAAAGAGAAATCTTATGATCAAAAAGGAAACGAAATAAAGTATAGCATATACCACTATTCTTCTGACATTTATTCAATGGAACAGAAACAGATCATTGAACGGATTTCTGTATATGATGAGGAAGTTCATAAGATAAGTGTTCCTTTATTTGGCAGTGTTTCCACGGGGTACAGGAACAAGTATTTCAACAGTTGTTTTACACGGGACACAAAATATTTGATCCATGCAAATCCCAAAGGCAACATCACAATTTATAGTTTTCAGAACAAGAGTCTGCTTAGAGATTTCACAGGTCACGAAGATAATGTATACTTTGTTGCAGTATCTCCTGACAACAATTACATTGCGAGCGCAAGCAAAGATGAGACTGCCAAGATATGGAACATTTCAACAGGGAGAAGCATCAAGACACTTAATGGACATGACGCAGATGTGAACTGTGTTTGTTTTTCTCCGGACAGTAAATACGTTGCAACCAGCAGTGACGATAAAACCGTGAGAATTTGGGATGTCAAAAAGGGAAACCCGATCAAGACACTAAAAGGCTTCAATAATGATGTGATGTATGTTGCTTTCTCCCCGGACGGAAAATATATTGTCGCAGGAGGAAAGGACAATAAGATTCATGTATGGGATGCCATTTCAATACTACCTGAACTTAAGCTCTTTAGTAAAGAGTTCGAATTGAAAGTTGGATTGAAAAGTACACTTGATAAGGAAATGAACGAACAAATAAGTTTGATCGAAACGAATTTCCAACCTAAAGACGAATTCGAAACATCTGAAGCATTTGGTACAAGGCTTAGAGAAAAGAATGAGAAAATCGAAGGTGTCAGATCATTTTACAGACAAAAATACGAGGATCTAATAAAGGAAAAGAATGCCGAATTCGAGGTATTGAAAGAGGATAAGCAATTGGAAGATATGACTGTAATTGAGAAATCACTGCGAGATACCGTTATGAAGATAACCGCCGTTAGCTATTATAACGCTGATGAGCAGACATTTGGAGTAACAATAAAAGGTGTAACAAAGAACGTGTTCGTATCGCTTGACAAAGCTCCCTCGTTCAAAGAAAACTGGAAGAAAGCAACCGTTAAATGTAAAAAGCAATTGACACAAGATTTAAGGACATATAGGTATTTTGATTTTGTAATCATTGATCCGATTACGAAGGAGGAGATTTTGTTTGAGGAAGCTAAGGGGAAATGATCTGAAATTTCATTAAAGGGAAAACATTAAAAACAAGAGAGTGAGTTTTCAACTACATAAGAAAATACTACGATTAACCAACTTAAGAAAAAAAATTATGAAAATTTTATTGTCTTGCTTGATTATAGTTTGCATTAGTAATTCTGCGTTCGCACAAAAGAGCAAAAATAAGAGACCGAAAGCAAATACAAATAATGGTTATAATAGTATGATTTCAAAGCAGAATTTGATAGATGATGATTTTCCTAAAAAAATCAAATCCGAACTTCCACAAGGAGCCTTCTTAAGAGAATATAAGAAATTAGTAGATGTCGATGGTGAAATTTATGTTGGATTGTACATAACGGACTACGCCGACCCGATCGAACCTATCGTTGCAATAAATGAGCTTGATTTAAGTTCATGTCGCGCTGCCACATTGGGACAATCAATTTCGGGCAATTATCATGCGTTTGTTTTTGAGTATGGTAAAATTTCATCTTCGGTCAAAATTCCAACCTTTGATGAGAATTATAACTTGTATAATACCTTATGCTTGTTCAATACTCCGCAAAATAATTGCTATTATTTTGACTTTTCTACAAAGACAGAAGATAAAAATTGTGAAAGTGCTTCCGGCAATGTATTGGAGAAAACGGATTTGATTCAACTTAATGATTTGACAGGTGACACTAAACGGAATGAATTTTTAATCACGGGTGTGCAAGATGTTTGTGGTTACGTTAATAGATTAGTTGTTGGTTACAATGAAGTATCCCATCAGATTTCAGTTTATCCAGTCGTAGAAAATAACCGGCAATCTTACTGGAATTGGCGTTTTGTTCCTCTAAATGGAGAATGTAAAATAGAAGTCCTTTGCGGGGACCATGGGAACGAGCAATATTCCAAGAAGATATACAGGTTTAATGCTTCTGATGAAAGATATGAGCTAATTTTTTCAGAAGAAAAAGAATGCGATTAGAAATGATTTCTATCAATAAAGTAATTTTCATAGTGCTTCATCAGTCGGAAAACTAAAATGAAACTATCAATTCTCTTACTTTTTTTCTTTGTCTTTTCCTGTACCGATACCGAACTTGATGTAAAAGCTACAATGAAAATTAATATGGACTCCCTGCTGAAAGCCGATTCATTGAGAAGAATTGACTCTTTAAGAAAATTATCTCCATCATATGAAATTGATACGCTTGAATTTGCAGGACTAGAAAAAATAAAGAGGATTACAGATAATATAAACAATCCAAAGTCTGTTGTTATCTCGCCAAATGGAAAACATGCATACATTAATAATCTTGAAGGGATGAATACTATGATCATAAACACAGATTCCTATGAGACTGAAGCGGTTATTGAACACACAGGCAAGCCTGTTGAGTTCGGAGTCACGCTCGGCGGAAGATATATTTGGATTTCATATTTCAGGTTGCTTGAGAAAGGATTTCCGAAAAACCTTGGTGTGGAGAGAAGTTACAGGTATCCTTCTGTGGTTGTCATTTATGATACCTTGGAACAATCGCTTGTTAAGAGAATTGATGTCGGAATAATTCCAAAAATAATTGCAGTGAGTCCTGATGAGAAACTTGTATTTGTCGCCAACTGGAATAGTAACGACATATCAGTGATATCAACGGAAAATTACCAGGTTATCAAAACAATAGAAGTCGGCGCAATTCCAAGAGGGGTCGAATTCACCCCTGACGGAAAATATGCTTATGTGTGCAACTTCGGTGCTTCAACAATTTCAAAGATTGATGTCGGATCACTCGAAGTCATAAAGACAATCACAAATGTCGGGTACAAGCCAAGAGACATGACAATAAGCAGCAAGGGAGATTACGCATATTTTTCAAACTTCGGGGATGGTTATTTGAGAAAGCTTGATTTGAACTCCGATGAAGTCGTTGATAAAATAGCAATTGGAGTCGAGCCGAGGAGTGTATGCATGACGAATAATAATAAGTACTTGTTTGTCGTAAACTATCAAAACGGAACCGTTGATGTCATTGACCTTAAGAAGTTTATGCTTTTTGCAGAATACGAAGCAGATATCGGTGCCGTAGGAGTAGCGCTTTCCCCTGACAATAAATTTCTCTGGGTTACGAACCAAAGCACGGGTTCAGTCATAGTTTACAAAGTAAACTACCAATGATAGCTTGTCCGGATGTAGAAGCACCGTTACCAGAATGGTTTCGAAATTAACTATTTCAAAAGAGATCACAATTATTCTTTAATGAAAAATATTATTTTAATAATACTGGCTCTGACAATCCTTCATTCATGTAAAAATACAAAAAACGAAGAACAGACAAGTAAAAAGGATCTTGAGATCAAGGAAAGAGAACTTGCCCTGAAGGAGAAAGACATGAAACTAAAGGAAGAAGAAATGATGAGAAAGCGGGAAGGAGACATACAAAGAAAGGAAGAAGAATTTAGAAAGGGGCAAACTACCGGAATTGCTTTAAATGGGAAGTATACCGGTTCCATTAGAGATGGCACCTATTGGGAAGTATTCATTACTGATTTTGACGGAAGTAATTTCAAAGGATACAATATTATATACTGGGATAAGCATCCTGAAGGTATGGTTACAAATTTCAGCGGCGAATTCAAATTATCAGATAATATGATCGTAATGTATGAAGACAGAAATGCAGAAAAATCAGGAGCATTTTATGGTACGGTAACCCGTGATGGAGATTTTATGAATGGCAGTTGGTACAGATATTCCGACCGTCGCGAATATATTTGGAATTTGAAAAAAACAGATTAGAATGTATGATGTTAATTTGTTTAAGAAGAGGATTTTAAAATGTGGAAGATGGTTTTATGGCAATTGCTCTTTGTAGCATGCTTTAACTTCGGTCTATCTTGTAATAATAATGATGAAGCCAAAGGGACTCAAAACCTCAAAGGTAAATCTGATAGCATTAATTCATTTGGTTCCGGGATTCCTGAAAAGCTGCAAAAACTTATTGTTTCCTATCCGGAATTTCTAGATTCGGCTGATCAAAACAACATCTATTGGAAAGACGGGACGGTCATGGTTTATGATGACGGAATTAAGGAAAAGACACATGATCAGAAACTTGATAATCCGGATGTCGAGGATATGCTGTCGCAAGACTATGTCGCAGGTGAGGGATGGGATTTTCCACCTGCAGAAAATTATGAACCCGGAAGAATTAGATTCGAGCCTTTTTTTCTCAAAATGTACGGAAATAACCCATCGGAAGTTGAGAGTAATCTGGAAGATGTAAGATGGGTGGACGGATCTACACTTAAGTTTAACAGAATAAACGGCGCGGCAGACAGCTTGAAGAAAGTAATTGAAGATCTAAATAAATTACCTCACGAGTTTCGTAAGTATTTAGATAATCCTGCAGGTACCTTTGTGTGGAGAAATATTGCTGGTACTGAAAGATTAAGTAATCATTCATTTGCAACAGCAATTGATATTAATACAAGATTTTCTGATTACTGGCTGTGGAGCAAAAATAAAGTTTATAAAAACAGAATTCCCTTTGAAATTGTTACAGTATTCGAAAAACACGGATTTATCTGGGGAGGAAAATGGTATCACTATGACACAATGCATTTTGAATTCAGACCTGAATTGATTAATTGAGATTTCGTCAAATAAAATTCCAACCAAATGAAAGAACTTTATCTGATTTTGGAATTAATTACTATAACTTCCAGAATATATTCCCTCGAATTTGCACGGTGATTCAACATTAAATATCCAATTGAATTCTGACTGTATCTGGAATTGATTGGATTCGGTGGCATCATAATATGATAAATTTCTCTTGCCTTCGTGGCTGAATACCTGGAAATGCTATTCAATCAAGATACTAATTTCTTTAACTTAATTTAAAGGGAATGTCTTTATTTTTTATTTTCATACTTACATGCCCCTTATCCAAGCTATTCAGAGTTCCCATATACTTACCATTCGTGTCCAATTCTATAATTTGATTTTCTGCAATGAAGCAATAATAGCCTGTTATAATTCCGAAAGGTGATACTCCACCGAGGATTTTCAAGTAATGATCTTGAATGAATTTTTCAAGAAAGTCCAACTGTTCGAATATATCAAGTTCTGAAAAACTTTCCGGGAGATCCAATTTTTTCCAACGTTCAATATCTGTAAGGGCAACTGCGAAAATCGGAGACGGAACTGATCTGGAATTCTTTAGCCACAAGTATGGCTGGAATCGTTCACTGTTCATTTTTTTAAAATATAGTATTAGTTCGCCAACTTGACTTCAAATTACTTTACCGTTTTCAACCGAGAAAATCCACGCCAAAATTTGCGAATGAACTCTTTCCAAATCTGCAAATCCGCATTCTCAAAGCATACTGTCATTTATAATATTACTTCTATAGTATCTCATTACTGTTATTTTGAGAAAATCTTCTAATGATTATTTATAGTCTAAAAAAATATTCTGAAATCCTACTGAAGATTATCCTTGTTGTAATCTGCCTGTACACTGCAGGCAAAACCTTCAAGTCACACCTAAACAAAATTAAATATCCATATCAACTCGAATTCAGAGAAGGTGCAGTTCTCGCAGAAACAGAGCATTACACAAACGGCGAGAATCCTTATGATTTGAAATATCAGCCGCAGCATACTTATGATTACGGATTCATATATCCCCTGTCCGTATCTTTTTTTTCAAGGTTTGTTTCGGGAAACTCTCTTGCCTTGCACAGATGGGTAACTTATGGTTGCATACTTTTGACATGCCTTATTGTATTCGCTGTGTTGATCAGGATGAAAGTAAATTTCATTTTTTCACTTACAGCGGCCGTACTTCTGCATCAATCGCTTGTTTATCAGGGGCTCACTTCAATTGCACGACCGGAGGGTCTTGGGATTATGTTCTTTGTCGCCGGTATCGTGATTCCATGGAGATTTAATTTCTCTTTGATTTCTTGTGCATTAAGCATTATAGCAGGCTTACTGGCATACTTTACAAAACCATATTATGCTTTTGTCCTGCCAGTAATTTTTATTTACCTCATGATTTTCGTAAGCAAGAAAAAGGCATTGCTGTATGGAATTGTCGCAGCAATAGTTTTCCTTTTCACTGTAATTTTAGTTAACTCTGTTTATCCAATTTTTTTCAACAACACATTTTTTGTTCACAAAAATTACTCCGACTATAATTTCAAATACATGCTGTTGCAATTTTTATTCTATGCAAAGTATAATATTTTTATTTTTGTCATAACAATATTATCAGCTGCATTTGCATTCTATAAATTTCGTAAGTCCGGGAACAAGTTCTCTTCAAGTAAAAATCAATTTCCCGTCAACGCATATTCAAACACAGATGATGTAATTAATTTTCCTGCATCGCGGACAAATCCGGATGGACTTTTTGCTCTAACATTGTTGACATCACTTGCCGCTTTCATTTTTCTTCTCGGAGGAAATACAGGAAGTGATAATGGCGCATATCTGTTTCATCTGTCATCACCTTTTCTTTTGTTGACTACGTTTTGGCTTTTAAAAAGAGCAGACAATTCCTTGCTTAATATTGTTGCTTCAATTTTATTAATACTTGCACTAATAATGCAGTTCAAACCACGATCGGTAAATTACGAAAGCATGATTAATGTAAATAAGAAAACCGAAGAACTTATCATGAGTAACGACAACATTCTCAATTCCGCAGAAACAACTTCTATGATAATTGCTCATAATAAAAAACTTTACAATTCAGGACACACCGAATATTTTCAAACGGGAGTCAGTGATTTGAGCATATTACTTGGAATGTCCGCAGGGGTCATGAATCGGAGCATGGAATACAAAACAGAAATAAATGAAAATATAATCGCTAAAAAATTTGATCTGATTCTTGTCTCCCAAACAATTACATCATTTGCGCAGTTCATTGACAGAACGGTACTTAGTCAGCACTACCAATGCACGGATACATTAGCGGGACCTCTGTCAAGAATCGAGGTGTGGATTCCTGTCAGATAGAATTGTGATTCGGGTTCTCAAACATTACTTTTGTACAGACAGCAATAGTTCGAATAAGTTTTTTCAGTAATATCCATTTTCTAAACTTTTCATTTTTGGTCTTCCCTCATCAATTATGAAAAATGAACAAACATGCAAGATTGTCAGAAGAATTTTCACAGGAATATTTATTCTGATTGTTATTCCAATCTTTATCATTTGCTTCTATACAAATCCGTCCCCGGAAGATTTCTATTATGCTCATGAAGCAAAAGTAAAAAGTCTTTGTGAAAATACGCACATCCAATATAAGCACGGCACAGGAAGGTATTTCCAGAATTTCCTTCTATACTTGACCCCGCTATATGAAAATCCTTTCACAGCGTACAAGATAGTTTGCTTCATTTTTATGGTTCTATTTTTTGTTGCAATCTTGATTGCAGTCAATTTGCTTGTCAGGAATAAAATCTCATTGGAGGAAAAACTTTTCACCGGTTTAGTGTTATTTTTTATTTACGTGTGTTGCATGCCCGAAATTGCTTCAGGTTTTTACTGGTATGGCGGGATTACGGCTTATCATTCGGGGCTGATACTTGTACCGGTGTTTCTTCTGTTCTTCATTAAATCTGAAAACTCTCCCAATGCTTCACGCAAAATTGTTTACGGAATCATTTCCTTCTTCATCATGATATTCCTAATTGGAGTAAATGAGATTCTTGCAATTCTGGTATTCCTGTTTATCCTAACGTTGAATTTTAACACAATGTTTGCTGCCGGGAAAAGAAAGAAGATTGTTTGGAAATATATTTTCTTCGCGGCAGCCGCAGGAGTTTTTCTGTATATATTAATAAAATCTCCCGGGAATAAATTCAGACTTACACAATTTCCCGGAAATCAAAACATAAGTTTTTCACTTCTGAATTCATTTTACTATTTAGCGGAGAATATTTTTCAATTATTGTTTACTACTCCGCTCATCGCATGCACATTAATTTTGCTGCCCGTTTACTCCAGGATTTCCTCGCGCCTGGAAGGATCAAAAAAAAATCTATGGAATTCACTTGTATGGTTTCCCATTGTGTGGTTTGCAATATTAATCATAAGCGTTTTCTTTTCATTCTATTCAGCAACGGTTGTAATGAACAGGACTTCTAACTTCATATATTTTATTTTTCTTTGCGGATGGTTCTATTTTATATTTATTCTTTGTGAAAAGTTTTACAGAAAATTTAGAATCAATTTCACCGATTACTGTAAATATTTCTATCCCGTATCGGTTGTAATACTTCTATTATTCTTCTTTAAAGAGAACAACATAACAACGGCAGTTTCAGATTTGTTTAGCGGATCGGCTAAAGGCTACAACGAGCAGATGAATGAAAGATTTCAAAAGATAAGAAATTGTACCACAGATACCTGTCGTGTTGATAGTCTTAAGAACATTCCAACGACAATTTATTACAGAGACATTACAAGCGACCCAACATTATTAAGCAGTGAATGGTATGGGAGATTCTTTAATAAGAGTTCAGTTGTAACGATGAAGAGGAAATGAAGGAATTGTATTAGTTAAACATTCATAAATCTCTTGGCTGTTAATCTTACATTACGAATCAGCCTGCCCGCTGCAGGCGGGGAGATTCGTAACGATGTAAAAAATTCAAATGAAATGCATTGAGATTTCAATCAATACAATCCTTCCCCTCCTTCCCATCAAACAACCCATACCCAATTTCAATCTCTTTCACCTCATCAGCCGGTTTCTTAGTCTTACTTTTCTTCTTCTCCCACAACCCTGCCTTCACTTCTTCTTCATGTATTTTATGATTCAATTCCAGCAGCCGCTTCAGTATCTCCCGCCTCGCATCGGGATGAATTGTAAAACGAACTCTGTCATTCTCCGGCAAATAATCAACTTCATAAAAATCATGCTTCAATTCAATATCACTCCAGCCGTATGCTTCCAACACCGCATTGTCCATCTCTGCGTGAAGCCGGCGCAATTTTTCTATGCCTACTATTGCTTCGGCTATTGAAATCTTCGGCTCGCCTTTTTTGAAATGCTTAATGAGATTCGCAGTCTCCTTACCGTATCTTTTTTCTATGTCTTTGATTTGTAAATGTGAAATTGAACTTGAATGATCTTCATAAAACTTTGATAAGTGCTTGTTGTGAAATTGATTGTAGGTCTTCGTGAGACCGAGGTGGATTGCCAACATTAATTGCTCTCGGTGAACATAATATTGTATACCAGCGGATTTAACCTTATCGTCCTTATGAATAAATTGCAGCACCGGAAATGTATCAAATGTATTGCCCGGTGTATAATTCAAATCTGACTTCATAGTTGTGCAATAGTTCCATGCCCAAATATTGTGGATAGTTGATTGATAAATAGAAAACATTGAAAGTTCTGAGAATGCAATAACCACAAGAGCATCTGCAAAAACTTTTCTTTTTTCTAACAAATCGAATGCAACGGTCTTACTGATTCTTGCTATCACCAGCACCCTCTCCAACGGCGCGATTGTTCGGTAGAGTTCATTTCTAATTCTAAGAAATTGCCACCAATATTCTGCTCCTCTGTCTCCTTTCATCTTAATTCTTTCCGGCTTTACCAATCTTTCCACAATCTCAAAACAATCGGGATAATTCATTCTGCAATAATCTTCTTCCCAGTCAAAAAAGTTAATCACCCATCTGCTCGGACTTTGGTCGGGATTGTTGTTCAGATCATCTCCGTTCAGATATGGAAATAGTACATCTTTGTTTTTGGGATTCTTTGCTATCAGCGCTTGAGCTTCATCAGGTTCAAGTACAAATCCTTTTCCAAGCACAATGCTTCCCTGAAAGCTTTTGCCTTCGTTTTGTTTTAGCGGGAAAGGATTGCCAGGTGTTTCCGAGTCATCGAGATAAGGTGTAATTGTTTTTACCACTCTGTTACCAAGTACAAATTTTCTCTTCCAACTTTGTTTTGTAATAGTTACCAGAGCTACTTCAACTGCGGCTTTGCCGGGCCATCTCATAGATTTGACTGCATGATTTATGCTTCCGCCTGCTTT
>JBDHXH010000084.1:0-11008 GCA_039810605.1 Ignavibacteria bacterium | reverse complement strand
CCGAGGCGCACAAAGGATATTTTCATTTCTTCAGAAAATTAATTTAATGTAATATACAATGATTGTGCTTTAGAAAACAATACTAAATCAGTTTTTAAAGTTTTATAATGTTCATTTTTTCTAGCTGTGCAAGTAAGTATATTCATAAAGTTAATTATGAAAGAAAAGGACTGTGTGTTTTGCAATATCGGGTCTGACAAGATCATTTTGAAAAATGAAAAGGCTTATGCAATCCCGGATAAGTATCCTCATTCAAAAGGTCATTTGTTGATTATACCGTTTGATCATGCTGAAGATTTTTTTGAACTTTCCAAAGAAGACAGGGATTCAATAATTGGATTGTTGTGTGAAGCGAAGAAATTTACGGATGAAAAATACAAACCTGCCGCATACAATGTTGTAATCAATAACGGGAAGTCGGCGGGTCAGGTTATATCTCATACCCACATTCATTTAATTCCAAGATACTAAACATAAAACTATGGATTCAAAAGATAGAATCAATTCTGAAGTGTCGAGTGACGAAAAACTGCTGGGAATGCTTGCACACCTTTCGATTTTTCTCGGAGGTATCATTCTTCCCATTATTCTATGGGCAACACAAAAGGATAAATCACAGTTTGTAAGGTTTCACTCTTTGCAAGCAATATTTTATCACATAGCTTATGGTGTTGTAATGGTTCTGTATGTGATACTGATGCTGATTGTAATGCTGGTTTTTGGTTTCGGGTTTGGAATTTTCAAAACTGCGCATCATGGAAGCGAACCAGGGGCAGGATTTTTTATCATGATGATTGCCTTTTATATCGGCTTGTTTGGTGTGATCTTTTTCGGGATCGGCTATGCAATTTATCTTGGAGTAAAAACTTATCAGGGGAAACTCATAAAGGTTCTTTTTATCGGAAACATCATATATGAAAAAGTTTACGGTAAGTCAGGAGCAGCGCCGATTCAAAGTTAGAGAAAAAATTATTTCAGCAGCAGCATTTTTTTTGTCTCCGTGAATGCTTCATACTCGAGTCTGTAAAAATAAATACCCGCAGGGATATCGTTGGCGTTAAATTCAATTTCGTAAGAGCCCGCACCCAAATTTTCATTCAGCAATACTGCAGTTTCTATTCCTAAAGAATTGTAAACAACAATCTTCGCATTTGACATATAATTTCTTGAACCGGGTAAAATTTCAAATTTAATCTTCGTCGAAGGATTAAACGGATTCGGATAATTTTGACCAAGCCTGCAATGTGATGGCATGCTGTTATGCAAAGAGTTTATTCCCACAGTCTGATTATATTTAATTGTAACGTAATCAATATCGCCCGCGCCTGCATCACTAAAGCCTGCAACAAATATATTTCCCGAAGGATCCACCGCAAGAGATGTCGAAATGTCGCTTCCGTTATTGGTTCCGTTATACACTCCCGTCCATATAAGACTTCCGTCCGAATCATATTTAATGGTTGCGATATTTTCTTCGGACCCTTCTTCATAACTGTATCCCGTGACATAAACATTATTCTGCTCATCAAGTTTTAAAGAAGATGCAATGTCATAACCATTATCAGACCCGTTATATCTCATTGCCCATAGTTGCATTCCGTCGGAACTATACTTCAATGTATAATAATCTTCGGAAGAAGCGTCGCTGAAAGAATAGCCGGTCACGTAAGCATTGCCGGAGTTATCAACAGCAATTGATGTAGCAATGTCATACCGGTTGGAAGGACTGTTGTATAGTTTTACCCATAGTTCATTACCGTCCTGATCATATTTCAATGTTGCATAATCTTCCTCCGTTCCCGTGCCGAGGCTGTATCCGGTAACATAAACATTACCCGAATAATCAACCGCTATACTCTGTGCAATGTCATATCCGTTTGCTGCGCCGTTGAATCTTGAAGACCAGATTTCATCACCCGCAGGACTATATTTGACAGTTGCATAATCTTCCTGTGAGCCATCACCGATACTTGATCCACTCACGATAATGTTCCCTTCATTGTCAAAGCACATTGAGTATGCAATATCTATGTCTCCCGTGAAATCGTAGAATGCTTTCCACAATTCGCTGCCGGCAGAATTATATTTGATGATCATGAAGTCTTCACTTGTTGATGATCCAACGCTGTATCCGGCCACGTAAACATTACCGAGTCCGTCAATCATGATCGAGGTACTCACATCATCATCATTGCCCTTCCCATTGTATCTTGCAGTCCACAAGGCTTCACCCGACGGAGAATACTTAATTGTTACACAATCAAGAAAAGAATTCAGGCCTTTGCTGTAACCTGTGACATAAACATTTCCTGAACCGTCAACGCAAATTCCCGTTGTGACATCTTCCGCATTCGAACTATTATTATTGTAAAATGCAATCCATGTCTGCTGACCGGCCTGATTATATTTTATTGTTGTAAAATCTTTTCCTGTACCGTTGCCTGTGGAAAATCCTGTTATATATACATTGCCTGCGGCGTCATATCCGAGTGCCTTTACAACATCGGTGTCACTTGCCGAGCCACCAAATCTTGAACTCCATTGCATAGTAACTTGTGAGTTCGAATTCAGAAATGAAAACAGAAACATGGGAGCTATGAATTTGAGGACTTTAGCTTTCATCAGATTATTTGTTGTGAGAGAAACTCAAAACAATTTCCGGGGAAACAGCGGATTAATGAAATTGTTTTTCGTGATAAATAATTCTAAATTATTTTAAACTAATATACTGAAATCAGGTCTAATAAAAAAAGATAATCATAATTTTGAAAAATTCTTGTTTTCTGATTTCAGTATTTGAGTCAATCTTGCAATAAAATCCTCGAATATTGCAATCTTAATTTTCCCCAAACTTGGAAAATACATTAATAAGGATTCTTGAGAAGCTCTTCATCATCTACTTTGCAGGATATTTCATTATTGATATTCTGCTGTTTGTGATTTTTCTTTTTTCGTTCTGGAATGACAAGAGAAAATACGAAGTTGGTATTGAGCTGAATGAATTTTTCCGGAAAGTTTCTGTAATCGTTCCGGCTTATAATGAAGAAGTTACGATTGTAAATTGCATCAACATGCTCAAGGCAATTGACTATCCGGATTTTGAAATAATAATTGTCAATGACGGTTCCGGAGACAATACACTTCAGAGTTTGCTGAACAAATTTGATTTCAGTCAGCGTCATTTTTCATCGAAGTTTGAAATTACCACATCTGAAATCCGCGCCACTTACGGTTCCGGCGACGGGAAACTGATACTCCTCGACAAGTGTAACGGAGGTAAAGCCGATGCGATAAACGCCGGGATAAATTATTCTACCGGAGAGTTCATCTGTACGGTTGATGCAGATTCAATCCTTGATCAGGGATCATTGAAGAAAGTAATCATGCCGATGGTGATGGACAAAAGGGTATTCGTGACCGGCGGGCAGCTTGCGATTTCAAATGACACCGTTATAGAAAACAATCAGATAGTAAACGCGAGGATGCCGCGCAATATCTGGGTCCTCTGGCAGATAACTGAATACATAAAATCATTTCTTGTTTCAAGGATCGGGTTAAGCAAGATCAACTCTCTGCTGATAATGTCCGGCGCATTCTCCGTTTTCAGAAAAAATGATTTGCTTAAAGTCGGAGGATTCTTAAATCTTACAAACAATCACAGCTACATTAGAAAAATATTCAGGGAAAGAAAGCAAACAGTCTGTGAGGACATGGAGATAGTAGTCAGACTTTGGCGTTATTATCATGAGAATAATCTTGATCCGCGAATTGTTTATTTGCCGAAGCCGCTTTGCTGGACCGAAGCGCCGGACAACAAGGAAAACCTTTTCAAACAAAGATCGAGGTGGCATCTCGGACTTGCAGAATGCCTTTCAATGCACGGAAGGATGTTGTTTGATCCCAAATATTCCGTGACAGGTTTATTTGCCTTTCCTTATTATTTGTTTTTTGAACTTATGTCTCCTGCAATAAAGACTCTTTCAATTTTTTTTATAATTTATGTATCATATCTGGGACTTATAAATTCTACGTGGGTTCTGCTTATGGCAGCGCTTGTTACAGTAACAACGGCTCTCATCACAAGCATAGTAACAGTTGTCCTGGAAAGATGGAGCGAGAAGCAGGCAATCAGAAATCTCGCGGCATTAAGGTATAAGACATTTGGCGACTGGTTCAAGTTATTGTCGGCAGGAATCATCGGAGACTTTTCATTTTCATTTTTCAAAATATTTTCGCAGCTAAAGGGACTTTGGGATTTCGCAAGAGAAAAGAGCGAATGGAATAAGTTCGAAAGAAAGGGAATTCGGAAAATTGTCACATTGCCGAAGGAAGTTCAGTAAAGGTGAGTTTCTTATTACTATTATTTTTCTGTTTGCTGCATACAGTGAAGTGTGCGCATCTCAAACGCTTCGGGATGATCCCGGATTTCTCTTTCGGGAATTGAGCAACAGTCATACAACGATTACCAATGAGATAAATTTTGGTTATGATTCTGAACCGGTGTTTTTAATGCATCCGGTGATTAGCAATTCTAAAAAAGGCGGCGGCAAATTTTTCAATGGATTCAATGCAGGATATATGGTGGGTTATCTGCGCGAAATAGAGGAGTTATATAATACTTCATCTTTCTATCAGACGCTTAAGCTGGAGAAAAAGGTCAGCAGTTTGGTTACATTCAAAATGGATGTAAGGTTAGAGTACGCAAAGAGAGTTGAAGTCGGGAAACCTGATGTGAAGAAATGGTATGACAATACTGTGCTTACCTGTAATTTACAACTCAACGATAAAAACAGATTGAGTTTTTTCGGAGGAGGAAGTATTTCAGATTCAGTATTTACATCTTACGGAACTTCTTACGATGCAGCTTTTAATGCAGGCAAAGTTGAGATAAAAAATTCACTGACGTTTGCCTATGATTATTTTTATTACTGGAATCAGGTCGGGCAAAATTACGTCAGCGACAATCTGGAATTCAGGTACAAAGATTTTACAATTAACACAGGAATGTTCGGAGCCGTTGTGGATTATAATTATGTTGACGGGTATGATGCAAAGGCAAGGAATCCGAACACGCAGTTTAATTTTGATGTTCGTTATAGAATTCTTCCCGATCCCGCCTGGACAATTGGTTACGGATTCAGCGCCAGAAATTATAAATACTATTCTCCTTTATATTTCTCGCCACAGAACAGAAAGATAAACGGGGTATATTCATATCTTTATGATATGATATCAACTTTCTATGTTTATCTGGGAAGCGGGGCAAGAGTTGACAACAATAACACTTTCATCTGGGACTTTGATGCGGAGGCGGGTTATGATCATGGGGGATTCAGCGCGTCGCTTGGAATCAGTCGTTACAACGATCCTTATTATACCAGCTACAATTCTTTTCTGAACATCACAAAGAATTTTTAATTGAAAAATGGAAACAGCCGCGTCAAATACTTCCTCATCGAAACTGAAATACATTATCATATTTTTATTCATTGCTGCGCTCGGCTTTACTGTTTTTAAGATGATGCAGTTTGAAGATTCAATAAGAGAGCAAAGAATTATCCGTATAAATGTCGGAGGAGAAAAGAAGAAACTGCTACCGGAAATTTCCCCGGCGGATCTTCAATCAAAGTCAGACAAGTCGCGATACAGATTCAAGACAGGGGAGAAATATTTCTCGGTGCTGGAAACAAAGATTAAGAACGGAGAAAATGTTCAGGAGTGGAACAGATATTTTCTTAAAGGTGTCAATATGGGAGTTGCATTGCCGGGTCATTACCCTTCTGAATTTTCCGCTACGTATGAAAATTATTTTGAATGGTTTGAAAAAATTGCGGAGATGAATTCAAATACAATTCGAATATACACAATACTTCCCCCGGAATTCTATGAGGCATTTGCTCAGTATAACATTAATCACAGCAACAAGCCGCTGTATCTGCTTCAGGGTGTATGGGCGGAGGAGACCGACAGCAATAACTATTTTGACAAAAATTACATTGATAAATTTCAGACTGAAATAAAAGATGTCATTGATGTGATTCATGGACAAGCCGTAATTCAGGAACGCCCGGGGCACGCAGCAGGAACTTATGCAAGGGATGTTTCATCTTTCGTTATCGGGATTCTGCTTGGAAGAGAATGGGAGCCCGTTACAGTGAGCACTACAAACAAAAAAAATGCCGGTATAAAAAAGTATAACGGAAATTTCATTTCACTACCTGTTGGAAATCCGATGGAAGCATGGCTTGCACAAATGATGGATTTTACGGTGCAGTATGAAACACAGATTTATGAAGAACAGCGGCCCGTTTCATTTGTTAACTGGCTTCCGCTTGATCCGATGTATCACAATTCGGAATTTATCGAAAGCAAAAAAGTAAGGGAATATGACAATGACCTCGAATCTGTTGACTTTGAAAAATTTTATGCAACAAATTTGTTTAAAGCAGGAATTTTTGCGGCGTATCATGCTTATCCGTATTATCCGGATTTTGTTTATCTCGATGATAAATATAAAAATGCAATCACCGGCGAAGGTCAGCACGATAATTATTTTGCATGCATTGACGATCTGAAAAAACATTGCAGGGATATGCCTCTTATCATTGCAGAATACGGATTGCCTTCAAGCCGCGGCAACAGCCACTACACAAGTTTTGGACTCGATCAGGGAGGACACAGCGAAGCCGATCAGTCAGACAAGAATAAAATTCTCACAAAAGATATTTACGAGGCAGGATGCGGCGGTGCAATTTATTTTGAATGGATGGATGAATGGTTTAAATTCAACTGGCTCGTTCTTGATTTTGAAGTCCCCGCATCGCGGAGAAAGTTCTGGCATAATATGGAAAACCCGGAACAAAATTTTGGAGTGCTGGCTGTTGAACAAAGGACTCGGACTATTGATGGTCTGGATAATGATTGGAATGAAAAGGATAAGCTTGACGGAAGTGCGTCGGGGGATGTTTCTGCGCATGCAGATGCAGAATATTTTTATATGAAATACAAACTCAATGATTTCGACTTTGGCAAAAATAATCTTTACGTTGCAATTGATACCTATGACAAAAAGAAAGGAAGTCACAGACTCCCGTTTCTCCCGGAAAATCAGGACAACGGATACGAGTTTCTCATGACATTCAATAATAAGGACAGCGCGGCTATACTTGTTGATGAAAAGTATTCAGTCTATTCGGACATATACAATGATTACGTTCCGCTGTATTGTTCAAAAGAAAATTATGACGGAAATTTTGTGAGACAGATTATGCTTTCAAACAGAGAAAGGGAGAGCCTGACAGGTGAGAAGACGCCAAGGAAAGTTTATGACAGGAGCGGATTGATTTACGGGAAGAGCAATGAATATGAAACTTCAAATTCAAACTGGATCTGGAATGAGAATGAAAAGATCCTCGAGATAAGGCTTCCGTGGCATTTGCTCAATGTCAGCGACCCTTCTTCAGGAAATGTCCTTGACGACAAGTCCGGAACCGGCGAGATTGAAAGTACGGTAACAGACGGATTTAACATCGGGACTTTTATCACCGACAAAAGTGATCACGGCGCAAAAGAATTTCCTTCTGACAAACTTGAATTTTTCAAATGGAAACACTGGGATCAGCCCGAATATATTACACGGCTGAAAAAAACTTATTACATGTTCAAAGATTTGTATCCGCAGCTTCAGCCAAAGACGGAGGATTCTGCCAAGTCCGGATTAGCACCGAAGTTTGAGATTACCGAATGGAAGGAAAACAGAATCGGAGCAATTACAATTTCTCTTGATGACGGATCAATGTCACAATATATATATGGCGTTCCTGTTTTGAATAAGTATAATATTAAATCTACATTCGCGCTGACAACAAACTGGATGACGGAGAATCCGAGTTCTTCTGCGGAGAAAGGAAATTTCGCAATTGAAAAGTTCGGATGGAAACAGGCAAGAGAATTGGTTTCACAGGGCGATGAAATCGCTTCACATAATATTTATCATATGAAGATGGATACAATGTCAAATGAGGGTGCATTGTATCAGATGACTGAATCAAAGAGGATTATTGAACAACAAATTTCATCGCCTGTTTACACTTTCGTATTTCCGTATTCATCTTCAAGGTCCAATCAGTTTGACATGACAAAGCAAGCAGGATATATTTTTGCCAGAACCGGAGAGGAGACAGTGAACGATGCGGAGAATATTAATCTGAACAAACTTTCTACGATTGCAATATACAATGAGGATAGTCCGTCAACTTCAGAGCTTTCGCGCATGATAACTGATGCTGCAGGCAAATGGATAATCATAAATTACCATACGATATTTCCGCAAGAGTCAAAGGAAATGAATCTGATGAAATACCATAACGTCACTTCAACGTATTCGGTGACTCCGGAAATGTTTGACAGGCAAGTGAGACTAATAAGAAACAGCGGATACTGGATTGCTCCAATTTCGGAGATCGGTAAATACATTGTGGAGAAAAAAAACACTACACTTGAGGTTATTGTGCATGGAGATAAAATATATTTGAATGCAGTGAATTCCCTGAATGGTTCTGTTTATAATATACCATTGACCGTAAGTTTTACAACCGACTGGAGAATAGTTAAGGTTACGAACAGCGCAGAGGACGGAATTTATAATCCGCGTGAGAACAAGATTGCCTTGAGTCTGATTCCGAACAAAGAAGTATTGATTGAAAACATTTCAGAATAGAAATTGAAAAAATATCTTTTATTCATACCTGTTGTTGCATTAGTTGTGATTGGATTTCTGCTGATCCCTTCTCTGACGAAGCCGAAGAAAAAATTAATTACTGATGACGGTCGGATTGCCATGCCCAAAGTTCTTTTCTTAACCACAGGTTCTCCTGAAGGAAACGGTGAGTTATCGCAGGGAGTGATTGCAGCGCTGCAGAGTTTCAACAAAAGAGGCGTGTTTGTATGGCTCAATGCAAGAGATATTCTGCTTCGTCCGGATGAGCTTGAAAAATTTTCCATAATGATTATTCCTACTTCAATTGGATATCATGACGGCGACAGAAAATATTCGCTGACGTATATGTCAGAAACCGAGATGAAGAATATTTCGGAGTGGGTTAAGAACGGAGGGGTACTCATTGGAGAAGAAAATATTGGAAGGAATACATTTGACGAGATTGACCGCGTTGACAAGAGCGGGGAATTGAATAGTGACACGTGGCCGCTGTCGGATGTATTCGGAGTGAAAATGATAGAAAGAGATATGGTGGGTTTTTCGATTGAGGAAAAGGATGCGAAGATATGGAACGGCAGGGTGAAGGAACCGATTGCTGAAAGTGAATGGGCGCTTATTCCGGGAGAGGTTACATCCGGTAATGTAAAGGTTCTTGCAGAGTGGGTGAGCGGGCAGGAAAAAATCCCGGCAATCATCAGGAATGATTTTGGGAAAGGGAAAGCATATCTGCTTACATGCACTTATCTTCTCCACCCTTCAAATGACGGAGGACTTTCGGGAGTTGAACAGATCAACAACTTTTATGATTATGTCCTAAATAATTTTGCTCCGGAGGTTTATTCTGATTTTGAAATAAGTCCATGGCCGTTTGGAAAATCTTCTGCATTTTGTATGACATTTAATTCAGATGGAGACAGTTTATCTTATGAGAGAATTTCAGAATTTTTGAAGAGGGAAAATATTCCCGCGGTCTTGTTTGCTGATTCTTCAGTAACCGGTGACAAGCTAATGATTTGCAAGGACAACGCTAACATTTCAATTCAGTCGGGATTGTATGAGACAAGGGACTATAGTTCATCAGATCATTCATCGGTAGTGAGCGCAATACTGGTTAATGAAGAAAATTTCCATGAGGATTTCAAAGGAATACGGTTTCCTTTCGGGAAAACGAACTTCTGGGGGCTGGTATATGCAGATGAAAATGGTTACATATATGATTCAAGCATCGGATCGGATCATCTAATAAATTATACGGGTTCGGTATTTCCGTATAATATTCCGATTGCATTAAATAGTTATTACAAAACTTTGAAACTGCTTGAAATGTGTCCCGCGAAGGATGAAGATTCAAGATTTTATAAGAATGCCGTATCGCCGAAGGACTATTCGGACGAACTTCAGAGAAATGACGCACAGCTTTATAAAAAATATTTACTGGATTATTTTAATTATGCCGTAGAAAAAGAAAACGGACTGATGATCTATTCCGGCAATCCGCGTTATACGGGATTCAGCGACAATACATTGTCGCCCGTGAGGGAATTCATAGATACGCTCAAGACAAGGAATTGCTGGATTGCAAAGATGGAAGACATCGCTAACTTCAGGAATGCATTGAAAGATTTGAATATCAGCGCGGTGAGAAAGGACAACAAAGTGAATTTAAAATTCATCTTGCCCGAAGGTATGATAATGAAAGGACTTACGGTTAAAACAAAAACAAAGACTCAAAATGTATCGGGGGGAGAAAACAATTCAACGGAAGAACATTACGGAAATTCTTACATTATCTTCGATGTGAAAAATGGCGATGAAGTAAGTTTTACTTTATGATGATTTTGATTGAGTTGAGTCTTGGTGAGGACAACTTTATGCGATTAGTGGGAGTTGAAGAAATGCAATAAGGACAGGCTTCATCATTATGAATTGCACGTCAGAGTCCCCCGATAAATAGGGAAGACTCTGATGGAGGATTAAAATCCCACGGAACATGAAGAGAATAAAGCACATCCTGCGGCCATGACATTAAAGTTATGTGTTTCCCGCAATAAGAATAAGTTAACGAATCCAGCTTACGGCTGACGTAAGACATGCACGGAATATTATTGAACTCAAAGAGTTCTATGTAGAATCTAAACGGCGAGTCTCCATGACAAGCTATGTCGCGCGCTTCCCATCGAAGCCAGTCATCAAATTCATGTTTAAATAAACCATCCGCTACATCATTATCCACCCTGACATAGTCAATCCACATTTCGCATTGTCCATACCAGTAGACTTGTATGTCAG
>JBDHXH010000083.1:0-11331 GCA_039810605.1 Ignavibacteria bacterium | reverse complement strand
AGAGATTTCACAAAGTTTACCGGACCGTTGGTTCCCGGGACAGAAGGAAAGGGTGGATTTGATTTCGGAGAGAGCGCAGGATATGTACCTGCAAAAAATATCACATCTGATCCCGAAACCGGAATTGGGAGCTGGACTGACGGTGAAATCTTCAGAGCAATTACGATGGGTGTTGACAAGGACGGTAATCCACTCGGTCCAATGATGCCTTTCCTCGCATATCGAAACATGGACGAGAATGATATTAAGGCAATCATAGCATATATAAGAACATTGCCGCCGATTAAAAATTATGTTCCTCCCCACGAATTGAAATTTCCCGTGAATCTAATTTTCAGGACTCTTCCTCAAAAGCCTGACTTTAAGAAGCTTCCCGATTCGAGTAACAAAGTTGCAACAGGTGAATACTATGGGGTGGCTTGTATAGTTTGTCACAGTCCAATGGAAAAGGGAAAGTTCATTCAAGATAAATTTCTTGCAGGAGGTATCGAATATCCTGCGCCTGATGGAGGAATAGTGAGATCGGCAAACATTACTCCTGACAAAGAAACCGGGATTGGAAACTGGACTAAAGAAGAATTCATTCAGAAATTCAAATCCTTTGGAAATCCGCAGACTCACGTGCCCGTCAAAGAGGGAGAGTTCAATACGATAATGCCATGGTCATTTCTTGCAGGAACAAAGGAAGAGGACCTCGGGGCAATTTATGATTTTCTGATGTCACAAAAACCTGTGAAAAATAAGGTAGAAAAATTTACGCCGCCTGGTAAATTTTAGAATTACGTGCCTCATTAGTAATAGAATGATATGTATGGGGCGCGGTGAGGGATGTGTCAAACCTTTGTCCTATGGAATTTCTGTCTAAAGGTGTAAAGTAGAATTGCAGTTCAAATATTTGTTCAAGATTTGACCTTTAGAATTTCTCTTTCGGCACTCCGCAGTTTTGTTGAAGAAAAGTAAATGCTTTTGCGAGCCTTTTACATCTTTCTCTGTCTATATTCTGAACAGTAAATTTATTTGCAGCATAGCTGATGGTCTCAACTTTGTCAGGGAATACGTCATAATTGAACTTGTTATCCTTTAGGAATTTTTTAGTTTTCTTATACAGTTCATCATCTTCTTCTTTAAAAAAAGTCAGCAAATCATTCTTTCTTTTCTTAGGAGGAGTCTGCGTTATTCTTCCATTGTGTTCAATCAAGTTCATATTGTTGAATGTATAAAACGAGATTGACGAGCGGTCCGATTCAACTCTTGAAATCTTGCTGAAGTCAATCCTGACAGTGTCCTGACTCAAATAACCGAATACTGAATAGAACGGAGTTGATTCGGGCTTTTCATCATCTTCTGAATAGGAAATCTTTGTGTTGCTTGTAAGAGTTTCAACGATTGTGATTACACAGTTGTTGGCGGAAACTACTTCGTATGTATATGCGCCGTCATAGTCGTAGTTCATTACATAATCTTCCCGTGTATAAAAGTAATCCGTGAAGGCATTACTGACAGGTGTATTGAAAGCCTTATTCTTCTGCTCAAAGTTTGCCTTGATAAAATCCAGGGCATCCTGAATTGTTGTTGTTGAATCATGTCCCTTTGAGCCTTGAGAAAAAGAAGTGTTGATGGAAAAAAATTGAGATAATAGAACGAAAAGGATTATGTACTTTGTCATAGATTAAGTTTAGTGATATAATATCGGGGTATAAACATTGGTATTTGTGGCTGAAAACAAAAATAGTCTATTAATAGATTTAATTCAATTTATATAAAGGAATATCACTCATTTTCCAATCTACACATCTCGGAGCATGTTCATAAATCAAATTGTAAATTGTAAATTACAAATGATAAATGTATACTCGCAAGTCTTGATTTGAGATGAAACAACATTCGTAATTCTTAATATTGCAAAGCATTGAATTTTATTCCGCTGACGGAAAGATTTTATCTTAGAGGTGCTTTAGTAGTTGCGCGAGAACTAATCGGGAAGTTACTTGTAAGGAAGATTGGTAAACTTACTCTCACAGCAAAGATTGTTGAGACAGAGGCATACATTGGCGATCACGATCCTGCTGCGCACTCTTATGGAAGAATTACGGAAAGAAATAAGATCATATACGGAATTGGCGGTGTTGCTTATGTTTACTTCATCTATGGTAATTATTATTGCTTCAATGTTGTATCGGGCAGGAAGGGAGTGGGTAATGCAATTCTAATAAGGGCGGTTGAACCGGTTATCGGAATCGAATACATGAGAAAATTCAGAGGCAAGGCGAAGAATGATTATGAACTTACGAACGGTCCCTCCAAACTCTGTATGTCCCTTAAGATTGACAAGAGCTTAAACGGAGCAGACCTTACCAAAAGGGGAGCCGTTTTCGTGAGCAGGAATACAAAGAAGGAATTTAATGAAATAGCTGTCTCAAAACGAATCGGAATAAACGTAGGTACAGAATTTCCATACAGATTTTTTATAAAGGACAATGCGTTTGTGACCAAGCATAGATTCAATAAGGAAATTGTATTTACGTAGTAATTGAATTTTCGAGACGAAGAAAAAAATAAATTTTGTTTTGTAAAATAAATTAGAAATTAATAATGAAAATCAAATTCTGCGGGGCAGACCGAACTGTTACAGGTTCGCAGCATTTACTTGAAATTAACGGAAAGAAAATACTGCTTGACTGTGGATTATTTCAGGGGAAAAGAGAGTTAGCTTATGACATTAATAAGAGTTTTCTCTTTGATCCAAAGGAAGTCCACTGCGTGATACTTTCTCACGCCCACATAGATCATTCGGGAAATCTGCCGTCATTGTGCGCGCAGGGATTTGCAGGCGATATTTATTCAACGATTGCAACGAGGGATCTCTGTTCAATAATGCTTCTTGACTCTGCACATATTCAAACGAAGGATGTTGAATATGTAAACAGAAAGCGGTCTCAACAGAATCTTCATCCGTTCAGGCCGTTATATACGATCGAAGATGCAAGAAGAGCTCTACGGAATTTTAAGTCAGTTTCATACAGAAAAAAATTCTGTATTGACGGATTGAACGAAACCGTCGAAGTAGAATTTTTTGATGCGGGGCATATCCTTGGTTCAGCAATGATGGTCATAGAAATTAAAGAAAAGGGAAAGAAGTTCAAGTTTGCGTTTTCAGGTGACATAGGAAGGCCGGGACTTCCCATTCTTAAGGATCCGGAATTCATAGGTGACGTTGATTTTATGATTACGGAGTCAACATACGGAGCGAGGCTTCATGATAAATCAAACATGATGGACGACCAGCTCGGAACAGTTGTTAAGGAAGCTTTGACAAGAGGAGGAAAAATAATTATACCGGCATTTAGCGTCGGAAGAACGCAGGAGCTGATATATTCTTTGTCAAAATTATTTGACAGAGGAGAGATACCACGACTTCCGATTTTCATTGACAGTCCGCTGTCAACCAAAGCAACCGATGTTTACAAAATTCATTCCGAATGCTTTGATAACGAATTGTCGAAAATGTTACTTGAAGGAATAGAGGTTTTTGATTTGCCGAATGTCCGTTATGTTGAAAATGTTGAAGAGTCTAAAAAGATTAATTTCATTCACGAACCGTGTATAGTGATATCAGCGTCAGGAATGGCCGAATCAGGAAGGATTCTTCATCATCTCAAGAATAACATTGAAGATCCGAAAGCTACAGTGCTTATCGTCGGATATATGGCGGAGCATACACTCGGAAGGAGACTGATTGAATCACGTGATACCGAAAATGCAATCGTGAGGATCTTCGGAGATGAGTACTATGTCCACGCAAAGATTGTTGTCCTAAACTCATTCTCTGCCCATGCAGACAGAGATGAACTGCTTGAGTATTTCGACAAGTTCAACCGTGATGTGCTTAAAAGAATATTTCTTGTTCACGGAGAAATTGACCAGCAGGAACCATTCAGAAACAGTCTGCGAAATATGAATTTCAAAGACGTGGAAATACCGGTAAAAGGAGATGAAGAACTCTTGTGAGATAATAGACATAACTTCAAGAGTTTTTTGGCAGATTTTAATACAATAAAGACTGCCGGATTCTCTCAAATTGAAATCAAGAAAGAGAAAAGCATAAATATTCCTGATAAAGTATTTTATGACTATTTGCCAGCAGAGGATATTGAAAGTTTTCAAGGCAGCATCCCGGGAATCTTAAGTATCACTGTTGCCGGGTCAAAACAAATTATTTAGAAACAGGGGATTATACTTCTTCGAATGGAGGAAGTATTGCTCCGTAGTTTTGTAAATTAATTCCAAATTGTAGTGCTTACTTTAATGAGGGAGTTTTGTAACTTGCAAAAAAAAATCCGATGGAAGAGAATGAATTAGAGAAGCTCCGGTACCCGATTGGAAGATTTTCAATTCCGGATGTAGTTTCCGAATCAGATTTGAAAAGTTACATCGCGGAAATTGAAGAATTTCCCGGGAGGTTGAGGATATTGGTGCAAGGTTTCAATAAGGAGCAGTTTGAGACAGCATATAGAGAGAACGGATGGAAAGTAAAGCAGGTTGTTCATCACGCTGCAGACAGCCATATCAATGCATTCATCCGTTTCAAACTGGCTCTGACAGAAGATACTCCGACTGTAAAGGCATATTATGAAGATAAGTTTGCCGAACTCGGTGATTACAAAGACACCGCCGTTGAAGTCTCCCTTAACTTGTTAGAGGCTCTTCATATAAGATGGATTGCTCTGATGCGTTCTATGAGTCTTTCTGATTTTGAAAGGACATTTTTTCATCCTGAAAACGGGATGGAATTCTCACTTGCTGAAACAGCCGCCTTGTATTCATGGCATTGCAGGCATCATTATGCGCACATAGAGGATTTAAAAAAAAGGATGAAATGGTAGCTTAATTTTTTCTGTCGCGTAATTCAATTTCATCGTCGTCTTCACTGTCATTTCCTTCAACATATTCATCCTTCTCACCGAGATCATATAATTCGCGGTAATCTTCAACAACAGTATAGTTTGGATCAACATCATTATCAGAATCAGAATTATCTTCTTCCCATTCAAACTTTTCCGGAGGGTCATTTTTTCTGAAAATAAAAGCACAAAAAACTCCTGTGACAGCTCCGAAGAGATGCGATTCAAATGATATTTCAGGAGCAACCGGAAATACTCCCCAGACCATTCCGCCATAAAGAAATACTACCAGCAATGAAAGTGCAATTGATCTTTTGTCCTTCCTGAACAAGCCGCTGAAAAACAGAAAGCCGGCAAATCCATATACCAATCCGCTCGAGCCGATATGGTATGACTGCCTTCCGAATATCCAGACAAGTATGCCGTCAACGAAATAGATGATGAAAAAGACTTTGATAGAAGAGGTTCTGTAAAAATAAAAAATGCCGAACAGCAAAATGAACAACGTGAACGAATTTGAAATAAGATGTTCAAAGTCGGCATGAACCAGCGGGGCAGTAATGATTCCAAACAGCCCGGAAATTCTGCGGGGCAAGACTCCGAGAACCGACAGATTAATCTCCGCAGCCCATTGGAAGAATTGAATAACCCAAATCAGGATTACAAAACATCCGCTGTAAAAAAAAGAAGATAGTATCCGGCTTTTGTCTGAATCTATTCTTTCACGATGTAAAATAAGTTCATTCAATTCTTACAATAACTTTATCAAATATAACAACTGCGCTTCATAATATAACAACATTTATGATGACATACAAAACTTTAGATTTTAGCCAATGCCAGCCAACGCCGTAATATTCAGTCTGCAATAAATTCAGAGTCATGATTCATTATGATTCATGCAGTTTAATTTTTGTATTAAAAATTTCGATTGAAAAATTTATTATTGAAAAAATTTAAATCGGGGGATCTATGAAATACTTTCTTCCAATAATATTAATCTTGTGCTTTGCAATGGAAATGAGATCGGAAATAGTTACTGAAGACGTTGAGTATAAGCTCGGAGATGTTACTCTTCAGGGATACATTGCTTACGATAACAGCAGTACTGCAAAGCGACCCGGAATTCTGATTATACATCAATGGAAAGGTTTGACAGATTATGAGAAAATGAGAGCGAGACAGCTTGCTGAATTGGGATACTTTGCATTCGCTGCCGATATTTATGGCAAGGGCGTGAGACCGGCAACAAGTGAAGAAGCAAGCAAGGAAGCAGGAAAGTATTATGCCAATCTGAACTTGTACCGAGAGAGGCTTAGCGCCGGGTTAAACGAATTGAAAATGCAACCTCTTGTTGATGTCAATAAAATTGCTGCCATAGGATATTGCTTTGGAGGTGGTGGAGTGCTTGAACTTGCGCGAAGCGGCGCTGACATTAAAGGAGTCGTAAGCTTTCACGGGTCACTGGGAACAGATAATCCCGATGATGCAAAAAATATCAAGTGCAGAATTCTTGTGCAAACCGGCGCAATTGATCCCAATGTGACTGATGCTGAAGTAACTGCATTCAAGAAGGAAATGGAAGATGCAAAGGTGGATTACGTACTTACCGAATACAGCGGAGCTGTGCATTCGTTTACGATGGAAAGCGCCGGCAACGATATTTCAAAAGGATCGGCATATAACAAGAATGCTGATCAAAGGTCATGGGATGCTATGAAAAAATTTTTCAGTGAAATTTTTTAACTATCGTTATACGGACTGAATGAAAAGTATTCTTGCGAACGAGCATGAACTACCGGTTTCAGAAATTTGTGCAATAATTATTTTAGCTTCTTACTCTTCGAACAATTCAATTTGAAGCTCACCTAATATTTCCCGATTATGTTTCCCATCGGTTCCGTTCTGCAAAAATAACATTTTTCCTGTTCGTTCGTAACAGGAATATTTCACGCTTAAAAAAATCAAAAATGAAAATACTTATTCTTGGGGGTACTGTCTTTCTTGGTAAGCAGCTTGTAAGGTTTGCCCTCGAAAGAAATCACGAAGTGTGTTTGTTCAACAGAGGAATTCATAATCCTGATATTTTTCCTGAAGTCGAGAAAATAAAAGGAGACAGAGGAGGAAGCCTCAATGAACTCAAAGGAAGAATTTTCGATGTGGTGATTGATACGAGCGGACATATTCCTAAGGATGTTGAACGTTCTGCAAAAATCCTAAGCGGAGGTTCAGGCAATTATGTATTTGTCTCGAGTATTTCGGCATACAAGAATTTCAATGAGTTTGGAATAACAGAGAATTCGGAGACGAATGTGCTTACCAACGGTGATGCTGACAAGATGACTATTGAAAATTACGGCGCACTGAAAGTGATGTGCGAAAACGAGGTTATGAAAGCCTTCAAAGAAAAGTCGTTGATTGTCAGACCGGGTCTGATAGTGGGGGACAGCGACTGGTCTGACAGGTTTACTTACTGGATTCACCGTGTTGATAAGGGCGGAGAAATTCTTGCACCGGACTCAAAGGAGGAGCGGATTCAAATTATAGATGTAAAAGATCTCGCGGAATGGATTGTCAAAATGGCAGAAGAAAACAAGTCCGGAATTTACAATGCAACCGGACCGGATTATGCTTTGACATGGAGCAAGTTTTTGGATACTTGTCTTGAAGTGACGAATAGTGGTGCCAACATTAATTGGGTGAGTGAGGAATTTCTTTTGAAAGAAGAAGTGCAGCCATGGACTGAAATTCCGCTATGGGTTCCCGAAGAAGAGCAAGGTGTGAATAATGTAAGTATAAGCAAAGCGCTAGAAGCAGGACTGACGTTCCGTTCACTTGCAGATACGCTGGCGGATACGCTGCGGTTTGATAAATCTCGTGGTGATGATTACGAACTAAGATCCGGCCTTAAACCTGCTAAAGAAGCAGAGTTACTAAAGAAATGGAAAGCAGGTGTTTAAAGAGTCAGTGTTGGTACTATCTTACGGATCTATATTCTTCTCTAAATGTTTTCAAGGATTGCATTTATTTGGAAGAAGAAAATCAGCAATCAGGTAATTTTGACGACAGTGCAGATTAATACCATGTTCGCCATCTGGTTTTTTGAAGCATTTCTTTAAACTAATATTATGAGTATTTTTATACTTACCGAAAAAACTTTTACAATAATCTTACAAACAATACATGAGCAAGAGAACATACATTGCGTCCATAAGCATATTCGTATTGTTACTTATGGCATTTTCGAAAATCTATTCACAGTCAAATTCAAGTTTCAATTTATTTTCAATCAATGACAACTCGCAGTTTTCCGGCGTTGATGATGTCAACAAAATTTTGAACAAGGCTGTTTTCTTAAACATCAATAAAACAGAGTTGTTGAGACTAAGCGAGAACAAGCCGCTTGAAATCAGCTTTGAAGTGCCTTACGACAAAGGCAGATTTACAAAGGTAACACTTCAGCGCATGGACATTCTTGCGCCAAATGCAAAGATTGTGGAACGTACTGCAGACGGTAATAAAGAAGTTACACTTAATGATATTGCAGTTTCATATTACGGCAAAGTTGAAGGCTTTCCGAACAGTATTGTATCCGTCACATTCACGAAAGATAATGTTACAGGGCTGATGGTTTCAGATGAAGACAATTACATACTGGGGTCATTGAAAGATCGTGACGGAAATGAAACAGATAATTACGTCTTGTACAAGGAAAAGGATTTAAGAGCAAGTAATAATTTTCATTGCGCGACAGAAGATAATCTTTCTTCTCAAGCCATTGAAGAAATGAGAAATGTTATAATGAAAGGACTGAACGATGCTTCTCCAACTGATCTTTACGTGGCGCAGATTGCTATTGAAATGGATTATGCAACTTACAACATCTATGGGGGCTCAATGCAGAATACAACCAACTATGCGCTTGCATTGATGGCTGCATCATCTGCAATTTACATGAAAGAAGTCAATGTCCGTTTTGCTATACCATATTTGCGGGTGTGGGTTACTCCCGACCCTTATACAGGGACGACTTCAAGCCAATTGTTGAATCAGTTTCGTGCTGAATGGAATACAAATCAACAAAATGTACAAAGAACTCTTGCACACTTTATTACAAGAAGATCAGGCAATCTCGGCGGTATTGCATGGGTTGGAGTACTTTGTTCAAACATTCAGGGAGGTAATGGTTATGGATTCAGCAATACTGACGGAACAATACAACCTCTTCCAACATACTCGTGGGATGTAATGGTTGTTTCTCACGAGATAGGTCATAACTTTGGATCTCCACATACGCATAACTGCGGATGGGTGGGAGGACCGATTGACAGTTGCTACGCAGTAGAGGGAGGATGCTACACCGGTCCGGTAATTTCACGAACAGGAACTATCATGAGCTATTGTCATTTAACCAGCGGAGGCATTAGCCTGGTTTACGGATTTGGTCCACAGCCAAGAGAAGTCGTAAGGAATGGAGCAGAGTCTGCTCCCTGTATGACAGTTTCTACACGAGAGCTCATGGTTGGATATCCAAATGGCGGAGAGTCATTCAGGACAGGAAATCAACGACAGATTTATTGGGGTACATCATTGACCGGAAATGTTAACATTGAATTATCTACTAATAATGGTACGAGCTGGATTACTGTTGCAAACAACTTCCCTGCAGCGAACAGGATTTATGATTGGACTGTGCCATATATTGCATCCACGACTCAAGCGAAATTGAGGATCATAAATTCAAGCAACCCATCCGTTGGCGATACAAGCGATGCGTCATTCAGAATAATCTTAAGTTTGAATGCATTTAACATCACGTCGCCTCCGACAGGAACACGTCTTGAAGTTTCTTCCGGCAATACAAATACGCAGAGATTTACATGGGAAAGCGCGGGAACCGAGCCTTCGATAAGATATAAATTTAAGATCCGAAAACTTTCTACTACTATTGATTACTCCATTGAGAGCAATAACGGAGGAGCAGATGTGAATGCTGATATAAGGAAAAGCAATCTTGATTCAATTGCGCAGGCGATGGGTGCCGGTGCAGGTGATTCAGTCAGATGCAGTTGGAGAGCGTGGGGATACAATGGTATTGATTCATCAGTCTCTTCCAATACATTTCTTGTTACATTAATCAGGACTACAGTCGGAATAAATGTAATATCAAGTATAGTTCCGGACAATTTCAGCCTTGCAAATAACTACCCGAATCCGTTTAATCCTTCAACCAACATAAAGTTTGACATTGCTAAGTCAACAATTGTTAAGCTGACTATTTATGACTCGAAGGGGAGCGAAGTAAAGACGCTTGTCAATGAGCGACTGCAGCCTGGTAGTTATGAGTATTCCTTTGATGCAGGAAATCTCCCGAGCGGAGCATATTTTTACAGACTAAGCTCACAGGAGTTTACCGAAACAAAACGCATGGTGCTTATCAAATAAGTTCCGGATAAGGATCATGTTTTCAAAATCACATTTGAAATCAAAATTGTTTCTATAATAGAGATATTCTGCCGATACAATTTTGAAATTCAAATGTGATTTTCATTTGTTGCAAAGTGAATTTCAAATTCCGTTTATGCTTGCCACAATTTTTTCAAGATCCTTTCTGTACTTGAGTGCGATTTCCTTTTTCGTAATGGCAAAGAGTTTCACTACCTTTCCCGAGGATGTTTGTATCATGTAATAATCAATTCTGTTTTTCTCAAATGATTTGCCGATTTCTTTGGCATTCATCCCATTTATTACAATGTCATTAATGTTGTATTCTGTATCCTTCGGGTACATGGCTTTCAATTCAATCAGTGATTCCTTTACAGCCCTGTCAAGATTATCAGCACCGGTTAGCTGGACTATTATGCAATAATCCTCCTCCGGAGTCGTAAGCGTCAGAAGTGCTCGCTCTTTTGCAATCCAGTCCTGCGGGACTAAAATGCGAATTCCTGCGGCGCTATAGTCGTGGTATTTTGCTTGTGGGAACAGGGGAACAGTAAATATCACAATGAAGAAAAAGCCAATCAATATTCTTAGCTTTCTGCTTTTCATGGCTGTAATATTTATGTTAGAGAACTTACTTTCGTATACAATTTAGTCAATCTACTTTTCGGAATAAATTCATTTATTTATCCGCACTCCCATTTTCTGTGATGGTAAGGTTTTAGATATATGAATCATCTGTTTCTTCAAAACTCCGTCCAAAACGATCTCCGAAAGTCAGATCAAAATTTTAGTTCCGGGGGCTGTCCCAAAAGTGAGGACTTAATCGTAGCACAGGCTATTAGCCTGTAGAAATCCTCAAAAAACACAATGACAATTTTGAAAATCCGATTCAGCAAGACTTTTTGGACAGCCCCCTTGGCAAAAGAAAAATCTCCCGCTGGTGAAAAATTGCCGGAAATTCATGCGCAATGGCGGCAAGAATTGCAAC
>JBDHXH010000082.1:0-11396 GCA_039810605.1 Ignavibacteria bacterium | reverse complement strand
CCGGTATTAAATAATAAGTGAGGACAATATCCTCACTTATTATACAAAATTAAATACAAAAATTTATTTCCTGCGACAAAATATAATTCGTTTTGCCAATGGAAAAATTTAAGGGGCTACTTCACCGATGAAGTTTGATGAATTATTAAACGCGACAACAACGTCTGACAGGTCAACAAAATCATTACCGTCAAGATCAGTTCCGAGGTAGCCGCTGATAAACGATGCTGCATCATTAAAACAAACAGTGATGTCTGACAGATCAACTGTTGCGTCCTGGGTTACATCTCCGTTGTATGTTGCAAACACCCCGCCGACGGAAATCTGGTTGCTTCCGAAAGCTTGTGAAGCTGCAGTAGTAAAATCGTAATTGCTTCCGCTGACAAGTGTAGTTCCGCCGGCACTGCTCCATGTATTAATTCCATTCTTGAATCCGGGGGCATTGCGGTATCTGACTTCGAAATAATAGGATGAACCTGCAGTTCCATTTACAAACTCACAAGCTTCTACACCTGTGCCGCTCACGAAACTGTAGCTCTGCGTCCTTGAATCAACAATTGCATAAGGCGATGTGCTGTTTCTCAAGAAGCATTGCATCGTGTCAATCCTTGTTGTGCCGATGCCTGCAAGTCCCTGAATTGCGACCTTCAAGTTAACATAAGGCGAAAACCAATTTTCAGAAACTCTAATTCCGTCAATCGAACATCTCGGTCCTCTTGAACTTTCTCCCTGTCTCAATATTACTCTTCCGATCCTGCCGGCATCAGAAGAAGCAAATGTAAGTGGTCCAAATGTCGGTGTTACAGGTTCAGTTGCCGGAATTCCGGAGGAGAATACATACAAGCTGACTTCATCTTTGGCACCAACAATGAAATTATATTTTATCACAACAGTATATGTCGTGTTGTAAGCGAAGTCGGTGGGACACCATATATTCATGGCTGATGTATCAGATGCGGCTGATTTTGCAAGACCGAACCGCACATTACCAAGACTGTCTTTGACATACAATCTTCCACGGAAAAAAGAAGTGCTGCCGGAGTCACAAAGCGTCAAAACATAAGCGCCAAACGGCTTTGCTGTTGAAACATTAATCAGCGCCGACAAATACACGGCATCAGTCGCAGTGCTGTCATAAGCCGGGAAGAATTCTTTATATGAGTCCTGTCCTGTGGTGTCCAGTTTAATTGCATTACCGTAACCCGAATATGGATAACCGGCGTAGCTCAAACCCGGCGATGTTATTTTTTGAAGGTTAAGCTGGCTGCTGAAACCGGTCCAACCGCATGCGCCAATAGTATCCCCTGCATTGAATTCAAAATTTTCGCTCATTTTAATCTGCGAATACGCGCTTACCGAAAAAATAAAAAAGCAAAGCAATGTAAGTAGTTTTTTCATTCGAGTGTCATTTAAATTAAGAATGTTTTTGAAAAAATCCTTGGGTAAGGTTTGAAATAACTTAATAATGAAATATATGCAACTTATCATTTAAAACTTAATTAATCAATATTAGAAATTTTAATCATTTTCCTGAAACTTTTTGGAAACCCCGTTTCATATTCAAGCCCTCTTACCAAAAATTATTAGATCGAGTATCTACTTCCATGTTAAAATGGACACCAAATTAGCAACACATCAAATAGATATTATGTTATGTTACGTGAATAGACTTCAAGAAGTATAATGAAAGAGCCGGGCATTGTAAATTGTCCGGCTCGTGCGAATTGGCAGAGATTGAACTATATGTTGTCATTTCAACAAGATCATCCTCTTTACGAAGTTAGTTTGAATACCGTTTGACTTTACTTCCATTTTATAAAAATAAATACCACTCGAAAGCGAAGAAGCATCAAACTGCAGAGAATGGTAACCTCCTTCATATCTGCCGTCAGCAAGCAAAAATAATTCTCTTCCCGAAATGTCAATGACTGTTACCTTGACTTCAGAAAGTTGCGGAATGTCAAAGTTAATTGTGGTTACGGGGTTGAATGGATTGGGATAATTCTGATAAACTTTGACTATTGAGGGTGTTCCGATTTCAATTGCATCTGCAAGCTGATAAAATCTGCAGTTACCGTTAAAGTCAATTTGCCTCAACCTGTAAAGATACTTGCCTGTTTGCATTCGTATATCTCTAAAGGAATAATTTTGAGGAATAAATGTTGATCCGTTTCCGCTGACGAACCCGGCTTTTTCCCATGCATCAATAACGGATGATTGTCTTCTTTCAATTTCAAATCCGCGATTATTTTCCTCTGAAGATGTTGACCAGAAAAGAGTGACATTTTTCTCATCAACAATAGAATAGAAAGATGTGAGCTCAACGGGAAGTAGTGAATTATCCCAAAGAGTGGAAATCAGAATTCCGTCTATATGCAGGTTCGGAGAGGAAGAACTTGTGCCTTGTCTCAAGGCAAATCTTCCGAGATCGGCAGGATCAGTTGCAGTTCCCGTAATTGGTCCTAATGTTGGAACGGGCTCGGTTGCAGGAGCGGAGGTTGAAAAAACAAATAGACACACTGAATCATTTGTACTTCCCGGTGCCATTGCATATTTCAGCACAATCAAGTATGAAATTCCCGTAGAATAAACCGAGTCTGTGTAAAATATTCCTCCGGACGCAGAAGTAGTCTTGCTGATTCCAAACGAGATGTTACCGTTAGTGGACATTTTTGCATAAAGCCGCGCGAAGAAATTGTTTGTTGATGTCGAAGTGAGAAATGCAGCAAAGTAATCGCCACTCTTTGCGGTATCAATCTTTACTATCATGGAAGCATAAATGTTTCCGGTGGTTTGTACTGACACAAATGGAATGTACGAATCCTGTCCCGTGCCAAGAAGTTCGGCGGCGTTACCAATTCCCGAACCGTTGTAATCGGGAAATGTCAGTCCGGGCGAAACGGCGACAATTCGGTTTGTTGATCCTCCACTGAAATTAACCCAGCCGTGTGCCCCGATAGAATCACCCGCGGGGTAATCGAAATTTTCTTCGACAAGCTGGGAATGTGTTAATGGTGTGCAAAAGACGAGCAATGCAAAAATCAAAGCTAATCTGTTCATCGTTGTCTGAATTTAAATTAATAAATATCGTTTCAAAAAACATCCGAACAAAATTATCATTTCTTCCTAACAGGATTCTAACAAAACAAACAGAGATTCATTTCAGAAAAATAAAGAGCAGCAGATGTCTTCATTTGACGATGATCATTTTCCTCACCTGCATTTCATTTCCGACATTAATCTTATAGAAATATATTCCGGAAGGAAGATTGCTTGATTCAAATGTTTTATAATAAGTGCCCGGATCTTTCCAAAGATTCTCAATCTCCGAAACGAGACTACCTTTGACATCAAAGACACTTAGATTGACTAAAGATTTTTTCTTGAGATCATACCTTATTACGGTAAATGGATTGAAGGGATTGGGATAGTTTTGATAAAGCAGCAAGTCGGACGGGAGTTGATTTGAAGATTCATTTATACCGACTGTTTGTGAATATTTCAATGTAGCGATATCATAGCTTGTACCTGTTCCAAGACTGATCCCTGTAGCATAAAGATTATTCATGGAATCGAGCATAAGTTCATAAACAAAATCTTCGGGAGTATTGGAAACGGAGTAGCTGTCATTCCACAATTCATTTCCCGTAGAATCATATTTGATGATGTAATAAGTTGTCTGAACTCCACCTCTGTCTGATGCGCCGCCGGTATAAACGTTTCCGTACTTATCGCTTACAACTGAAAAGCCTTCATCAATACCATCGGCCTGACCGTTAAAAATTTTGTTCCAAAGAATCTTTCCCGAAGGAGAAATTTTCATCGTTAGAATATCTTCTGAACCTATCACGGTATCATTGCGGCTGTATCCTGTAACAATAACGTTGAAGTTTTTATCGGTATCAATCGAATAGGGAATATCAATATCATTCCCGATGCCGTTGTAATTGATGTTCCAAACCGCGTTGCCCTGCGCGTTGAACTTCGCGACATAGAAATCAAAATAAGATCCGGTGTTAATTGTGCTTCCGCATAGAAGAATTTCATTTTCACGGGAAAGTGCGATTGCCGAGACATTGTCGTCAGAGTTTGCGCTTCCATTAATGAGTTTTATCCAGCTAATGCTAAAGGTCGTATCGAGTTTCATCAGAAAAATATCCTTACCTGATGACGCAGTAATAGTCTGACCGCACAAAACCAGGTTGGATGCAGAGTCGCACTTGATTGATGTACACATGCAGTCACCGATGGCAGCACCCTCATAAACGAAGTCACGTATCAAAAATCCTCCCGGCGAGTATTTGAGAACGACTACGTCATAATTATTCTGATCATTAAAGACATTCCCTGCAACATAGATATTCCCGTCAATGTCGGAACATACGCTTTGACCAAAGCCGTTTATAATTTTTTTCTTTTCAAATGTTTTAATCCAGATCAAGTTTCCTGAAGAATCATATTTTGCGGTAGTAATATATTGACGGGCATCGCTTCCTGTTGTGAATCCTGTGACGATGGAATTGTTGTTCTTGTCTGATGTCGCGGATGATATTCTGTCAGCTCCGTTGCCCTTACCGTTATATCTCTTTTCCCATATAATTTCCCCTGAAGCATCATACTTTATTATGATGAAATCGCCCTGCGTGCCTATGCCGGTGCTTTCTCCATATATATATGAATTTCCTGCTCCGTCAAGTATCATCTTGGAAGGGAGGTCAAATAAATTTGCTTCACCGTTATAACGGCTGACCCATTGGCGAACAGGTTGCGCAACAGATGTCATTGATGCAGCCAGCAGGAGTATCGTGATTGACTTTAACATAGGAAATTACATTCATACAAATTTATAATTGATAACGTGAATTTAAATAACATAATTAAGCAACGCGGCAGATGCATGAGTTGGACGATGCATTACTGTTTTTCGTTGTAATAATAAAAAATTGTATTGGTAATTTCTGAATTTTTGAGTAATATGATTTGCATTTTTGAATGTTCATACTGGCAGAGTTCTGATAACGTAAAATAAGGAAGATGCTGTGATTGATTCTTCACTTCCCGGCTCAAAAAAATTTTGCTTAACTTTAATTCATTTCTTCTGATGTTACTTCAGAAAAACATAAATTTTATTTTTCAAACTAAACCTCAATTGACAATTCAACATGAAATCAAGAAATTACTTTAAGTTATTTTTGCTTTTCCAACTATTTGTTATTATTTCGGTTTCAAACGGCACAACTATATCTGTTGCCGTATCAAACTTTCAGTTTACCCCAAGCAATGTTCAGGCTCACATAGGGGATACTATTAAATGGAATTGGGTTGACGGCAGTCATACAACTTCTTGCGATGGTATTTTGCCGGGCACCAGTCTCCCTCAAGGAGCTGCGTCATGGAATGTCAATATTAACAGCGGAGCGCAAACATATAGCTATGTGATTACTGTTGCAGGTACATATAATTATATATGCATTCCTCATGCTCCTGATATGGCCGGAGTAATCCAGGTCTCCGGTGGATCAAGCAGTTTGCTAGACGAAAACTTCAACTACCCTGTAGGTGATTCCCTCGGCGCACACGGATGGGTTTCATTCAGTGGCGGCAGTACCAATACTCTCATGGTAACAAGTCCGGGACTTATTTATTCCGGCTATCCGCTTTCAAATATCGGAAATGCAACGAAGGTTCTTGCAAACGGTCAGGATGCTTATAAGAATTTTTCTGCAGCTGACAGCACGGGCACAATGTATGCTTCATTCATGATCAATGTTGCGTCTGCACAGACAGGCGATTATTTCTTCGCGTTCCTTCCTCCTACGAGCACGACTTTGTATACGTCAAGATTTTATGCAAAGGACAGTACAGGAGGACTTGCATTTGGCATCAGTAAATCAACGCTTGCTGCAGGTGGAATATTCTATACCGGCGGAGTTTATAATTACAATACAACATATCTTATTGTAATAAAATATAAATTCAATCCAGGCACTACCACTGACGATGAAATGAGTTTCTTCGTATTTTCAAGCGGAATTCCTTCAACTGAACCGGGTACGCCAACTATCGGTCCTATTACCGGAACAGCCAATGACAATACTCTGGGAAGAATTGCTTTGAGGCAGGGAGGTACTGCTTCTTCACCCGTTGCGAATGTTGACGGATTCAGAGTTGCGAAAGCATGGTCGGACATAGTTACAGGAATTTTCAGCAACAATGTCACCCAGAATATTCCGGATGCGTTTAAATTGTATCAGAATTATCCAAACCCGTTCAATCCTGTTACGACAATTGACTTCAGCATGACAAAGAACGGATTTGTGGATTTAACTGTATTTAATTCTCTCGGTAAAGAAGTAGATAAATTAATCAGCACAAATCTCGCTGCCGGAAATTATTCTTTAAAATTCAACGGAGATAATCTTGGCTCGGGAATTTATTTTTATAAAATGTATTTCAGGGATAATGACGGAAATGCATTCTCCGATACCAAGAGACTGATTTTGCTGAAGTAAGATTAGACGTTTCAAAACAATGTTCAAAACAATGAAAACAATGATTATGAACTCGTT
This sequence comes from Ignavibacteria bacterium, assembly GCA_039810605.1. Lineage (GTDB taxonomy): Bacteria > Bacteroidota > Ignavibacteria > Tepidaquicellales > Tepidaquicellaceae > JAGPCH01. The sequence continues at coordinate 4,827 of JBDHXH010000082.1, read as the reverse complement.
AAAATTAAAATACAAAGCCTTTATGTTTCCGATAATAGTGATTGTGTGTCTGTTCTATTCAATCACTTCATCGAACGCTGCAATCGTAAACATCACTGTGAATGATTTTTCATTCTCTCCTTCGGTTACATCTGTAATTACAGGGGACACGGTGAGATGGACTCTTGAATCTTCATTCCCTCATGCGATAGCTTGCGGCGGAAATGTTTACGGTACTTCAATTCCTAACGGGGCTATTCCGTGGAACTTTGTTCTGAATCAAGGAAATCCTTTCTTTGAATACATTGTAACTGTTCAGGGAGAATATAAATATGTAGACGAATACAATTCTCCTCTGATGAGCGGGACAATTCATGCAGGTAATACTTTGCCTGTCGAGCTCACTGAATTTGTTGCGACTACTATTAAGAACGAAGTTATACTTGACTGGTCAACAGGCGGCGAATTCAATAATGACAAATTTGAAATCCAGAGAATCTCGATCGGCAATTCAAATGATTTCAGTAAGAACGATCAGAATTTTACGACTATTGGAACTCTCAAGGGGAAAGGTACTTCCAGTGAAGTTCACAATTACAGATATCATGACCGAAATTTGAATTCAGGTACTTACTTATACAGACTCAAACAGGTTGATTACAACAGCAACTATGTCTACTTTATGCTCAATGCAGAGGTTAACGTTGGCATTCCTTCACGATTTTATGTCGGTCAAAATTATCCGAATCCGTTTAATCCCGAAACGAAGATTAACTTTGAAATACCCGAAGATGGTTTTGTATCAGTTGTTGTGTATGATTATTCGGGAAGGGAAGTAAGCGAACTTGTGCAGGGGAATATGAAAGCCGGTTATCAGTCTGTTGATTTCAACGGGATGTCATTGCCGAGCGGGGCATATATCTATAGAATAAATTTTCAGAAGGATGGAAAAATGTTGTCTTCGACAAAAATGATGATGCTTATCAAATAGTAATTTCAAAAATATTTTTTCATACATAAAAAAGTCTTAGAGTTGATTGCTCTAAGACTTTTTTTGCGGAAGAGGAGAGATTCGAACTCTCGGTACAGTTTGACCCGTACGAAGGTTTAGCAAACCTTTGGTTTCAGCCACTCACCCACCCTTCCGTAAGCTGATTTTAACTCTTCAAATATAAATTTTTACGACGGCGATTTCAAGATAAGAAAATCTTATTTGATTGAAATTATATCGTTGTAGACAACAAATATCATAAACGCAAGCAACAACGCAAACCCAACATTTTGAAGTATGATTTGTACTTTATATGGAACTGGCTTTCTTACTATTGCCTCATAAATCAGCATCATGAAATGACCTCCGTCGAGTGCAGGGAATGGAAGTATATTGATCACAGCCAGAGAAATTGAAAGCAGCGCAAGGAATCCGAGGAACGTAAAAATGCCTCCCTCTGCTGATTGCGCAGAAGCTTGTGCTATCTTGACAGGTCCTCCGATTGCCTTTTTAAACGGAACATCTCCCTTTATTATTTTTGCGATCGTTTTAAAAAACAATTCGATGCCAAAATGATACATGTCATATCCTGCCTTCGGAATTGCAGAGAAGATGTTATACTTTAGTTCCTTCACCGGTCCGACATATTTTGAAGCAATCATTACGCCGATTGTAGAATCGGAAGAAGGCGTTACGCTGCAGTTCATTTCAGCCTCGCCCCGCTTCCATTTCAGCGAAATCTGTTTGTTAGCATTTTCATGTATCAGATCCGTCAGTTGCTGTGAACTCAATATTTTTGTATCATTGACTTGCGTAACTATGTCGCCTTTCTTTAGTCCACACTGTTCTGCGGGTTTTCCGGAAACAATGTCGCTTATTTCAGGCACAAGTCCTTCCGGAAATATTCCGAAATTTCTTTCTGTAAGATCTCCAACCTTATCCTTAGGAATGATCACTGTTTCGTGATGTCCGTTTCTGTCAAGCAGAAAAGTGAGCGACTCACCGAGATTTTCAAAGTAAAGTTTTGACTGAATGTCGTCCCATGACGAGACCGGAATATTGTTGATTGAAATAATCTTATCGCCGGTTTTAATGTCGTAAGATTTTGCGGGGCTGTCGGAAGCAATATAACCTACTGTCGTTGTATCCGTTATTGTTTTTCCTTTTATCAATGTCAGAGCATAGAAGATCAAAAATGCCAGCAGGAAATTCATAATGACTCCTGCGGTTATTACTATCATTCTTTTCCAGACCGGCTTTGCTCTGTATTCCCACGGCATGGGCTCTTTAGTAACGAATTCTTTATCCATGCTCTCATCAATCATGCCGGCAACCTTCACATATCCGCCAATCGGAAACGCGCATATTCTGTAATCAGTGTTGTCTCCAAGTTCTACTTCATCGTTGAGCTTTCCGAATGTAAACCCGTCAACTTTATTATAGCCGAAAAGTCTGTAACCTATTCCGAGAGCAAATACTTCCGCCCTCATGCCTGTTAAACGCGCAGCAATAAAATGTCCGAACTCGTGGATGAACACGAGGATGCCTATCACAATTAAAAAGTAAAATACTGTGTTGAATAATTCCATTATTTGTTGTTTGTACTAATTTGAATTTACGCTTATTAAAAAATAAATATAAGTGAAATCGCTTTTTCCCGTATTTCTTTCACAAACTCTAAAAACAGAGAACAATCTATGCGCTCTCTTTCATCACATTTTGTCTCGTAAGTAAATCAATTTCAACAATCTGTTCAAGGTCAGCACCCTCACTTCCATTGTGTTTGTCTAGTTGTCGTTCAATAATCACGGGTATCTTTCCGAAAGCAATTCTTTCATTAAGAAACAGGTTCACTGCGACTTCATTTGCCGCATTCATGACTACGGGATAAGTCCCTTGTTGTTTTGAAACGTCATAAGCAATCTTAAGACACCTGAACTTTCCAAAATCCGGTTCTTCGAATGTAAGGGTCTTTATCTTAGCAAAATCAACCGGCGGAAAATCTGATGCTACTCTTTCCGGAAATGTAAGAGAATATTGAATTGGGATTCTCATGTCCGGCAATCCTGACTGTGCTTTGACTGACCCGTCTATGAATTCAACCATTGAATGAATTATGGATTGAGGATGTATCAGGACTTTTATCTTTTCTATATTCATATCAAACAACCATCTCGCTTCAATAACTTCCAGCCCTTTGTTCATCATCGTCGCCGAGTCTATCGTGATTTTATTTCCCATTTTCCAATTAGGGTGAGTCAATGCATCTTCAACGCTGATGTTCATCATATCCATTGCGGACTTTTCTCTGAATGGACCTCCGGATGCCGTAAGTATAATCTTGGAGACATTATTAATATCTTCGCCGGAAAGACATTGAAGTATAGCAGAATGTTCACTGTCAATAGGAATGAGATTTGTACCTTGTTTCCGTAGAAGTTTATTAATCAGTTCCCCTGCAACAACAAGCGATTCCTTATTTGCGAGGGCAATGTTTTTGCCGTGTCTTATGGCTTCTATGGTTGGTTCAAGTCCGGAGAATCCGACTAAAGCGTTAACAAGAAAGTCATAATTGTCTCTTCTGATTGCTTCTAACAGTCCTTCCTTTCCGGTCAGTATTTCCAGACCGTGAAATTCATTATCACGTTTGAACTCTTCGCAAGACTTGGAATCGAGAATTACGACTGTCTTCGGAGAAAACTTCTTTATCTGCTCTCTCAGGATTTCCGTGCGGGAGTTTACAGTCAGACAAATGATTTCGTAATGCTTTCCGTTCTTGTTGAGATTCTCTACTACGTTGAGCGCATTTCTTCCGATTGAACCTGTTGATCCTAATATGCAAATTTTCCTGTCAGCGATAAGAGTCGGGGGTTTGTTAAAATGAAAAAACCCAAAGAAAAAGTCGTCTTTGAGTTTTTGAAAATCAGTTTTTCAAATGTTATATCAATTCAAATATTTGTCTATGGCCTTCAGGAATGTTTCCTTGTCTCTGCCACCAACTATTGTTTCGGCAATTTTTCCGTTCTTATCAATTATGAATGTTGTAGGAACCGCTTCGATTTTTGAGCCACTGGCTTCACCGAAAGCATCTACCACTGCATTGTTTCCGTCTAATATAGTATAAGATACAGGATTAGTCTTTAGAAAATCTTCAACCTTCTTTGCACGTTCTTGTTGAAAAATATTCAGACCGAGCATTCTGAAATTCTTATCTTTAAGTTCTTCTGAAATCTTTGACAGATCAGGCATTTCTCTGACACAAGGACCACACCAGGTTGCCCACAAGTTTACCAATACAACATTTCCCTTCAGCTCGTTCATTGACATTTTTTTCCCGTCTTCTGTCCATGTAAAATTCGGTACAACATTTTTTCCGCTTTGTTTCTCAACTGATTCAATCTTATATAATTTCGTATCGGATGCAACATTGGATACTTCTTTATTCTCTGTTGACTTCTGCTGTGTTACCGGTTCTTTCTTATCATTAGCTTTTTCGGTAGCCTTTTGCTCAACTTTATCTTTGTTGCATGCGATAAATGAAAGAATCGAGGCGGAAGCTATTAGTGCAAGAAAAATTTTCATTTTAATTTTCTTATTATTTATGTTATTAATTTATTCTAAAAATATTTGGGCTATTTGTAGTCCTTAAGAATTCCTTCGATGTCATGATAATCCATTGCGGCAACAGATGAACAGATGACATTATCTTTATACCAGATTATCGCATTTTTATTTTCAACCTTCGTGCATGGAAACCAGTTATGACCTTTGTTTACAAGCTCCTTAAATTGCTCGGACAGGATTGGTTTTTCTTTTCCGTTCTGAAGCATTTCACTCTTGCAAGCCTGCAACGTATA
>JBDHXH010000081.1:0-11526 GCA_039810605.1 Ignavibacteria bacterium | reverse complement strand
GCCTGCTTCATCAATTCCACAGATAAGCATTTTTTTCCGAAGATATTTCAATTGCAGGAGAATTTAAAGAGAATTTGGTCGGCGAGTAGGGATTGGGGGAAACTGAATTCGAATGAAAAAAATCGCCCGCATCAGTCAAAACCGTTTAAAACGGTTTTGACCCACCTATGATCACGATTCCAGGCCTAATCAAAATTCTATCATTCCTTCGGATTTCTTTCTTTCTTTAACAAACACCAATGTAACAACAACATTTTATTATGCATGAAAAAGCCTGATTTGATTTTGAAAATTTTAGATTTAAATACTAAGCTGAAATAAGTATATTTGACAAACATTGACGGGTATTGAATATAATTCTGATTTCAGGCGGACCGTCTGCGGAAAGAGACGTTTCGATTGCATCAAGTAAAAGTATTTTAAAAGCACTTAGAGATTCAGGACATGATGTAAAGGTTGTTGACCCCGTCAACGGAGCAGAAAATATTTCCGAAGAAGAAATATTCAACAATTCAGTAAGGAAAGAGGCTCCTTCGCTTGAGAAACTTGCTGAACTTAGGAAGACATCCGACAGAAAAATCCTGCAGTGCATTAACTCTGATATTTTCGATAACATAGATATTGTGTTTTTGGGCGTGCATGGGAAGTTTGGCGAAGATGGAAAGCTCCAGACTTTGCTTGATCTGCGAGGAGTGAAATATACAGGATCGAATGTGTTTGCATCGGCTCTCGCAATGGACAAGGACATTTCAAAGATTGTCATCAAATCTGCGGGCGTGAAGACTCCCGGTTGGATTGCATTGCAAAAGAGGGATGCGGAAGATTATTTTAAACTGAACAAAACGGTGCTTGACGAAATTGGTTACCCTTGCGTTGTTAAACCAAATGACGAAGGAAGCACAGTGGGGCTTACGATTGTGCAGCCGGATGTTGAAGATGTTCAACTTCAGAAAGCAGTCGAATTTGCTTTTAACTATTCTGATAAGATTTTGATTGAGAAATACGTGAAGGGAAGAGAACTAACGGCAACAGTAGTTGGCAATGAAGCATTTCCTGTGATAGAGATCAGACCAAAGGACGGATTTTACGATTATGAGCATAAATACACAAAAGGAATGACTGAATATTTTTGCCCTGCTATCATTCCCGTTGATATAGAGAAAGAAGTAAAGCAGAGTGCAATTAAAGCTCATAATGCACTTGGATGTGAAGTATATTCGCGGGTTGATTTTATACTTGATGACAAGAACGAACTCCATTGTCTTGAAGTTAACACGTTGCCGGGAATGACAGAAACATCTCTTGTTCCGAAGTCGGCAGTTGCTTATGGTATGAGTTTCAGAGAGTTAACGGAAAAATTAATTCAACTTTCACTGAAAAAAAATTAATGGGTAATAATTCAAACGAAAAAGATTCGCTGTTCAAAACGATCGCGCGGTTTTTCAAGTATAATACGCGGATTGTAATAATCATAGTTTTTTTTACCGGACTGATTTCTGTTGCCGTGTTTGGTAATAAAGGCATACTGCAGAGAATAAAACTTGAAGACGAAAGAAAAGATCTCGAAAGTCAGCTCAATATTGAATTAAAGAAGTCGCAGGATCTTCGCAAGGAACTTGAATTACTGAAGACTTCGGATGAGGAACTCGAAAGGATCGCAAGGGAAAAATTCGGAATGACTAAAGATGGTGAAAAGATTTACAAAGTTACGGTTGACAGCACCAAACAATAGACATTACATCCATGTTGACAACAATTACAATTACAAAAACAACTCTATAGTTAATTTCATACCTTTTACAACCATTAAATCTTTAAGGAATTTTGTTTTGATTCAACATTGACGCGCTTCGAATTAAAATTTTTCAGAAAAAGTTAATTTCGCAGAACGGCAAATGTTAGAATAATTAATGTTAATGAATTTGAAAAGAGTAGTATCGGGAATACAACCGTCAGGAGAACTTACGATAGGGAATTATCTCGGAGCAATGAAACGATGGGCGGAGAAGCAGCATTCCGATGAATATGAAAATTTCTTCTTCATCGCTAATCTGCATGCCATTACTGCAGTTCAGGATCCTGAATTGTTGAAAAAAAGGACACTGGATGTTGTTGCATGGCTCATTACAGTCGGTGTTGACCCGAATAAGTCCGTAATATTCGTTCAGTCAATGATTCCCGCACACAGCGAAATATGCTGGATACTGAATAACTATGTAACGATGGGAGAGCTTTCCAAGATGACACAATTTAAGGATAAGTCACAGAAAGCGGGAAAAGGAGGACAGTTGGTCGGGCTTTATGATTATCCCGTCCTGATGGCAGGCGATGTTTTGCTTTATGATGCCGATGAAATCCCTGTCGGTGTAGATCAAAAACAGCACGTTGAGCTTGCGCGAACAATTGCGCAGAGATTCAATAACCGGCACGGAGAAACTTTCAAGATTCCGTCTGCTACACTATCAAAGACAACCGCAAAGATAATGTCTTTGAATGAGCCCCTGAAAAAAATGAGCAAGAGCGGAACGGAAGATAGTTATATCGGACTTCAGGACAATGCGGATACAATCATAAAAAAATTTAAAAGAGCAGTAACCGATTCCGATAACAGAGTCGCCTTTGGAAAAGATAAGCCTGCAATCAGCAATCTGCTTTCGATTTTTTCGGGATTCTCGGGAAGGAGCATTGAAGACATTGAGAAGGATTATGAAGGAAGAGGTTACGGACAATTCAAGACAGAGCTCGGAGAATTTGTTTCGCAAAAGCTATCGGAACTGCAGACAACTTTTTCCGGAATAAGAAGCGACGAAGAAAGATTGAGGAATGTGATTACGGAGGGCAACAGTAATGCGGCTATCATTGCAAATGAAAAAATGCAGCAAGTGAAAATCAGAATTGGATTACTGTAGAGTATTTTGGAAAATGAAAATCCGGAGAATTAAATTTCGACCAACAATTTTAATCAATAGATTTTTGCAGGATGATTGATCCTTCACCGGAAGACAAACTTGTACAGGACAGAATTAAGAAACGGGGCGAAATCCCTAAGCATGTTGCGATCATAATGGATGGCAACGGGAGATGGGCTAAGTCAAAACGAATGTCCCGTGTCTTCGGACATAACGAAGGAGTAAACTCTGCGCGGGACATTGTAGAGGCTTCCGGACAACTTGGTGTAAAGTATCTGACACTTTATACTTTCTCGACGGAAAACTGGAAGCGCCCCAAGACAGAAGTTTCAATGCTGATGAAATTACTTATTCGCTCAATTCGCGGAGAGACACGACGTCTGAATGAGAACGATGTGAAGTTGATAGCCACAGGCAACCTTGACGTGCTGCCGGAAAAAGTTTTGAAGGAACTTGAAGATGCTATTGAAGTTACAAAGAAAAATAAACTGATGACGCTCAATCTCGCATTGAGCTACAGCGGGAGATGGGATATTCTCAACGCCGTAAATAAGATTCGCAGGGAACAACACAGCAGCAAATCTGATTTTAAACCGATGGATGAAAAAAGTTTTTCGGAATATCTTTCCATGAGCAGCATACCCGATCCTGATCTGATGATACGGACAGGCGGAGAATTCAGAATCAGCAATTTCATGCTGTGGCAGTTGGCTTATACGGAGATTTATATAGACAAAAATTACTGGCCGGATTTTAAAAGAACGCAGTATTACGAAGCGATAAAAGCTTATCAAGACCGGGAACGTAGGTTCGGATTGGTCAGCGAACAATTAAACAAGAATTGAATTTGAATATTACACTGATCCATCAAAAATATGTAAAGTTTTTTCTTACACTGATGCTTGTCGCAGTTTGCAATACAATGCTGGCACAGGATCAGGGACCGACTACGTATAAGATTGCAAACATTGATGTAAAAGGTAACAAGAACTATGAAGCACAAACCATAATTTCTTATTCAGGACTTCAGAATGGTCAGGAGATTACCGTTCCTTCGGATGAAACAAGAGAAGCATTGAACCGCCTGTGGAAAATCGGAATCTTTGCCGACGTTAGGATTTATGTTGACAAGAAATTTGGGAATGATGTATATCTTGTAATTGAAGTTGAAGAACTTCCAAGAGTTGAAAAAGTCGAAATAACAGGTAACGACGAATACTCTTATGATGACCTCCGTGAAAAGATTAATCTCTCGACCGGAGAAGTAGTTTCAGAGCAGAAGCTTAAGGACATTGAATATAATCTAGAAAAGTTTTATTCGGAAGAAGGCTACGGGCTTGCAAAAGTTACAGTTGACAAACTTGTGTCTGCAAACAACGAGGCGCGCATCCGCGTGAAAATTATTGAAGGCAAGGAACTTACTGTTGACCATATTGTCTTTGAAGGCAATACTAAGATTTCATCAGATGACCTTCGGGGAGCAATGAGTGAGACAAGCGAGAAGTCATGGTGGAAATTCTGGGACGGCGCGAAATTTGACAGAAAGAAATTTGATGACGACAAAAAACTCATAGAAGATTTATACAAAGAGAGAGGATACAAAGATGCAATAGTTGTTTCAGATGAACTTGACATCCTTCCTTCCAAAGAAGATGTTAACATCAAAGTGAAGATTGATGAAGGAATAAAATATTACATAAGCGATGTAAGATTTGAAGGGAACAAAGTCTATGATGATCTCGCATTGCTGGGAAGATTAAATATGAGGAAGGGCGATGTTTATAATATGAAAAAAGTTCAGGAAAATATATACGGCAACGAAAGCGAGAGCGATATCAATTCAATGTATCTCGATAATGGTTACCTTTCTTTCAATGCCGACATTGATGAAGAGCCCGTTGACGGAGACAGTGTAAATCTTGTCATTACTATTAACGAAGGCAACAGGTTTAAATTCGGCATGGTAGGTTTTGAAGGAAATGATAAGACAAAAGATAAAGTAATGAGAAGAGAGCTATATACAATGCCCGGCGACCCATTCAGCAAAAGCAGCATCAAACGAAGCATGCAGCAGCTCAATAATCTTAACTACTTCAATCCCGAAAAACTGACTCAAGATATTTCACTTGCAAACGACAGCACGGTAAATATCAAATACATAGTTGAAGAAAAATCATCAGACCAGTTCAATGCTTCAATCGGTTACAGCGGAAGTTTCGGAATTACGGGTGCGTTGGGTCTGACATTCAATAACTTCGATATCGCCCAGCCATTTTCAGGAGGAGCAGGGCAGATACTTTCATTTAACTGGACATTCGGAACGGGTGGAACATACAGAACTTTCGATCTCGGATTTCAGGAGCCCTGGCTTTTCAATCAGCCGACACAATTCGGATTCAATATTTTTGATACACGTCAGAATTATTCAAACCTTGATCTCAAGGAAACAGGTGCTTCTATAAATGTCGGAAGAAGATTCAAGTTTCCCGATGATTATTTCAGAGGTGACTGGACGCTGAAGATGCAAAGAACAAATGTTATCAACGGAGATCAGTACTATCAGGAAGGAATCCGAAATCAGTTCAGTATAAGGCAGGTAATCAGCAGGTCATCAGTATTTGAGCCGGTATTCCCTACCAGTGGAACGAGAGTTTCAAATTCAACGGAGTTATCCGGAGGACCGTTTCTTCCGGGTTCAGTTGATTTCATAAAGAACATTTTTTCAACAGAAGCATTTACACCTTTAACTCAAAACAGGAAATTAGTATTATACTCAAATTTCATGTTCTCCTTCATAAATTCGTTTGCCAAAGACAAATATCTTCCTCCGACAGAAATCTTTTTCATGGGTGGCAACGGACTTACCTACAACACAATTGCGTTGCGGGGTTATGATGACCGGAGCATCGGACCCAAGAATCAATTCGGAGATCCAATCGGAGGAAATGTTGCGGCAAAGTATGGAGTTGAAGTAAGATATTCTGTTGCCATGGATCCGATGCCGATATTTGTTCTTCTATTTGCAGAAGCAGGTAATGTATGGTCGGATATAACGAAGACAGATCCTTTTGATTTAAGGCGTTCAGTCGGAATAGGAACGAGACTTATACTTCCTGCGGTTGGACTTGTAGGATTTGATTTCGGGTATGGATTCGACAGAAGGATTGTTGACAGGGAGCCTCCCAAGTGGCAGTTTCATTTTCAATTCGGAAGAGGATTTTAATAACCAAATATAAAAAAAATTAATTTAATAAAATTAAGGAGAATTTTTGAAAAACAGTAATCTGAAGTATTATTTTTTGATTGTCTTAGCAGGTGTAATGATGTTTGCAGGAAGCGCCAATGCGCAGCTTAAGCTTGGATTCGTTGATAGTGAAGTAATATTAAAACAGCTTCCCGAGGCACAGAAGGTTCAGACTGATCTTGAAGCGTTGCAGAAACTTTATCTTGACACAATTCAAACAAGAGAAACTGATTTAAAGGCAAAAGCGGAAAATTTCAAAGCAAAATATGATGACGCGCAGAAGCAGGTTGAATCCGGCGCGGTAAAATCTGAATCTGAAATGAAAGCTCTGCAGGATGAAATTTCCGGACTTCAGCAGGAACTGCAGGTTCTGGGAGAAGGTCTCGATGCTTACAAGCAAAACGTTCAGAACACTCTATTGCTGAAGCAGCAGGAATTATTTAAACCCGTAAAAGAAAAAATCACAAAGACAATTGAAGAGGTTGCAAAATCTTTAAAGATAAATTTTGTATTCGACAAAGCCGACGGCACAATGATTTACGGAGATAAAGAGTACGATATTACTTTTAAAGTTCTTGACAAACTTAAATAAGACTCTATCTTCATATTAAAGTTAATTGCCTGCAGGCTTGTGCGTGCAGGCAATTTATTATTTATTCAGGAAAACATGAACTTCAGAAAAATATATCTCACAGCCGGAATTATTTTGATTGTGATGCTGCAGTCAATTAATCTTCATTCCCAGACAAAGGTCGGATATATAGATTCAAAGAAAATTATTGAATCAATGCAGGACTCGAAAGATGCCAAGCAGCGGCTGGACAATCTCGTTACGCAATGGCAGGGCGAGCTTAAGAGCTTGCAGGACAGTTTAAGATATATGAAGGATGACTATGAAAAGAAAAAACTCATACTCACAGACCAGCTTAAGCAACAGAAGGAATCCGACATTGCCGCACTTGAAACTGCAGTCACAAATTTTAAGACACAGAAATTCGGAGAGAACGGAGAATATTTTCAAAAACAGACAGAGTTTATGAAACCTGTGCAGGACAGGATATTCAAAGCAATCGAAACTGTGGCGAAGGACGGAGGATTTGATTATGTCTTTGACAGAAGCAGCGACATTCTCCTTTTGTATGTCAATGAGAATTATGATCTTACTGCAAAGGTCATGAATGAAATCGAAGGCAAATGAAACTTGAAGACATAGCCGAGCTAATCAACGGAAAGATCGAAGGCAGCCGGGAGGCTGACATCACTAACGTCGGCAAAATCGAAACAGCCGGAAAAAATGAAATTACTTTTATTTCCAATCCACTCTATGAAAAATTCTTTGACACTACGAAAGCAGGAGCTGTCATAGTTTCCGGTGATTTTAAAATAAAGCATCCGCGTGAAGAAATTTCGGTGATAAGAGTGGCCGATCCCTATACTTCATTCCTAAAACTTCTTGAAGTTTTTGACAGCAATTATGAAGATGAATTTTCGGGAATCTCTGACAATTGTTTCATCGGGGAAGAAACAGCAATAGGGGAAAATGTTTATTTGGGGAATTTTGCATCTGTCGGAAAAAATTGCAAGATAGGAAACAGTTCCAAAATTTTTTCAAACTGCTCAATTGGAAATTCTGTTTCAATCGGATCCGGATGCACAATTTATCCCAATGTTACAATTTATAAAGAATGCACAGTCGGCAATAATGTAATAATACATTCGGGAACCGTCATAGGCGCAGACGGATTCGGATTTGCAAAACAGGAAGACGGTTCATATAAGAAAATTCCGCAGACCGGAATAGTTGTCATTGAGGATAATGTTGAAATAGGATCTAACTGTTCTATTGACAGAGCAACCATCGGCGAAACGCGGATATGCAAAGGAGTGAAACTCGATGATCAGATAATGGTCGCGCATAACGTAACAATCGGAGAAAATACAGTCATAGCGGCGCAAACAGGAATTGCAGGTTCGACGAAGATCGGTAAGCGATGCATGATTGGCGGTCAGGCCGGTATTGTAGGACATCTTACCATTTGTGATGATGTAATAATAGGCGCATCTGTAGGAGTAAGCAAATCAATAGACAAACCCGGAATCTACACGGGATACAGGGCGTTGCCAAATATCGAAAATCTCCGCAGAGAGATTGGCATAAAAAATATTGACAAACTTGAACAAAGAATCAAAGAACTTGAAAAAAAAATTACTAAATCATAATTACCATAATCATCAATGTTAGAAAAGCAGCGCACCATCAAAAATGAAGTAACACTTTCGGGTGTCGGTCTGCATACCGGAAACAAATCCAACATGACATTTAAACCTGCTCCCGAAAATTACGGAGTAAGGTTTTTGAGAAAGGATCTGCCGGGCAGTCCTGAAATCCCCGCCGACATTGATCACGTCATTGACATATCAAGAGGAACAACAATTGCGAAGAACGGTGCCGAAGTTCATACAGTCGAGCACGTGCTTGCGGCGATAATGGGTTGTGAACTCGACAACATCACGGTTGAGCTTGATTCGAATGAACCTCCTGTGATGGATGGAAGTGCAAAGGATTATGTAGAGACTCTGAAGAAAGCAGAATTCGTCGAGCAGGAAGCGAAGAGAGATTATCTTGTCATTGAAGATACGGTTCATTATCAGGATGAAAAAAATAATGTTGACATAGTCGCGCTGCCTTTGAAAGACGATTTCAGAATTTCGGTAATGATAGATTACAATAATCCCGCTCTCGGTGTTCAGCACAGCGGGTTGTTCAGCCTTCACAAAGAATTTGAAAAAGAATTTGCTTCTTCAAGAACATTTTGTTTCCTAAGTGAAATTGAATTTCTGATATCGCAGGGTTTGATAAAAGGCGGTGATCTTAATAACGCAATTGTCATTGTTGATAAAGATGCGACTTCAGCAGAGCTGCTTGAGATGACAAAGAAACTTGGTATTTCAGAAAGCATCATGCTCGGATCAAACGGAATTTTAAATAACAAGGAACTGCGCTATAAGAACGAGCCCGCCAGACATAAACTTCTGGATCTCATCGGGGACCTTGCTTTAATAGGAGCCCCCATAAAGGGACAGATACTTGCTGCAAGGCCGGGACACAAGTCCAATGTTGAGTTTACAAAAATCTTGAGGAAGCTTTATCTCCAGAAGAAGATTGAGAAGCAGTTTCAGGTAATGAAATCCGAGAACTGTGTCTTTGACGTTGAAGCGATTCTGGAGATTATGCCTCACCGTTATCCGTTTCTGCTGGTTGATAGAATTATTGAGATGGATGTAAATAAGAGAATAGTCGGAATAAAGAATGTTACATATAACGAGCCGTTCTTCAGCGGACATTTTCCTAATAAGCGTGTGATGCCGGGAGTATTGATAATAGAAGCAATGGCTCAATGCGGATTTATTTTATTGCTAAATACGCTTGATAATCCGAAGAGTAAGATGGCATATTTTGCATCAATCGAAAAAGCAAAATTCCGAAAGCCTGTCATTCCCGGCGATCAGCTTGTATTTGAAATGTATCTGCTTTCATTCAAGCGAGGGATATGCAAGATTGCCGGAAAAGCTTACAAAAATTACATCGGCGGTGAGTTGGTTTGCGAAGGTGAATTCATGGCAGCAATCATTGACAAATAAACTTAACTTCCCCCCCTTCAAATAATTTTCACCACTCGCCCGCATATTGCAGGCTCATTCCTGAAATTTGCTGAAGATACTGATAGCGCGTTCGGACAATTTGTCTTATGTGAAGGTAATCGTGCGCGAGCCAGTTGGAAAGAAAAAATTCAGCAGACATCGGACCGAATTGAGGATGAATGTATTCATTCTTCCACTTCGGATCTTCGAGAGAAAGCAACCATTCAATTGAATTATCTCTTTCGTTCAGAAATTTTTTCAAAACAGTTTCGTAATCCTGTTCAATATACTTTCTGCTCTTGACCCATCCCGATGGATCAATGGGAGGCGGAACAGCAGCGGGGTCATTCAACAAACTTCTTATACGCGCTCTGAAGTCATATTGCTCCTCATCAAATAAATGACAGACTATTTCAAGCAGACACCATTTATCCTGATGAGGCTTCCACAAATATTCTTCATTAAAAATGCCGGAAAGCAATTCTCCATAGACATTTTTATTCTGCGAGAGCGATCTTATGATACGCGAAGTATCCATACTGCTTTTCAAAATTGAGAAATCAGAAGAGACTATTGTAGATTGTGATTAAAGAAGAAATTATGATTACGATTCCCACTGAAATCATAATTATTTTTGGTTTAATTTTTCCGATCAAAAAGGCACCCAGAGGAGCAGCAATAACGCCGCCGGCAATTAATCCGAGTATGACTTTCCAGCTGTCTATGCCGAGGAAGAAAAGGAAAACACCCGTGCTGAAAAAAGTTACAAAGAACTCTGCCGTGTTTACCGTTCCTATAGTCTCCTTAGGCGTTCCTTTCTTCATTATCAGATTTGAAGTTACAATCGGTCCCCATCCTCCTCCGCCCATTGCATCAAGCAAGCCGCCCGTAAAACCAAGCAGCGGAAGCTTGGTAAATTTCCTTTTCCGCTCTTCATTCTTGAAACTCTTTACAAGCAGAATAACTCCCATTATCAAAAGATACACAGATACATAAGGCTTGATGAAAGAACCGTTGAATACTTTGGAAAGGAGATACGCGCCAAGCATAGCACCTATCGCTCCTGTCACCGCGATTCTAAGAAATAATTTTCTGTTAACATTCTTCATGAAGATGTGGGATAGCCCTGATACTCCCGTCGTGAAAACTTCAGCAGTGTGAACGCTTGCCGATGCTACTGCCGGCGTTATGCCGAATGATATCAATAAAGTGGAACAACTCACTCCGTAAGCCATTCCAAGCGCCCCATCAATTAACTGTGCCACAAATCCGGCAAACAAAAAGAATAATAATTCACGATCAAACGAGAGACTGAATCCGTCGTTCGAAAATACTGTGAGCCTAAGAACAATGTACAGTATAAGTATGAACTTCAACATCACTATCAAAAAACCGACATGACGCAATGTAAACGAGGCTACGAGATTAGACGCAAATTGTCTCAACTAAAATGGAAAGTGTATTTATGACAAGATACACCAGATTAGCTTCTTGTTAAATGTAAGAATACAGTATCGTATCAATGGTATCAGTGAACGGCTGGTGTTCGATCGCGATCTTCATTCAATGCATTGAGTGAATCCACTTATAAAAATTGCGTATTTCTAATTATTCATCCGACAGAATAAGTTGATTATTTTTATGTTCGCTTTCAAAAAATCTCCTTGACCTGTGAAAGCGAAGTGAGGAGAATTACCCCCCAGACCCAAATGTTCGCAGCGGCGCGAACAT
>JBDHXH010000080.1:0-11602 GCA_039810605.1 Ignavibacteria bacterium | reverse complement strand
CCTGTATGAACAATGATATGAGTTACTTTTGATTTGTGCTTGAGAAGTTCCTTATGAACCGGAGCCATCTTCATGAAATTTGGACGGGCTCCTACGACGGAAATGATTTTTTTCAAATGACGAAAAATATTTTAGGAAAATTAGAAAAAATAAAAGAGAGAAAATATGGAGATTGAAACAAATTCAAAACAGATTTTCACAGACTTTCACATCAGTCCAAACAATGCTTTCCAAATTAATTTTGAAATCGAGTAATAACTTAGAAAGTATATCAAAATCGGAGCTAAAATATTTTTTTGAAAACAAAGGAGAGGCAAAGTGGACAGAGTGAGACGAAGTATCGGGTATATCTTTTATCTTTTTTTATCTTCTCCCTAAAAAGTCGAATTGATTTTCAAACGCTGTTTGGTTAATTTTACAGACGCAAGATTTTTCAAGACATTGTTAATGGATGAGAGCCAAAACAAGGACGAAAAGAACAGAAGTTCTTTCGGGAAGTTGCTCTCAAATCCCCTTATAAAAGCTGATTCGAAAACGGTTCAGTACTCGGGTTTAGGAATTACTCTTGTCGTTACAATTCTGATTTTTTTCTGGATAGGGAGGTGGCTTGATGGACAGTTCAATACGAATGCTGTATTTACGCTGATACTTAGTTTTGTGGGGTTTGCTGCAGGTTTCTATGGCTTTTATCTTAACGTAAAAAAGCTTACAGAAGAAGAAAAGAAGGATAATTCTAAATTTAAGAAATCCTGAGGACATTAGATTTTAAAAAGTTCTTTCTCAAAATAGTTCTGATAAGTGCAGTAATTCTTGCAGCCGGATTTTTAATAATCTTCGTTTCCAATTCCGGAAATTATACCGTACCGTTTGTTCTCGGATGGACATTGAGTTTCATGAGTGTTGTAATCGGCAGTTTGGTGATAACGAAAGCATTCAAATCGGAGGGCAGGGGATTCTTTAATGTTGTTTTACTTAGCATGGTTACAAGAATGATTGCAATGGTAATAATAATCTTTGTCCTTATATATTTTTTGAAAATAGAAAAGATACCGCTGGCAGTTTCGTTTTTTTTCTTTTACTTTTTGTTCTTAATATTTGAAATAAATTTTCTTTCCGGCACAAACAAAAAAACAGTTTAAATCAATTTCCCGAAAAATTTGACAATTAGATTCTGCTTGCATAAAAACAAATCTGCTCTCATACTTAAAGTTTTAGTCGGTTTAATCTTTTTCTTCCTGATATCTGCACGCTTGACTACAAGCGCTCTTGCAGACGATAAGAAGGAAAGCGAATTACATAAAGTTGAAGGTACAAGTGAAAAGGTAGTTGACGAAGGTGAAGAAAAATTTGATGTCATTGAAAAAATTGTTGATCACCACTATATAGATTTCTACTTCCTCGGTAAACTCGATCTTCCTCATTTTGAACCAGTGCACATATTCGGAATAGACATTGACTTTTCCATTACGAAAAGTACTGCTATGATATTTCTCGCATCTGTTATTCTCATCTGCGTATTAATGTATGCCGTATCATCAAATAAGAAACGAAGAATTCCCAGGGGTATTGGAAACGTAGTCGAATCTCTCATCGTGTTTATCCGCGATGAAATTGTATTGCCCAATTTTGGAAAAGAAGGATTGAAGATGATGCCGTTTTTTCTTACTCTTTTCTTCTTCATAATGTTCGCAAATCTGCTGGGTCTGTTCCCGTTCATGGCTCAACCAACAAAGAATATTAATGTAACCGCAGCCCTCGCCATCATTACATTTGTAATGACACAATATAAGGGAATACAGGCGCATGGATTCGTGGGATACTTCAGAGGACTCGTGCCGCGCGGCATTCCGGTCTTTGTAATTCCTATAATGATAGTTGTAGAGTTCATAGGATTATTCACAAAGCCTTTCGCGCTATTGATGAGGTTGTTTGCAAACATTACGGCAGGAACGATCATAATATTTTCACTGATCGGTTTGATTTTTGTGCTTAGCTATGCGGGTTCCGTGATCGCTGTTCCCTTTGCTTTGTTCATCTACATGATTGAAATTTTCATTGCATTGCTTCATGCTTATATTTTCACGATGCTGTCGGCACTCTATATTAATATGGCAATGGGACATCACTGATTTTGCGAGTGAGCAGTCAGTTGCAGGTTTAAGCGTTTTGTCAATTTTGAAATTTGGATTTTCAAATAAATAATTTAAACAAATTAAATAAACAAAAGGAGAAATAGTCAGAATGGATTTAGCTTTCTTAGGAGCCGGAGTCGGAGCCGGATTGACAGTAATCGGAGCCGGTATTGGTATCGGCAGACTTGCAGGTTCAGCTCTTGAATCTATCGGAAGACAGCCTGAAGCGGTTGGCGAAATCAGAACAACGATGATCATTGCAGCAGCTCTCGTTGAAGGGGTAGCGCTTTTCGGTCTCGTTATCTGTATTCTGCTTGCAACAAAGTCGTAGTTCAAAGCATCGTAAAGATTTGCGATGAACAATGATAACTTCTGTCACCGGCAGTGTGTTTCTGCCGACTGGCGGCAAATAATTTAAATAAAAATTCAGATAATGATTTATTATCTAACAATGTTTACAAGCAATCCGCTTGTGATTTTATTTGTGCAGCATGAAGAGAAGCCGGGATTATTGTCGGTCAATCCGGGATTGATAATCTGGCAAATAGTAATTTTCCTCATCTTGCTGGTGTTGCTGAAAAAAATTGCATGGACTCCGCTTCTCACTGCTTTGCATTCACGTGAACAGTCAATTCAGAACTCGCTTGATCACGCGGAAAAATTGCAGAAGGATGCCGAAGGGCTCGTCGAACAGCATAAGAAAAATCTTGCTGATGCAAGTATTCAGTCAATGAAGATTATAAATGAGTCGAAAGAGATTGCAAATAAGATGCGCGAAGAATTAATGGCAAAAGCACAGGAAGACTCTCGCCAATTGATTGAACAGGCAAGGGAAGAGATTCGTCAGGAGAAAGTATCTGCTATGGCAGATCTGCGAAATGAGGTTTCTGATTTGGCAATTAAATCAGCAGAAAAAATTATCAAGGAAAATCTCGATGCAGAGAAGCAAAAGAAGATTGTCAGTGACTTTGTGTCGCAGATTCCAAAAAATTAATTTGAAGAGGCAAAACAATGATTGCCTGCAATTTGGTCCGATGTCTGCTGACGTTTGACCAATGATGCACGGTTTAACATACAAATAAAATGATTTCAAAAGCAGCGCGAAGATATACAATAGCATTGTACGGAACAGCCGAGGAAAAGGGAGCATTAAAAGAGGTTACAAAGGATATTTATGACATCATTGATACTATAAAGTCCAGTACGGAGTTGCGGCTGTTTCTGCATAGCCCTATCGTTAACAAAAGAAAGAAAGCTGCAGTGCTGAATGATATTTTCGGATCGAATAAATCGCCACTTACAATGGCATTTCTGAATTTGCTTGTGTCAAGAAGCAGAGAATCACTGACTGCCGATATTTGTGAAGATTATATTCATCTTGTGAAAGAGAAGGAAGGCATTGTGGATGTTCATGTTAAAACTGCTGTCGAACTCAATGACCAGGAACGGGCAAACATGAAACAGAAGATTGATTCTTATACAAAATTGAAAAGCGACATGTTCTTTGAAATTGATAAAGACATTTTGGGAGGATTTGTTGCGAAGATTAATGACACTGTACTCGATGCAAGCATAAAGCGTCAGCTTGCAAGACTTAGAGAAAGTTTCCTTCAGGGAGATTTCAATTTAAATTAAAAAAGTTTTAAAAAGAAAAATAAAAATTCAGGAGACAAGAAATGGCAGAAGTGAAATCAGATGAGATTTCTGCGATACTAAGAAAGCAGCTTTCGGGTTTTGAAACTGAAGTTGATGTGTTTGATGTCGGAACGGTACTTTACGTAGGTGATGGAGTTGCAAGAGTTTATGGATTATCGAAGTGCGAAGCGGGTGAGTTGATTGAATTTCCGAATGGAGTATTTGGAATTGCGCTTAACCTTGAGGAAGACAACGTTGGATGTATTTTGTTTGGCGATTCAGCGCTGGTGAAAGAAGGCGACACGGTAAAGAGGACAGGAAGGATTGCATCAATGCCTGTTGGAGAAGCAATGCTTGGAAGAGTAATCAATCCTCTCGGACAGCCTATTGACGGCAAAGGTGAAATACATACAGACAAGTTTTTGCCGCTTGAAAGAAAAGCTCTCGGAGTAATACAAAGACAGCCTGTAAAAGAGCCGCTTCAAACCGGTATTAAGGCTATTGATGCAATGATTCCGATTGGAAGAGGTCAGAGAGAATTGATAATCGGAGACCGGCAGACAGGAAAGACTGCTGTTGCTATTGATACTATCATCAATCAAAAAGGAAAAGGAGTATATTGTATTTATGTTGCAATAGGACAAAAGGGTTCTACTGTAGCGCAGGTTGTTAAGAGTTTGCATGATGCGGGTGCGATGGAATATACCACCGTAATTTCGGCAACGGCATCAGACCCTGCTCCGATGCAGTATATTGCGGCATTCTCCGGAGCTACACTCGGAGAATATTTCAGAGATTCGGGAAGACATGCGCTTGTAGTTTATGATGATCTGACAAAACAGGCAGCTTCGTATCGTGAAGTTTCTCTGCTTCTTAGAAGACCGCCGGGACGTGAAGCTTATCCTGGTGATGTATTTTATCTGCACTCAAGATTGCTTGAAAGAGCATCGAAGCTTGCCGATGATCTCGGAGGCGGAAGTCTGACTGCTTTGCCTGTCATTGAAACGCAGGCAGGAGACGTTTCAGCTTACATTCCGACTAACGTGATTTCAATTACTGACGGACAGATTTATCTTGAACCTAATTTGTTTAATGCAGGCATAAGACCGGCGATCAATGTAGGTATTTCGGTTTCGAGAGTAGGAGGTAATGCTCAAATCAAGGCAATGAAAAAAATTGCGGGTACGCTTCGGCTTGATCTGGCACAGTTCCGCGAACTTGAAGCTTTTGCCAAATTCGGTTCTGATCTTGACAAGGCGACTATGCAGCAGCTTAGAAGAGGTGAAAGACTTGTGGAGATTCTGAAGCAGAAGCAATACACTCCGATGCCTATTGAAAATCAGGTGCTGATAATCTATGCGGCAACAAATGGTTATCTCGATGAGATTCCGGTTTCCGAATGTCAGCGCTATCAGAACGATCTTCTGATGGAAATAGAAAATATGCACGCGGATATTCTGCAAAGCATCAGAGATACCAAAGATCTTCAGAAGGAAAATGTTGATAAGATGAATAATGTTCTGAAAGATTTTACGGAAAGATTTAAATCTGCATTGGGAAATTAAGAACAGTCCATTTCTAAAAAGAAAAATTTTTTAAAATCAGGCATTGGCGACACTTAAAGAATTAAAAATACGGATTACGGGAATTAAGGGAACGCAGAAGATAACCAGAGCAATGAAGATGGTTGCATCCGCAAAGATGAGGCGTGCCCAGGACAGAATCATTTCAATGCGCCCATACGCGAAGAGACTTGACGAACTTCTTACTCATCTTGCAGATTCGGCAGGAGAGGAAGTCAATAATATTCTTGAGCAAAGAGACATTAAGCACCGACTTGTTGTAGTAATCTCCGCTGACAGAGGTTTGGCGGGCTCTTTCAATTCGAATCTTATCCGGTTTTCTCTGAATTACATTAACAGTTTGCCGAAAGACACCAGGGTGATTGTCATTGGAAAGAAAGCCAACGACGCGTTGAAGAAGAAAAATCTTAACATCATTAAATCCTATGTTAATGTTTTCAATA
Organism: Ignavibacteria bacterium; assembly: GCA_039810605.1. GTDB lineage: Bacteria > Bacteroidota > Ignavibacteria > Tepidaquicellales > Tepidaquicellaceae > JAGPCH01. The sequence continues at coordinate 5,809 of JBDHXH010000080.1, read as the reverse complement.
ACCTCTCCTTTGAATTGTCAAACGAAATTATAAATTACATAATTGACGGTTATAAAAAGAGATCTTACGACAGCGTTGAAATTATTTTCAATGAATTCCGGTCTGTAGTAAAACAAGTTGCAGTTAAAGATCAGCTTCTTCCTTTGTCAAAGCCGGAAAAAGACCAATCAAAAAAGAAGACTTCGGTTGATTACATATATGAACCGGGTGCGGCTGAAATTCTGAAAGAGCTGATACCGAAGCAATACAGGGTAAAGTTCTGGAAAGCGCTGCTTGAATCAAATGCAGCGGAACAAGCCGCGCGCATGACGGCAATGGAAACTGCAACCCGAAATGCATCTGACCTTCTGAAACTTCTTGAACTCTCATACAATCAGGCACGTCAGGCAGCCATCACCAAAGAAATCCTTGAAATTGTCGGCGGAGCAGAGGCTCTCAAGGAAAGTTAAACCACCCTATCCAACTCTTTCAACAATTCTATTGGAGCGTGATTCCTTAGCAGCCGCAAATACTTAACACGCACAACTCACACAACACACCTGTGTTCTCGTTTCCAAATAAATGAATCAGCAGGATTTATTTTGTAACTAAACATTTGCCTTCATAATTTTATTTTCATTTATGCTGAATAATTTTTATATCATCAGAGAGGTAGCAAGTTATCTGAATCAGCAGATATGTGGACTGACAATCTCGTCAATATTTACGCAGGAAAAAAATAAGATGATGATTTCATTTGAAGAAAGCAGCAGAGGATTGGAATTTTCAATTGAGAAAGATTACAACTACATCCTGTTGAAAGAAAATATTGCTAAGGCTAAAAGGAATTATAGTGATTTGTTTGGAGAAGCGCGCGGGAAAAAAATAACTCAAGTTTCTCTGTGTAATGACGACAGGGCGATTGAATTCAAATTTGACGGCAATGAATCTTTGGTGTTCACTTTCTTCACAATTAAAGCAAATTGTTATTACATATCCGGAAATGAGATACTCAATTCATTCAAGCAGAAGAATGAATTGTTGAATGAAAATGTTTCCTCAATTTTCGACCATCCAGATCATACTGTGTCAGGCAGGTTGCCATCTGACACTAATGCAGCTTATGTGAAAAGCACATTCCCGAAGTTCGGAAGGATCTATGCGGAAGAAATTTTTTCACGGTTGAAAATTGAACAAAGAGGCACTGCCGATAAAGCAGCGAAAGATGAAATTGACAGGTGTGCATCAGAAATCATCTCTGAATTTGAGAATCCGGATTTTGTTCTTTATGAAAATTACGTTTCAACAGACGACAGAAGAGAAAACAATCTTATAGTTTCTTTAATGGAGTTATCTCACTTGAAGAGTCCGTATAAAATGTTCAGTGATGTAAACGGTCTTATAGAGGTGTATGTAAGGCAAAGTCAGAGAAGGGAAAAATTTTTGAGACTCAAAACTAATCTTTATGAAGAACTGACAAAGAAGCTTCAGAATACAAGGAAACGAATTAACGGGTTAAAGACTCAATATGAGAACGGAAAGAGATCTGAAGAGTTCAGAAAATATGGAGAGGAGATTCTTAACAATATTCACAATATCCGCAAAGGTGATGAAGAATTGGAGTTTGATTCACAATCTGGTAAAGCAGTAAGAATAAAATTGAAACCGGATCTATCACCGTCTGAAAATGCTCAAATGTATTTTGACAAATTCAGAAAACAAAAAAGTTCAATAGACATGCTTGAGAAAAAAATTGTTCGGCTTGAAAAGGAAGAGTCAGATCTGAAAATTGAAATTGAAAAGATAAAGAACATGAGCGAAATAAAACCCTTGATGAAAGAAGAAAAGAAATCGGAATCGCAAAGGCGGGACGAGACATCCCGATTCAGAAAGTTCAAACTAAATGATTCACTCGAAGTATGGGTTGGCAAGGATGCTGCTGCAAATGATTTGCTCACGAAGAAGTATTCAGCACAGAATGATCTTTGGTTTCATGTCCGCGGCGCGAGCGGCTCTCATACTGTTCTTAAAGTTTCAAATAAGAAATCAGATGTATCGAAAGATATGATTCATACAGCTGCGTCTATAGCCGCATACTACAGCAAAGCACGGAATGCATTGTCTGTACCTGTTGCATATTGCGAAAGAAAATTTGTAAAAAAGAAAAAGGGCTTTAAACAAGGAACAGTTGTTATGGAAAGAGAAAAAGTAATTTTTGTGAAACCTGGTATTCCGTTTGATGAGAAGAGATGAAGTATAACTTTGCGGATAATTAGATAAGTATAGAAAATTCTTGCTGTAAAGGTTTGATGAAATCATTTTGATAGAAGTGCAAACAAAATCAAACAAAAATTTAAATTTGAGTTTCAAAAGAAAAAATTTATTCATAAGTTTGCACATAACTGAAAGGAATCGAAAGTTCAGATATTGAAAAATTTTCTTTGATGAAAATATTTTTGAAATTTACTTCAATCAATATCAATACAAACAGGACACCTGCATTAAGCTTGTGTCCTTTTTTACTAATATAAAACAGGAGAAGGAAATGGCAAAAGCTTTGAAAAAGAAAGCAATTAAGAAAGCCGTAAAGAAAAAAGCTGTGAAAAAAGCAGTGAAAAAGGCTGTGCTCAAGAAAGCAGTTAAGAAAGCAGTCGTGAAAAAAGCTCTGAAGAAGAGAGCTCTTAAGAAGGCCGTAGTAAAGAAGGCAGTAAAGAGGGCAGCCATTAAGAGAGCTATAAAAAGTTCAATGTAATTTTGCTTTAAAAATCTTTATTGAAAATTGCCGGCACATACAGAGCCGGCAATTTTTTTTTGATGACGGCTCTGAAGTGATTTTCTAATTAATCTGAATGCAGTTAGATTCAAATACAACAACTCAACCTGGGGAATAATTGAACAGACTCATAAGTATCAATTCCGCAAATGAAATTCCGGACACTTATAGAAATACGCCAATCGGACTTTTGCTGGAATATCATAATCTTGAAAAGGAACTTGATCATTACAGCAAAGCGCAACTTCTTATAGGCATGTGCATGGATAACAGAAAGCACTTGAGGATTCCGGATAACTTTGCTTACATAATAAGGTCGGGCGGGGCGAACCTTCGGTTCAGCGAGTTCAAAGTATCCTATGCAATTGCAGTCGGCGGCGTCTCACACCTTGCGCTTATAGGACATGACAATTGCGGTATGGTAAATCTCGCATCACGGAAAGATGCATTTATTAAAGGACTTGCGGAAAGGGCTGGCTGGGAGTCAGAAGCTGCGGAAGAGCATTTTAATCAATTCGCTCCATTGTTCGAAATTGGAAATGAAGTTGATTTTGTGTTGAATGAAACTGTGAGATTAAGGAGGAGATATCCGAAGATTCAGATTGCTCCAATGCTGTATCTTGTTGAGGATAATAAATTATATCTCATTGATGAAACAGTACCAAAAAAGTAATTGTGAGTCGTTCTTGAATTCCCTTGCGCTGGTTCAATGCAGTTCGATGTTTCTTTCTAAGATTATGTCATTGAAAAAAATTACACATTCGTTTAACTTTGCTTAAATTCCTTGTGATTAAAAGTCTACATTTTCCGGCAGTTTTCAATTTACCGGAAAGTCTTCTTGCGGCGACAGCATCACATTTCAATAAAAAATATTTACTCAAATACTTAATTTCGTGAAATCATTTTACTTGGTTTTAATTGTTTTTGGAATTGTGCTCCTGGGAGGACATGATCTTTCATCGCAGGAATTACCTAAACTTAAACTTAAGGATACACCCGGTAACAATTCGAAGCTTCATTTCTCAACACTGCAAAAGAACATTTTGCACACTGATTATTCATCAAGATTTGAAAGTTATTTAATTGCCCCTTTAAAACTCAATGAGAAGCCCAAACGGATTCAGGTTAAGAGTCTTTATGATCCCAGGAAAAAATATAAGCCCTGGGAATCCAAGAAACATTTCTATGCGGCATTCGGTGAGATGGCATTGCTGGAATTTCTTCCGTTCGCGTTCTCGGCTTACATAAAAGATTGGAGCGGCTCAACTGAAAAGAACTGGACAAAAATTTCTTTCAATTCGGTTTGGCATAATCTAAGCTCCGGTTGGTTTTATGATGGTGATAATTTCCTGACAAATTTCTTTGCTCATCCTTATCACGGTAATTTATTCTTCAATGCTGGAAGAACAAACGGATACGGATTCTGGGAGTCAACAATTTTCTCCATGTCAGGTAGCGCCGTCTGGGAACACTTTATGGAAACATGGGAGCCTGCATTTAATGACTGGGTGCTTACAAGTATGAACGGGATAAACCTTGGTGAAATTACTTACAGACTTTCAACTTTGATAACGGACAACAGAGCCAGAGGCTCAAGCAGAATGTGGATGGAAATAGCAGGTGGCATTATCAATCCTGTCAGAGTTTTCAACAGACTGCTTTCAGGCGAAACTCACAAAGTATTTGATAATCCTTCATGGAGGACTCCTGATAACATGTCACTGTTTATGACTGCCGGAATGAGGAGGCTTGATAAGGATAACGGGGTGAACATTGCCAAGGAAGGTATTGATGAAGGCATCTTTGACTTCTATTTTAATTACGGAAGTGTAAACAAGCCGGATTACAAAACGCCCTTTTCAAATTTTCTGTTGAAGATGAGCGTGTCATCGGGCAATCCGAAACTGACCATGCTGCAGTCCGCAGGTCTGCTGTATGGAATGAAGATTAAAGTGAAAAAGAAATTCAAACAGAGAATTATCGAAACACTGAATTATGATTACCACAACAACCCGGGATTTCTGTTCGGTGCAGCTTCTTTAATGACGACGCTTCAGAACAGTTGGCAGTATAGCAAGAAATCTACTTTCATACTCAACCCAAGTATTTCACTGATTCCGATGGGCGCAACTCCCGATGATTATTTTGCAGGTCCCGAAGGAAGGAATTATGACTTCGGACCGGGACTTGGATTGAGCCTGCATTCATCTATCAGGCAGGGAAGATGGGATGTGGTCAGTCTGACATATAGCAGCGGATGGTTATGGACACAAAGCGAACCTGCAGAATCAAAGCATCACCTTCATTATCTCATTATAGAAGGACAATATCCCATGAAAGATTATTTTTCACTCGGGGCATCGGTTGGCGCTTACTGGAGAGAAAGCAATTATACTAATTATCCGGATGTTACTTTCACTACGCCTGTCGTAAGGGTATTTTTCAGAACAGCAATTCTCTAAATTGAATTAATATGAAAAAAATTTTTATAATAATTTTTTTATTGGCATCAACTCTCACGTTTGCTCAAAACAATTTCATCAGAGAAAAATATGACAAAGATAAGAAGGGATGGAAGAATAATTTGTCAGACATGGTCTTTGTTGAAGGTTCATATTTCCGCAATCTCGGTAACTTCGGACAAATTTTTAACAAAGCTTCGGGATTTTACATTAACTACGGAAAACATTTTAACAATTCGTATCAGCTAATTGTGAAGACTGGTTATACCAGTTTCCATAATCGGGATGAAACTCAAAGCGACAGCAATTCTCTTAGCGCAATACCATTACAAGTTGGAGGAAGATATTACGTCCTTCCAAATAGAATAATGCCTTACTTCTCATTTCTCGGCGGGATAAATATTATCTCAAGAGACAAGGGGGTAACAGGTGTGACGGATGACAAGACCCTTTTTAGGTTCATGTGGCAGGCAGGTTTCGGAATTGCATTCAAGGTCATCAAAGAAGTTAATATAGATATTTGTGCCAAGTATAATAATAACTTCTACGATCCAACTGCAATGATGACGAGTCTCGAATATTCCGGCGGTATTTC
>JBDHXH010000079.1:0-11856 GCA_039810605.1 Ignavibacteria bacterium | reverse complement strand
TCTCGCCGATCAGCGATGCACGCGGAAGCCGGCAATACAAGCAACTTTTGCTGACCAGATTGTTCTTTGCGCATTTTATGGTACTCTTTCCTGAATTTGTGAACATAGAGGAAACAACATGAAAGACTACGACATCATACATCACGTAAGGGGCGAATCGCAATTCATTGACGATATTAATGTGCCTCAAGGTACGCTCTTCGCATCCGTTTTTTATTCTCCTGTTGCCAGCGGAAAAATTAAGTCCATAGACTTTTCATATTGTGAATCCATTAAAGGTGTCATAAAAATTCTTACTCATAAAGATATTCCCGGAGAAAATCAGATTGGAGGAATTCTCCCGGATGAACCGCTTCTTGCAGTAGATGAAGTGCACAACATAGGTATGCCCATTGCGATTGTTGTTGCAGAATCAAAACTCATTGCCAGGGAAGCAGTCAGAAATATTAAGATTGACATCGAAAAGCATGAAGTCATTACCGACCCGCGGGTAGCATTTAAAAAGGATATGCTTATTATCCCGCCGAGGTTTTTCTCTTCAGGTGATGTTGAAAGTGCCTGGAAGAACTGCGATGTGATCGTGGAAGGGCAATGTGAATCCGGAGGGCAGGAACATTTATATCTTGAGACGCAGGGGTCAATTGCATATCCGGTCGAAGGCGGGGGAGTAAAAATTATTTCTTCCACACAGGGTCCGACTGCTGTTCAAAGAGCAGCAGCACGTGTACTGGGAATTCCGATGCACAAAGTTGAGATTGATGTTACAAGACTTGGAGGCGGCTTCGGAGGAAAGGAAGATCAGGCAACTCCCTGGTCGGTAATGGCCGCCCTTTCCGCATTGAAACTGAACCGTCCGGTAAAGCTTGTTCTGCCTCGTCACGATGACATTACCATGACCGGAAAAAGAAATCCCTTTTCATCTGATTTTAAAATTGGACTGACTAACGACAGAAAAATTGTAGCATACGAAGTTACTTTATATCAGAATGCCGGTTCTTCGGCAGACCTTTCGCCGGCAATCCTTGACCGGGCTTTGTTTCATTGCACCAATGCATATTTTGTTCCCAATGTAAAGGCAACCGGATATTGTTGTAAAACAAATCTTCCTTCAAATACTGCTTTCAGAGGATTCGGCGGTCCGCAGGGAAAGTTTGTCATCGAATGCGCAATTCATAAAGCCGCAGAAGCAATGGGAATCGAAGCCCGCGAAATTCAGAAAGTGAATCTTCTGAAAGAGAATGATGAATTTCATTACGGACAAATTGCCCTTAACGTACAAGCTCAAAATTCATGGAACGCGGCTGATGAAAAATTTGATTTTGAGAAAATTGAAAATGAAGTGAAGGCATTTAACTTGCAAAATAAGAAGTTCAAAAAAGGATTTGCTGTAATGCCAATATGCTTCGGGATCTCATTTACAAATACACGGATGAATCAGGCAAATGCCTTTGTAAATGTATATACTGACGGGAGTATAGGAGTTAGCACTGCCGCTGTGGAGATGGGACAGGGAGTCAATTCCAAGATCAGAGAAGTTGTTGCAAGAACATTTTCAGTTGATCACAAAAGAATCAAGAACGAAACTACTAACACTACGCGATCGGCAAACACATCGCCGACGGCGGCAAGTTCAGGCGCGGACCTGAATTGCAGCGCGGTTCATATTGCCTGCTCTGATATTCTGGAAAGACTAAAAGCTTCAGCGCTCGAAGAAATTCATGAAGATAATTTATCAAAAATAGAAATCAGAAACGAAAGTGTCCTCTACGATAACAAAGATACAGGATTGAAATGGGATGAACTCATTGAGAGGACCTACTCAAAGAGAATCAGTCTTTCATCGCACGGTCACTATGCAACTCCGGGAATCCACTTTGACAAAGAGACGAATAAAGGAACACCATTCAGGTATCACGTTTATGGCACGGCGGCTATCGGCGTAACGGTTGATTGCCTTAGAGGTATATATTCTATTGATTTTGTAAGGGCAGTACATGATTTCGGGAATTCACTTAATCCGGTTGTTGATCTGGGGCAGGCAGAAGGCGCGATTATTCAGGGGCTTGGATGGATGACAATTGAAGAAATTATTTACAACTCTGATGGAAAACTACTGTCAGATTTACTTTCGACATACAAAGTTCCGGACATACATTTTGCGCCGAAGGAAATGGAAGTTCAATTTCTCAACAAACCCAACCCTGTTGGAATATTTAATTCGAAAGCAATCGGAGAGCCGCCGCTTATGTATGGTATCGGAGCATACTTCGCCATATTGAATGCGGTGAAAGCATTCCGCAATATTCCCGATCATAATTTTTCCGCACCGTTTACTCCTGAAAAAGTACTCTTTAATTTATATGGAAATGAAATTGCCGAAGCGAAGTTTTCCCCTGTTGAAAACATTGTATCTAAATAATTCCACACATCTCTAAAGAAAATATTCATGAAAGAAATTCATATCTGGAACTTCCTGCATTACCACATTTCAAAAGGTGAAGATACCATACTTGTTGCAGTGGTAAGTCACGAGAAGGGATCGCCCGGCAAAGAAGGATTTAAGATGGCGATATCCGAAAGCGGCGAGTCAGTCGGTTCAATTGGCGGCGGCATCATGGAATACAATATTCTTAAGAAATGTGCGGAGCTCTTGAAAAATAAAATTCATGTAAACAAGATTGAAACGCTTTATCACAACAAGGCATCGGGAACTGTATCAAAATCAGGATTGATATGCGCAGGATCACAGACAAATTTTACTGTTACACTTACCCGGAAAAACCTAAGAACTGTTTCAAAAATTTTAACGGCTCTGAAGGAGCAAGTGCAGGGCAAAATAATTCTGAATAGCAACGGAGCTGCTTTTGAAAAAACTTCGGGAGCTCCCACAAACGAATTTATGAAGTTTCGTCCCGGAAGGAATTGGAAATTTGAACAGACTACCGGCAGTAAGAACTGTGCGTTAATTGTCGGCGGCGGACATGTAGGATTAGCCGCATCCAGGATATTTTCAATGCTCGATTTTTTTGTAATTGTTTACGACAGCAGAAGTGATTTGAGAACAATGAAAGAAAATGTTTTCGCGGATAAAAAAATGATCGGCAAGTATGATAAACTCGGGAGTGTCGTCATGAAGAACAGAAACTGTTACGTAATTATTGTTACAACGGGATTTGAATCGGACAAAGAAGCTTTGAAAACTGTGTTGAAGTATGATGTCAAATACATCGGGTTGATGGGAACGAAGACAAAACTGAAGAAAATCTTCAATGAAGCAGTAAAGGAAGGAATAGAAAGAAAAGCTCTTGAAAAAGTTCATGCGCCAATTGGGATTGACATACGAAGCGACACTCCGGAAGAAATTGCAGTCAGTATTGCTGCCGAAGTGATAAGAGAGAAAAACAAATCAACGGATTGATTTCATTGAATCATGAATGGTGAATTCCGTCCCGCACTGCCTGCATTGTACCCCAAATTTTAAATTACAAAATAATTCTGATTGACGTATATTGTGATATCAAATAAATCCAGATGCAGTTTAACCTTGAAACATTTTTATTCTTTTCCCTTTCTGTCCTTGCGATAGTTTCGGCAATTTTGATGATATCGAGGAGGAATCCTGTAATGAGCGCAATGTTTCTTATAATGAATTTTTTTACGATCTCGGGACTGTTTCTGCTCTTGAAAGCGCAGTTCATCGCAATCATTCAAATACTTGTATATATGGGCGCGATAATGGTACTATTTGTATTCGTAATAATGCTGCTCAATCTTCAGGACGAAAAGAAACTTCGCGAAAAATACACTTACAAAAAAATTACTGCGTTGTTGCTTTCGGTTTTTATGTTGTTGCTGCTGGGGGTAACTTTGTTTTTTGGATTTGAGGGAAAGTTCAATGGCATTTCAGAAAAGGCAGCAGATTTAGGAACGGCTGAAAATCTCGGACGTGAGCTTTTCACAAATTACTCTTTTCCTTTTGAGCTGGCATCATTTCTTCTTTTAGCGGCAATAGTAGGGGCAGTAGTACTGGCAAAGAAAAAATTTGAATGATCAGATCATTTCAAATCCCGTATAGCTTCGGAGAGATTCGGGTATCATGATATTTCCTTTCTCGGTTTGATTAGCTTCAAGCAAGGCAACCATTAATCTCGAAGTTGCAAGCCCCGATCCATTGAGTATATGAACAAACTCGGTTTTTGATTTCTTCCCATCCAATTGCTTTTTATATCTTACCATTGCTCTTCTCGACTGGAAGTCAGTGCAGTTGCTCACTGATGAAGTCTCCAGCCATTTGTTTTCGGCATGAGACCAGACTTCAATATCAAAACATTTGCTTGCAGCAAAGCCGATGTCCGCAGTACAAAGTTCAATAACCCTGTGATGAAGATTCAACTTTTCCAGGATACCGCAGGCATGCATCAGCATGTTTCCCATTTCATGATAGGAATTTTCCGGAAGACAAAAATTTATGAGTTCAACTTTATTGAATTGATGCACCCGCAGAAATCCCTTCGTATCTTTGCCATAGCTGCCCGCTTCGCGTCTGAAACAATTCGTAAATCCGCAGTATTTCAACGGCAGGTCTTCTTGTTTTAAGATTTCGTCGCGGTGAATATTTACAATGGAAACTTCCGCAGTTGGTATTGCAAACAAATCATCCTTTTCCATGTGATACATATCTTCTTCGAACTTTGGAATCTTCTCCGCAGCTTCCATTGATTCGCGCGTTACGAGAACTGGGGTAATTACTTCGCGATATCCGTTTCGCTGCTGTTCATCCAGCATAAAATTTATGAGCGCTCTTTCGAGTCTTGCACCTTTTCCTTTATACAGCGCAAATCCGCTTCCGGAAATTTTTGCACCTCTTTCAAAGTCAAGTATATCATGAAGTTTGCCAAGCTGTATATGATCCATGGCTTTGAAATCAAAATCTTTTTTCTCTCCCCATTTCCGCACTTCAACATTATCGCGTTCTGATTTTCCTATTGGAACTGAATCTTCGGGAAGATTTGGTATGAAACGAAGCAGGTAATTTATTTCATCGTCATATTTCCGGAGTGCTTCGTCAAGTTCCTTAATTTCGTCTGACACTTTCTTCATTTGTGAAATCTTTTCATCGGCATTCTGCTTTTCTTTTTTCATGAAGGCAATTTCATCGGTAACTTTATTCCGCACAGATTTTAATTCTTCTGTCTTATACACGATATCGAGCCTCATATTGTCGAGCTCGCCCAGTTTATCAATTGCCTCGGGGTTTTCTCCGCGCAAAAGTAACTTCTCTTTAACAAGTTTTGGATTTTCTCTAATTAGTTTTATGTCCAGCATTTTGGTAAGTTAAATCTGTATGAAAAAATTCTTGGAAAAGTTTATACTTGATCTGTTTTAGTACCCCAATTGAAATTTCAATAGACGTAAACCTTCCATTGAATCCATAGGTTTGAATCCGAGTTCAGATTGCATCTTGTAAGTAATAAGTCCTGATTTCATCGGACGCGGAGCAGGCTGGTTAAGCTGCTTTGTAGTAATCGGCAATACCAGCTCTTTATTGTATTTGAATACTTCGCAAAGATTGATTGCAAAATCATATCTTGATAGTATGTCGGAACCTGCAATGTTATAAATTCCGGTGCAGTCTTTTTCAATCACTTTCAATGTCCCCCATGCAAGGTCATCAATCATTGTAACATTACTTATCTGATCGGTAACAACATTAACGGGAAGGTTTCGTTTCAGATTATCAATCATCCATAATGCAAAATTCTGCTTTACGTTATTGCCGATTCCATAAAGTACAAGAGTGCGTATGATTGCATGTTTAATGTCGCTTGTTACAAGCGCATTCTCGCTCGCAAGCTTTTCCCTTCCGTAAAATGAAACAGGGTTTGGAATTGCATTCTCATCATACGGTCCGTTCCTTCCGTCAAATATATAGTCAGTCGAGTAATGAATGATCTTGGAGCCGCTTCTTCTTGCGGCAATGATTATGTTCTTCATACCGTCAACATTAATCTTCCATGAAAACTCACGCTCCGTCTCGCACTTATCAACATTAGTATAAGCCGCGCAGTTAATAATTACATCGGGCGAATAAAATTCTATCACCTTTTTTACATCGTCCTTCTTAGTAATGTCAAGTGTCTCATACGCGAAGCCATATTCGAGATAAGATTTTTCTTCAAAGGAAGTCTGTATCAGTTCGTAATCAGTTTCCCTGCTGATGACCGTAGTCAATGCCTGACCAAGTAGTCCGTTAGAGCCTGTTAATAAAATCCTCATTTTTCATGTTTGTATTTTGAAGAGGCAATTAAATTCAATTTTCAACAATCTTACGGGAACAGGAACGATGGACTGCAAGAGTCATTCGTGAAGTTTAAAATCAGTATTTGCCTTCAAGAACTATCTTAGTTTTACAAGCTCATTAATTCCCTCAAGTGATGCGTTAAGAGAAGCCATTCTGTTTGCAAAATGAAGACTCTTTTCAAAATCCTTATTGGAAGAATAATCAAGTGTAAATGCAGATGCGAACACATCGCCGCATCCTGTGGAATCAACAAAGCGGGGATTCTCGATTGCGGAGATTTGAGTATGCCCAATGTCATGAAATTTTTCTCCGCCAAAGATTTTTTCCTGTTTAGTAAAACCTGTTACTCCATCCTTTCCTCTTGTTACTATTACTCCCTTGGTTTCGTAGTTCCGGTTGGTCAAAATCTGCTCCGCAATTTTATACTCGTTTAGTTTCTCCCGGCTTAGAGTTGCGATTTCAAATTCATTCATCTGTACAGTATCGGAATTTGTGCACCATTGATACCATTCATCAACATGTGTATGAACTCTGGTGCCGTCTTCTTTTGTATCCATTACAATGTTATGAATATCAATGTGAATGAATCCATTAAACTTCTTGCGTGTATTCTTCAGTGTGTCAAGCGTAATGTCCGTGCCCGAAATCATGTTCAAAAGTATTGCATCGGACATGCCAAGAAGATTTTCTATCTGCCTGAATTCAAGAGTATAAGTTGGCTCTGTTGACTTTTCAACTCTCGCCATTTTATCTGAATTATACTTATCATAATAAAGATTGACTTTCCTTGTCGGATGTTTAACTTTATTGACTCCATATAGTTTTATGTTGCTGAACTTCCCGAATATGGCCGTGATATTTTCAAATTCATCTTCTCCGATATTCATCACGGGAATAATGTTATCTTCTTTTTTTGAAAGAACAGCCATGCTGATAACGGAATATAAAATTCCGCCGTAGCTGTGAATTACTTTCCCGTCTGCTTTATGGATTACGTCAACACAAGGCTCGCCAACTACAAGAAAATTCATTCGATATTTTGATTATGAAATATTATATACAAATTTTGCATTGCAAAATCTTTCCAGCTCATTACTCAAAGGACTTCTTCAGATGTTCGCGGGAAAACCTTCTTGCTTCAACTCCCCCGAAATTCAGCGCAACAGAAACCTGATTGGAAAATCCAAGGGTTTGAAAATTCTGAATTGAATATTCAAGCTGAATATCCTTGTAGTTCAGGCTCACTCCTGCGGAGAAAGCAACCGGCATTGTGGACACTCCCGTTCTGAAATAAACGTAATCATTGAAGAAGTATTCAAAGCCTCCCCTGAATGATACCGGATATCTCACATCTTTTTCAACTTCCAAAATAATATTAAAATCAGTTTGAGTTTGAAATGTAAATCCTGTTCTGTAAACCTCTGCAATTTTCTGTTTAGAAAATCCAATTCTGCTGCCGCTAAAATTCTTTGCAAAGAATCCCCACCGCAAAAATGAAGTTACATAAGCCAATGCTCCGGCATCAAGTCCGAAAGTAGCCGCCGAGCCATAGTTCTTAATCTGCAAATGATAGAGGTTCAGACTCATTCCGCAAAAAAATCTTTCTTTAAAATCACCAGCGTATGACAAAACTGCATTGGATTCTCGGTATAGATCGAATCCGAAAGTTCTTATGCCAATCCCGAGTGATCCGAATCTGAACGGCCGTGAAAAACAAATTGCCGCGGTTTTGAGCTCGCTTAATCCCAAGACTGAAGGATTAATGAAAGCTGATAACTCCATGTATTTCGACTGTGCTAATCCGGACGGATTATAGAACACAGCAAGAGAATTATCTGATAAGGAAGTGAATGCGCCGCATAAACCTGTTGCTCTTGCACCAATGTCAGCATTTTCAAATTGTGCGGAGGAACTTTTTATCGCAAACAGAATTATCATCAATGAAAGTCGCATGATCATAAACATACTCTCCGTATTTAAATAACATTATCATAACCTGTTCAACAATTGAATTGATTCTTGTTTTGAAGAATCAGAATTTTATCGGAAATAATTTACTTGAAAGTCAGTGAAAATGCAAAGACAAATTAAATGGTTTCTAATTCTTATCCTGCTTGTAATGTCTGGCACCGGAACATCGCGGGCACAGCAGCAGGATCTGCTTGTGGATGTAAAGGTAAATATGGAGCAGCTTCCTCCGGCTGTTCAGGAAAAGCTTGTTAACTTCAAGCAGAAAGTTGAAGATTATCTCAACAAAAATAAGTATCACAGTGAAAAGATCGAGCCGATAAGAGTACACATGGAGTTTAATTTCACGAGTGTAAATATTGTTACCCTTACATATCAGGTGAAATTATTTATTGCCAGTCAGCGTCCGGTTTATAATCCGCTTGTTGCCAATTCATCGAAATATTCGGTTACTTTCAAGTTCCTCGATGAAAGAGTTGAGTTTTATTACAACGACAACATGCCGTTTATAAAAAACGATTTCAGGTTTGATTCCTTTTTGAGTCTGCTTGATTACTATGCATACATGATAGTTGGTTATGATGAAGATTCATATTTCCCAAAAGGAGGTAACAAATATTTTCAAAAGGCGCTCGATATATGCAATCGCGTAACGACGAGTCTTAACGGATGGAATGAAACCGGAGGAGGATCAAAGCCATCGCGCCTGCAGTTAGTGCAGGAAATTCTCGATGTCAGGTTTGATGCTTACCGGAAGGCATACTTCGAATATATGTGGACAGGACTTGATTCTCTCGCGCTGAACAAGACAAATGCTTACAAGAATATTTTGGCGGCGCTTGCAGTAATCAGCAATACAAAGAAAAAGGAAGTCAAAGCATACAACATAGATATTTTTTTTGATTCCAAAGCGCAGGAGATTGCCGAAACTTTCATTGACTACGGAAACAGATCTGTGTATGACCAGTTGGTAAATTTTGACCGCTCGCACCAGTCAATTTATGATGAAGCCCGGAAAAGAGCCCGCTGACGGAATATCTTGTTTTTGTATACAAACATCTTTATTTTTATGGCAAATGAAACTGCGTAAATATTTTCACAAAAAATACCTGTTTCGAATCTTAAAAGACCGGCCAATAGCAAGGATTCACGGCAAGACAAGTTTAAAGTGTATCTAATTCAGATACACTTTTTTTTTGTGCATACATGAGTTTTCAGTTACGAAAATTATTTCAGAAATTATTTAGGGGAGTAAAGATTGACTCCGAAGAAGATTTTTTTGTTTATCATACGAGGAAAAAGATTGTAGTGTTTGTTCCGGATTCACATTTGGAGAAGGTTGCAACGGGCTTATCAAATGCCGGTGCAGGGAGAATTGGCAACTACAGCAACTGTTCCTTCAGGACATCCGGAACAGGAACTTTCAAACCCGGATCAAATGCTTCTCCTTATTCAGGCAAAAGGAATGAAATGTCATTTGAAGAAGAGGTCAGGCTTGAAATGGAATTTGATCCTGCTCTGATTGACGATGTAGTGTCGGCTTTGTTCAAATCGCATCCTTATGAAGAGGTTGCTTATGAGATATATGAGTTTCAAAAAAGAAAAAAGAAAGCTTCAGGCAGGATATTTAAAATCGGGAAACCGGTGTCTGCAGAGACTTTGCTTGCAGAAAATGTATTTAATAAAATTGAAATAAAAGCTGATATGAAAAAGTACATCAGAACAGTTGCTGTAACCGGGGAAAAGATTGACGATGAATTAATTTCATCAGCGAGGAATAAATCCTGCGAATTATTGATAAACATATTACCCAAAAAAAACCTTTATAAAATATTATGACTGACGATAAAATTTCAGAAAACAAGACAGAGGAGAATCCTGAAAGCGAAACTGAATTGACCGGAGAAGCACCCGGTCCGGAATCAAAGTTTCAGGAATATTTCTCCGATAATGTGGAAGAGCCCGGTCCCAAAATAACGGAAACCTTATTATCGTTTTTCTCTCTGAAAAAAATTGACGAAGAACTTTTCGAAATTGAACAGGAAAAAGGAGACCTTCCCGGAGATATAACTTCCATTAAAGGAAAAATAGGATCGAATGAATCGGACTTAAAGGAAAAACAGGAAATGTTTCTTAAACTTGAGGAAGAAAAATCATCTCTTGAAAAAGATAATTCTTCATTTGAGGAAAAAATAAGCAAGTACGATGAACAGAAATTTTCCGTAAGAAACAATGTTGAGTATGATGACATCGTAAGAGCAATTGATACTTTATTCGAAGAAGTCAAAAAAAATGAAATTCGGATTGAAGAGCTTGTCAAAAATTCGGCTACGCTTCAAGATGATAGCGGTAAACTGGAGGCAAAGCTTTCCGAACTGAATTCCGACCTTGTTGAAAAGCAAAACCTTCTCGATGAACTAAACGAACAGTATAAGCAAGATGAACAGGAACTGAAGGAAAAAAGGGCAGAACAGATTGCAAAACTCGATGAAAAGAGCGCAGCATTTTATGAGAAAATAAACAGCTCGTTCAAAGGCGAAGCAACTGCAATCGTCAGAAAGGGAAACTGTTCGGGATGTTATAATTCAATCCCTCCTCAAAGGGTGATTGAAATCAAATCTGCAGAGAAAATTTTCACCTGCCAGTCTTGCGGGAGAATTCTGATACCGGAAGACATTGTCCCAAATGAATAGAATTAAGGTTCATACGGACGGCGCTTCGCGCGGGAATCCCGGTCCTTCAGCTATTGGAATAGTTATTTCGGATTCTTCAGGTAAAGAAATCGAAGCATTCAGAAAATACATCGGCAAAGGCACAAACAATGTCGCCGAATACAATGCTTTGATAGAAGCTGTGAGACAATTGAAACAGATTGATCAGAAGTTTGACGCAATAGATTTTTTCTGCGACAGTGAATTGGTAGTGAAACAGATCACGGGAGAATATAAATTAAAGAATAAAGATCTTATACGGCTATCATTGGAATTCTGGAAAGAAATTAATTCACTCGGCAAAAAATTTTCAATCAAACATATTCCGCGTTCAGAAAATAAGAGAGCAGATCAACTCGCCAACGAGGCTCTCGATGAGAACAATAATACATTGATCGCCGGTTTGCATTAATCCGGGCATCTTCTTTGACCTACATCCGTCCAAAATAAAGTTTAGAAATTTATCAAAAATGTTTTGATGCTACTTTCTTTTGAACGATCAAAAGAAAGTAGCCAAAGAAAAATCGCCCGCTGGTGAAAAATTGCCTGAAATTCATTCGCAATGGCGGCAAGAATTGCAACAACCGGTGCTGCTATTATCCTCAAGTAGCTTCGTTACAGGCAATTCTTGCTTATCGCCATTGCTCTGAATTTCTTAACGGCAATTTTTCACATGCGGGTTCTTTTTCAAAACTAAATGTATCATTTGAATTGAGATTATTTTTGCAACTGTTTGGGGTGCTTCAAAAAATGTTTTGGACGGCAATATCTTTGACCACGTCATTCGAAACATTTCAGGATAGAAACTTTTTAGTGTTGTGATTACATTTGTAATGTAAGACATATTAATATTAGTTAGGTAACTTTCCGTTCCAT
>JBDHXH010000078.1:0-11880 GCA_039810605.1 Ignavibacteria bacterium | reverse complement strand
CATCGGTAACGACATATCCATCGAGGAAAATATTTGCATCATTGTATATCACCACTATATCAGACAAATCAATCGCCCCATCCTTCGTTACTTCTCCGCTGTAAATCCCAAACCTCAAAGGAGATGCATCAACCTGTATTTGATTATCCCCGAACGCCTTAGTTGCAGCGGTCATGAAATCATAATTTAATGTATTGCCGACAGTATAAGTCTCACCGCCGGATTTACTCCATGTTTCCAAAGCATTTCTGTGAATGATCTGAATATAATATGTACCATTTCCAAGATTAGGAAATACGCAAGCAGATTTGAGCAGCGCCGAATCAAGAAGCGTGATTGTTGAATCCACTTTTGCATAAGGCGATACGCTTTGTCTCATGTAAATTCTTACAGTGTCTTCCATGTTCAAACGATTGGAAGAGGAATTATAATATCCCTGAATCGCAAAATTAATCACGGCCATTACACCGCTGGAGTCCGCTGTCCATCTTGAGAAATTAGACAGTCCGCTGATTGTAATTTCATTTAGAGAAGTATTAACTGTTCCTCCCATATTGGTCCAGTTTACGCCGGCGTTAGTTGATTTCGAAAGCTTCAGAGTTGCTTCGGGTCGGAGATTCAATTCCGTATCATCATATTTGAATTTCAGAGTTGCATTGAGTCCGGAGTTATTTGAAGGAGTAATGTCAAAGTATCTCTTAATGCTTCCGCCGGTTTGAACAGTATGACCTCTTCTTATTTCGGTGCTTCCTAAGTTTGAAGAAGTCGTAAGTACTGCTCCGAATCCGCCGACATTCAAATTGGAAGGAGCATTGATTGTTCTTGTTGTTGTAAGATATCCTGATGTTCCTTTGACGACATTGCCGGGAGATTCCAATAAGCCTCCGGATGAAGAAATTGTAAGAACTCTTCCGCTAAGATCAAGATTTCCAAGCTGGATAATTAGTGAATCTGTAACAGTAACATTGTTTGAGAGTGTGGTGCCTGAAGCATTATTGATTCTCAATCTGCTGTACGTAATGCCTGCAGTTGAAACAGATTGAGATGAAACCCCATTGTATTCTACCGTAGAACCCGCAGTTGTGAAAGTTCCTGTTGCAACAATAGGATTTGAGGCAGTTAGTTTTAACCATCTATTAGAAATATTAAACAACCCGCCTGCATTAATGTTAATACTGCTCATCTGATGTGTGCTTCCAAGCGTTACATTTCCCAGGGATGTAAAAATGGCTTGAGTTAAAAAACTTCCTGTTCCCGTTAAGGTTGTTGTCGTATCAAAATAGAAATCTCCTGCAGTATTCACAATTCCGTTGTTTACTAATGCAGCTCCATTTACTACAAATGCTCCTCCTGTACTGGATGCTAAAATCGTACCGTTGTTTGTGATGTTACCATAAACTGTTAAAGATCTTCCTGAAGCTGTTCCTCCGTTCAAAGTTGCGCCTGCATCTACAGTTACGTTTCCATAAATACTTCCGTCATACGGTGATACAAAGGAATATGCATTCGTATTCCCGGTATTGACATACACATTGGCATTGAAGGCTGAACCCGCTCTGATATCCATAGAGACTGTGTTTTGAGATTTTACAATACCCGGAGATGAAATCATTGAACCAGTATGCAACCCCAGAATACCGTTGGTCAAAGTGAAAGTATTTCCATTTGGATTTAGTACCCCGCCGGGAGTTAAATAAATTTGTACAGTTGGAGAATAGGTGATATTGCTAAGCATTGTAAGAGTTCCGGAAACCTCTGTATATGCAGGTGTGAAGGGACCGTTTCCGGAAACAGAAGTTGTACTGTCAAAGTAAACAGTTCCTGCACCAGTCATGGTACCGTTGTTTACAAGTGAAGAACCATTAATGCTGTATGATCCGCCGGAACTTGTTGCAGTTATT
Organism: Ignavibacteria bacterium; assembly: GCA_039810605.1. Lineage (GTDB taxonomy): Bacteria > Bacteroidota > Ignavibacteria > Tepidaquicellales > Tepidaquicellaceae > JAGPCH01. Next base: position 9,979 of record JBDHXH010000078.1, on the reverse strand, counting down.
GTTCCATTATTGACTACATTTCCAAACATAGAAAGATGTCTTCCTGAAGCTGTTCCTCCGTTCAAAGTTGCGCCCGCATCTACAGTTACGTTTCCATAAATACTTCCGTTATACGGTGATACGAAAGAATAAGCGTACGTAATCCCGGTGTTTACATTTAAATTGGCGTTGAAAGCCGAACCTGCGCGGATATCCATAGAGACTGTGTTTTGAGATTTTACAGTACCCGGGGAAGAAATCATTGAACCTGAATTCAATCCCAGATCACCGCTGGTCAAAGTGAAAGTATATCCGTTTGGATTTAACACGCCTCCCGTAGAAATTGTTATATATGAGGAAGGGGAGTAAGTAATATTATTAAGCATAGTAACATTCCCTGAAACGATCGTAACTGCAGGAGTGAAAGAGCCGCTTCCGGAAACGGAAGTTGCACTATCAAAGTAAACAGTTCCTGCACCAGTCATGGTACCGTTGTTTACAAGTGAAGAACCATTAATGCTGTATGATGCGCCGGAACTTGTTGCAGTTATTGTTCCATTATTGACTACATTTCCAAACATAGAAAGATGTCTTCCCGAAGCTGTTCCTCCGTTCAAAGTTGCGCCTGCATCTACAGTTACGTTTCCATAAATACTTCCGTCATACGGTGATGATTGATCATAAGCGAATGTAGTTCCTGTGTTCACATTCAAGGAGGCATTGAACGCAGATCCGCCTCTTAAGTTAATTACGATATCACCCTGTGATCGTACAGTTCCGGGTCCGTTAAGAATACTTCCCTGTGACATTGAAATATCATTTCCAGATCCATCGGGCACAGTAAGTACAATACCGGTGTTGATAGCAAGCACACCACCGGAATCGAGTACCAGTTGGTTGGCAGTAGTGCCGACTGTTACTGTAACTGTATTTGGATTTCTAATTGTAATAGTTCCGCTTGTGTCGCGCGGAGTGCTTGTTGCAGCGAACCAGGCTCCTCCGCCATTTGTAGACATTTGCCACGTAGCAGTTGAATTCCAGTTACCCGATGCAACAGAGCGGAACAATTCATTCGCGGAATGAGCATCGTCTATTATAACACATAATAGTGTCATGAGTGAAAATGCTTTGAAAAAATGTTTCATAATTACTCCAAATATTTTATGTTAATAAAAAAAATACCTCTCAATACATTAGTGTTGCCGGAAATAGATCAGTTAAGGTTTCGTATGGCGTACGATTTCTACTAAGAAAATCCCGGTACCTGTAAATGAGAGGTATTCTACTTTTAAATAATGAAACGGATAATAGGAAATCAGAAACCGTATGCCATGGTTGCAAAGATAAGGGAGCAAAATTAATTGGCCAAAGAAACATTTTTCCGGTTTTAGGAAGTATGATCTTGAATTGATAAAGCAGAAAGTTGCAATACTTCCCTGAATTAAAGATATTTACTGAATGGAGAAATTGCCTTTTAGCGAATTAGGTCGTAAGACTCATTTACATCTTTGTCGTCCAAAACATTTTTTGAAGCCCTCAATAGTTGTAAAATAATCTCAATTCAAATGATACATTTAGTTTTGAAAAAGAAACCGCATGTGAATAATTGACGGATGCGTTTACACATTTACACATTTACAATACAATCAAGTTAATCTATTTTGCAGACCATCAACTCTATCTACTAACTATGATTTTTCATCATGGCGAGATTGGCGTTTTATACATTTGGAGTTTTACATGACAGAGAGACGCATCCGGAGGTTCGGGAATTTGACGAAAGCAAAGGCTCCGTTTTTAGTGAAGCACGAAGGTCTGAAGGATTTATAGATCTTGATGACGGGAGTTGGGGAGAATATGCAAGACCAAAGTTTTTTGATTCCGGGAAACATAAGGAAGGTCCTGCAACTCTAAGTTTGTGGACGGATATTGAATCTGTCTTTGCATTTGCATATCGCAACGAACACGGAGATGTTCTCAAAAAACGTTCTGCCTGGTTTATAAAGGCTGAATGGCCGATTTATGTAGCGTGGTGGGTGAGTAGTGATCACATTCCAAACCGCGAAGAAGCTTGCACACGACTTGAGCATCTTCATGACAATGGTTCGACTCCCTATGCATTTAATTTCAAAAAACCTTTTGATGAGAATGGATTACCTGTTGAGATTGACAAGAATCTTCTTCAGTCCCGGATTGAATCCAACAAGAAAATAGGGTAGTCAACTATATGTACTTGGTCGTATCTGCCATTGAGAAATCTTTTCCCCTCCGGAGTCCTCTGCAATATTTCACTTAGACTTCTACACATAATCCGGAACAGAACACGGACACTCGTAACGCAGATGCATACATTATGCATTGAGTGATGTGAATCTTATTGCCATTCGGTTTTTTAAATTGATTTAAAATTTTCCTTTTCAGGATTTGTAACTTGTTGATGAGCCTGCGGGTTTGGAATTGTATCAAGATGCATTTCAAAAAAAACTTCTTTGCAAAAAAATATTTACTTTGACTATTTTGCCGCGTGAGCCCTTAAAAAAATGTGAAGGAGAAAGAAATGAAAAATCTATACACTGTTCTTAGATCATTGATCTTAATTTCGACTATAGTTCTTCCTTCGGTATTCATAAATTCTTGCCAGATAATATTCGAGTTGTGTGAGCCTGAAACTGCCGACTTTTGTAAGTTGCTTAGTAAAGCCAAAGTATCAGAAATCACAGACAGCTCGACTGTTCTTGTCAGGGAAGCGCAGGACACTCTGATCATATTTCATGGTACTGCATGCGCGAAATCAAGCAAGGATGGAACGGTAGACATCATTCTCATTCAAGGACGACAATTCCTTCCTTCATACGTTACAAAAGCTGCTGTATTCCTGAACGGCTGGAATCACAATTATCTTGGCGGTGACCATCACTTTGCCGGAAACGGACTTGTTATCAAAAATATTTTCCTGGGGACCGATTTGAATAAAAATAATTTGCTGACATGGAACACAATTGGCGCAATGTCCGATGACGATTTTGACGACTCATACAGTATGTGCTATAATTTTACGGTTATCGGGTGGAACACTTCTGCAATAGACATTAACATAGATCAGAATGACGGAGGTTGTGATACTGTCAATCTGGAAAAGGCAAATTTTTTTACGGCATACAATACAGGCACAACTACAGCACTCTCATCATTTACTTCTTTTCTTCAAAGCGACAATTTCAAAACCGGTAATTCAATTGCGATACTTCCGCGTGGATTTTTCTTTGCATGGAATAATTGTGATGACCATCATCTCTTTCAGATGGGTTACAATCTTGAGCACAACGATCAAATAATGCAAGGTAAAGATTACAGAAAAGGAAGTCCGGGATTTACTCCGGGCTTTCCTGACAATGTCAGCAAAGTTGATTCGGGATTTGTAAGTTGGGAAACTTATACAGTCTTAAAAGATAATGACAGAAGAAGAGACTACAGGTTCGGTGAAATGGTCTCGGGAATGAGTGGAAGCGATGTGCGGATAATTCAGCCTCCGTATTCATTTCTGCCAAGAGATAATGTAGGAGTTTTCGGAGCATGTAGCGGCAGCCTAAAAAAGAAGGAAGAATTTTTTGTGGAAAGAGTTCCGTTCAGATATGCCATTCCTGTGCTGTCCGGATGGGAACTTGGATTTTTATGCAATGATCATCACATACAAAATATCGGGATCAGAATTGATGAATGGAGCTATAGTGTTGATCCGGTTACAAATCTCGGCACATTAAGATATGTATTGTCTTCTGCATTCAATGATGACAACGATGATGATCCTAATTTCAGCAATCACAAAATTAATATACTGGGATTCAGAGATTTGCTTCCCGCAAAAACTGCGAGCGGACAATTTGCAGATCTGATTCCCTATAGTAACCTTGGAGCAGCGCCACAGGCATTCTGCAGAAGAGAGAACGACGGCAAAGAATTGAGGGTCACAATTAAAAATCAGGGGACAGCAAATGCAGGTCCCACAATGACCACCGTAACGTTCAGAGATATAAAGGTAACATTGAATACACCGGAAATACCTTCGGGAGGTTCAACTGATCTTCTTTTCAGAATTCCAATCAATTGCTTCAGCCCGGATTGTGATTTCAAGATCACTGTTGACTCTGAAAATCAAATAGAAGAAGGAAACAGCGAGAGTAATAATTCTGTAAACGGATTTTGTCTTGGGTGATGCAGCTCCGGATTTTATTACATTACATTTACATGTTTCAGGTGGAATGATTTGTTTAGAACCGCTTCACTTTATGATGACATTTACAGATGGTTTGAGATACTACTCAAGTATCATGTGTACAAATTGCGGATATGTGATAATGCCAAATCACCTTCATGTGCTTGTTTATACTTTATACAAAGAAAAGACTATTGATAAAATAATCGGCAACGGCAAAAGATTCATGGCTTATGAAATTGTCAAGAGATTGAGAGAATCGGGGAGAAAAGAATTGCTTGGTCAGATGTCCCGGGCTGTATTGTTATCTTCACGCAAGAAGAATTCTTGCAGTCAGACATTTATTTTACTTGCCTGAATTGAATGAAATAGTGTAATGAATAAGCTGGTATGCAGTAAATGAAATTATACATGCAAAAATTAATCTCACAATGGTGCTAATCCAGTGATGAGTAAAAACTTTTTTCAACGAAAGAGCAAGATAAACCAATAGCAAAAGTAAATTGATAACAGCTAATACAATTAACAAGAGACCATTTACTTCTGAAAACAGTAACAGTTCAACCATCATTGCAGAGTAAATAATCAGGAAAAAGGAAGTAAAATGAATTGAATAAAGCAGCGTATCATAATACAAAAGGTGTTTCCTATAGAATATTAAAAAAAGAATAAAAGCGTTAACAGGAATCATTATCAGGAAAAGCCATTTAAATATACCGGAAACCATTATGCTTACTTCGGAAACAGTCATCAGTCTACTAATACGCAGTTTTTTATTCAGCGCATAAAAACGAGTAACAACATTGTTGTTATATCCATATTTGGTTAACCATACCCCAACACTATCAGCAGGGGCTTTCTTCAGCTCCCTTAAATTAGCATTTGTTATTTCAGGATTTTTCATTACCCAAGAAAATGGTGCTACTAGTATTTGGTCTGTTGCAGTGTCGTCAGAAAGGTCAAATATTTCACTTATAGTTTTATTTTTTTTTATCTCCTCTCCTGAATAAGTTCCGAAGTAACCGGATTCAGCTAAATTCCTTTCGAAAATGCCCATTACTATAAAGGCAAAAATTGAAATGAAAATAAATAATCTGAAAGGTGGCGTGTAACGTCCGCGAATGTTATTGATATAGTCGAGTGTGATTTTGCCGGGATTAAATAAAAGCACTTTAAAAGAGTATAAAAATTTGGTGTCGAAGTGTAAAAAACCTTCAAGCAATTCGTAACCATAGTGAACCAAAGGAAATCTGGGATTGTGGTTTTCCTGTCCGCACTTAGGGCAATAGTTTACACTCTCACTATTTGCACTGAACTCAAAACCACAGTTTGCACATGAATGTTGCTTAAGTTTTTTGAGAGCCATATTTTTCAATGTTTAGATAAAAGAGGAGATCTCAAAAGATAATTGTTTAATGTTACTCATATTGAATCTGCACGAAGGAAAGGTAAAGTCACAAATTACCTGTAAAAAGTATAAAAAAAAATGGCGCTGTAACACTTAATTTTGTAAAATAAAATTTCCACATTTTAAAATTAAACAAAAGAAAGGAAACAACGCCAATGAACAGGAATAAAATACTTCCATCAGAAAGAATTAGCAATGAATTATCAGAGCTATTTTCAAAAGGAAATGAAAGACCTGACAAGAACAATTTACATTTTTGATTGAATCTTTTAACCGCTGTATCTATCTTCTGCAAGATCCTAATAATTTTTCTATTGACGAAATTATTGTTTCGTCACCAATAAAATTCATTTCTTGATTCAACTTAACTCCTACCATCATGGAAAAACGTTACTGTTTCAATTCAATAACTACATTAGCAATGATATTTGCTTTGAATGCTTTCATTGCCCGGGCATTGTCTGCAAACTGGGAGAAGTCTTCGAACAATTTACCTATCAGCAAACAAGAAGTCAGTTATCAGAGCGAACCGGCAAGTTCCAAAAGCCTGCCTGACGGCAAGGCAGGCGATTCGCTACCGAAGGGAGTCACGCAGGATTGGCTCAATAGTCTCCGTGACGAAAACGGAAACAGAATCATTCCGGAAAACAGTTCGAGGGATTCCCGGAAGATTTCAGAAGAGCCCGAAGGTGACGCCATGCAGAGAAAGGTATTCGACGGATTTAACGCCGGAGACAGATTCGGAAATTCAGTCTCTTCAGCCGGTGATGTTAACGGTGACGGATATTCCGATATAATCATCGGAGCGCAAAATTATTCGAATACAGGCAGAGTTTATATTTACTTCGGGGGCTTGACCTTGGGCTCATCCAGTGACACTGTGGACATCGTTATTACAGGTGTTGCAGTCAACGGCAACTTTGGATTTCAAGTCTCTACAGCCGGCGATGTGAATGATGACGGCTATTCTGACGTGATCGTCGGAGCTGACGGATATTCTACCAATACCGGCAGGGCGTATGTGTATTTCGGCGGTGCAGCCATGAACAATACTGCAGATGTGATAATGACAGGTGAAGCAGCAAACAATTTTTTCGGTTCTTCAGTCTCCACAGCCGGAGATGTGAACGACGACGGATATGATGATGTGATTGTCGGGGCACGGGGTTACTCTTCTAATAGCGGCAGAGCGTATGTTTTCTTCGGTGGTGCGGTGATGAATAATTCTGCAGATGTGATAATGACAGGTGAAGCAGTGAATAACTTTTTCGGGCGATCAGTATCTTCAGCGGGTGACGTGAACAACGACGGATATTCAGACGTGATTGTCGGAGCAAGGGGATACTCTTCGAGTACCGGCAGGGCATATCTCTTCTTCGGCGACACTGTGATGAACAATGCTGCAGATGTAATATTGACAGGTGAATCAGCAGGCAGTGCTTTCGGACGATCAGTATCTTCTGCAGGTGATGTGAACGGCGACGGATACTCCGATGTGATTGTCGGAGCAGATGGATATTCTTCAGATACCGGCAGGGCGTATGTCTACTTCGGCGGCGCTGTGATGAACAATTCATCTGATGTGATAATGACCGGTGAAGCTGCAAACAATTCCTTCGGGTTTTCTGTGTCTGCAGCCGGCGATATAAACGGAGACGGATATTCCGATGTGATAGTTGGTGCGGACGGGTATAATACAAATACAGGCAGGACATATTTCTTCTTCGGTGGCCCTGTCATGAACAACGCTGAAGATGTGACTATGACAGGTGAAGCTGTAGGTGATCAGTTTGGATATTCAGTCTCATCGGCGGGCGACATCAACGGAGATGGATATTCCGATGTGATAGTTGGAGCTTATGGACACGCTTCAGATACCGGCAGGGCGTATGTATTTGATTATGTCTTGAGTGGTGAAATAGTTTCTGATGTGACATTCACCGGTGAAGAAACAGGCAGCCAATTCGGGAGGTCAGTCTCGTCAGCCGGCGATGTAAACGGCGACGGGTATGAAGACATAATTATCGGAGCATATAGATATTCTTCGAATACCGGCAGGGCATATATCTTCTTCGGTGGCGAAGTTATTAATAATGTTGCAGACGTAACATTGACAGGTGAAACACCAGACGACTATTTCGGATGGTCAGTCTCCTCTGCCGGCGATGTGAATGGCGACGGATATCCTGACGTGATTGTAGGAGCATACGGATATTCTACTAATACCGGCAGAGCGTATGTGTATTTCGGTGGTGCTGTAATGAACAATACTGCAGATGTAATAATGTCAACTGTGGCAGCAGTCCTCTTTGGATTTTCAGTCTCCACAGCCGGCGATGTGAATGACGACGGATATTCTGATGTCATAGTCGGAGCAAGCGGATCCGGAAAGGCGCATGTCTATTTCGGAGGCGCAAACATGGACAGTGTTGAAGATGTAACAATGACAGGTGAAGGAGGTAGCTTTGGAGTTCGGGTCTCTGCAGCCGGAGATGTGAATGGCGACGGATATGATGATGTGATTGTCGGAGCTGTCGGGTATTCTTCAAACACAGGCAGGGCATATATATATTTCGGAGGCGCAGTCATGAACAATATCTCCGATGTAGTAATGACGGGTGAGGCAGTAAATAACCAATTCGGGGTAGTCTCTAAAGCCGGAGATGTGAATGGCGACGGATATGATGATGTCATTGTTGGAGCATGGGGATATCAAGTACAAATTGCCGGCAGGGCTTATATATACTTTGGAGGTTCGTCAATGGACAATAATGCAGACGTGATTATGACAGGTCAGGGAGCAGATTATATAGGATTTTCAGTTTCTTCAGCCGGTGACATGAACGGCGACGGGTATTCAGATGTGATTGTTGGAATGAACAGCGGCAGAGGAGCATATGTCTACTTCGGTGGCGCGGTCATGAACAATACTATTGATGTGAAAATTAGAGCCGGAATAGGCGACGGAAGTTTGGGGTCATCAGTCTCTTCGGCCGGCGATATGAACGGCGACGGATATGATGATGTCATAGTCGGAGATCCCTCTGCCGGCAGAGCACATTTATATCTTGCTTCGACGATTAGTGTAGTACCGACACTCAATTTAACAATGTTCATAGAAGGATTCTACAATCCGGGAGTTGATTCACAAGTGAAAGATACAATTTCAATTGAGCTTAGAAATTCAACATCGCCTTTTGCAATTGCAGATCAATCAAGTGATGTTGTGTCAGCAAACGGTAATGTGCAGCTAAGATTTTTCAATGCACCTGACGGGAATTACTACGTTGCAGTGAAGCATCGTAATTCAATTGAAACATGGAGCGCAAACGCGATTGGATTTTCACAGACGATGCCTGATGATTATGATCTTTCTTCGGCGTTGGCTCAAGCATACGGTGGAAACCAGAAACAAATTGATGCGTCACCTCTGCGATATGGAATATACAGCGGAGATATTAATCAGGACGGGATAGTTGACCTCACTGATGTTACGAATACTTACAATGATGCAAATATTTTTGCATCAGGATATGTCCCCACTGATCTCAACGGTGATTCATTTGTTGATTTGAGCGACATCAATATTGCTTTCAATAATTCAAATTTATTTGTGAGCAAGATAACACCGTGAATGCAGTTGCAAATGTGTAAATGTGTAAATGTGTATATGTGCAATTGTCCTTGTGCCCGGACTTTTTGTTGTACTTTTCAGCAACCGTTGCTGATGTGTGCCTGCCCGTTTTGTTTTTGATGTCTCGTAGAGAATAATTTCGAAGGCGGGTGTGACGTTTTTTCTCATTCAATCTTTTTGTCCCCGCTGAGTCTCCCGCATATCCGGTATTTGAGTTTGGTGTAGATTAAATGCGGGGACTCAGCGGTTCACACTTCAATTGCTATGTCAGAGGTGATGATAAAGTGTTGTTGTCAATTAATATATCAATTACGATGACTGTCAAAAGAAAGTATGAGAATTGCGAAACATTTTATTACATTACATTTACATGTTTCAGGTGGAATGATTTGTTTAGAATCACTTCACTTTATGAAGACATTTACAGGTGGTTTGAGATACTACTTAAGTATAATGTCTGCAATTGCGGATATGTGATAATGCCAAATCACCTTCATGTGCTTGTTTATACTTTAAACAAAGAAAAGACTATTGATAAAATAATCGGCAACGGCAAAAGATTCATGGCTTATGAAATTGTCAAGAGATTGGGAGAATCGGGGAGAAAAGAATTGCTTGGTCAGATGTCCCGGGCTGTATTGTTATCTTGACGCAAGAAGAATAAACACCACGAAGTATTTGAAGAATCCTTTGATTGTAAAGAGATAGTTACGGAAAAACTTCTAAGACAGAAATTAAATTACAT
>JBDHXH010000077.1:0-11907 GCA_039810605.1 Ignavibacteria bacterium | reverse complement strand
CATAACTACAAGAAAAACTTTTGTTAATTTTAGATTCAGACGAGAATAAACAATCATATAAGGGGAAGAGAGGAGAGCGTCCGGTTTAAAAATAGCGGACTGCTCCCAAAGCTCCCGTTTTCGTCCATTTATTCTTAATCACTATAAATGCTGGAAAAAGATATTAATGAAATCAAAATCAGTGTTGCAAGAATCGAAGAGAAACTGAAACAGTTCGACTCACATGTCACGATGTTTATGAAATTTGAAGATCGCTTAAGAGTTCTTGAAAACTATAAATCAAGGGCAACAGGCTATGTCGCAGCACTTGGAGCAATCGGCGGATTAATCGCGGGAATATTAACTAAACTAATTTGAGCAGAAAATGAGAAACTATAAAACGACAATATCGGCACTGGCTGGAAATGTATTCTTGCTTGTCAATTATTATTTCGGGGAAATAATACCTGTTCCGATCGCAGTAGGGATAGTTACTCTGGCAGTTGCTTTGTTTACAAAAGATTATGACACAACAGGTGTCGGAAAAGATGCAGAGAAATTGAAAACCGATATTGATTATCTGGTTGATCCTCCAAAGCATCGGGACGATATTTAGAAAAAATTTTTCATAAATCATAAAACTTTCGAAATGAAATCAATTGAAATCAAATATCCCGCAGGAACGGATGTGGTAGTAATGAACAACAACAACATTGTGCAGACAAAAATTCGGGCAGTGCAGTATTCAGAATCTCTCGAACAAAGCACCGACTCTGATACCGGACAAGTGGTAGAGAACGTAAGAAGTTCTGTCATCTACAGTACCTTACTTTCTCCGAACAAATCACTATCGGAAAAAGATATTGCGTTTACAAAAGAAGAATTAGTCAGCAAAAAATTTTCCAATTAAACATAATTTAAAATGGCACTCGGAAAAAATAATGCACGTATCCGCTCGCACATGGGCGATAATGGGCACCTCAAGTTTGGCAGCCCTGCAGCATGGTCGCAGTTCGGGAAGTCTAACAAATGGTCACTCACCTACGAGTTGGGCGATAAAGAGTCCGTCATGGCCGATGAGACAACTGTGAACATGCAGTCGGTACGCAAGGCAATGCTTGAAATTGAAATAGCACAGTCGCATCCGGATGAAATGGGACTTATTGACGACTTACGAAATTCTGAAACAGGAATCGAGTTCTGGGGTGATGCAGGAAAGATCAGCACTTCGTTCTGCGAGATATATATACCGGAGCTTATCGTCACTGGTTCGACAAAGCTTGAAACTCCTGCCAGCGATAACATCAAGATACAACTGAACCTGAAAGTTAATCCGCAGTCAGATGTATTCGAAGTGCAGGATTTAGATCTGCCGACAGCAACAAACCATGGCAGCACACCGGTTGAAAGCAAAAATGAATTCTTTGCTTACTTTGTCGCGATACCGGATTAATTCCAATTTAGAATAATTATGACTGACACAGTTTTGTCAGGAAATCTGGTTTTATAATATAAAATGTTAAAAAATATCTTAGCAAATCTTAAGAGCAAACCTTCGTCTCCCGTTAAGGACGGAAGGATCAGTTATAAATTTAAGTGCGGACTTGAAGCGCATCAGGAAGAGCTCGATGTTTACCAGGACGAAGAGCTTATCCAAGCAATATCAAATTTTGATCTCAAAAATATCGTCGAAGGCAGTGCAGTAATTAAAGATATAATTGATCTGCTTCTAAAGGAAGATTCGCTGAATAAAGTCTTAAACATAATCTTTAAGACAAAGGATGTTAATTATAAGCTTTTGAAAAATTCCGAACTTCATTCTGTCTTCAGTGATTTTTTTTCTTTAAATCCTACAGCGGTGAACTGGTTGAAGACTATAGGCGGCGATCCGACTTTTGCAAAGATGATCCGGTCTATGTCCGGTTCAGGGAAGATTCCAAGCGAGAACAATTAGGGATGCCGCAAGTCACGTATGAAGATCTGATTAACTCCGTGAGAGAAAATTATACAAGCGAAGAAATTGGAAAGATGAAAGTCTCTGAACTGGAAATATTAATTGTGATGCGGGAGAAAGAAGCTTTCCACGTTTGGATGTCTAAATGTAATAATCCCTCTTAAATTTCTCCCAGCCGAAGGACAATATTTCGATCGCACAATAAAGCACGACAACGATGACAAGCAAGAATATGAAACTCAAAAGTACCATAGTTCAAATATAAAATAATTAGCTTTCAAATTCAATAATGAATGTTGGTGAATTAAAACTATCATTTTTCTTAGATGTCCGTCCGCTCTCGGAGTCAATTAAGACAGGACTTAACCTGCTTAAGATGTTCAATACGAGTTCAAAGGACATTCTTAGCCTCAAGCCACCTACATTCAAATCCGGTGACTTTGATGCACAGATAAACAAGCTCAATACTAAGCTTGACCAGTTTCAAAACGAAGCTTCCGAAGCTTCGCGCTCAGCAGATATTTTTAACAAATCTTTAAGCAGAACTTCTACCACATCTGTTACTCTCAATGACACTATGCAGAATTTATTTCTGCGATTTCAGGGAATACAGTCGACTATACAAATATTAAGCGGTACTCTCGGTGATTACCTGAATAAGTTTAATTCATTTCAAAGCGCTCTGCTTGGGCTTGAATCAATATCTGTCTTCAAGGGAATTGATAAATCCAAAACTGCCGAGACTGTACAGAATCTCGAACTTGTGAAGAACGGATTACTATCTGTCGCTGATGCATCGACATCATTCAAGAATTTATTATCAGCGAACTTTACGCTTGAGCAGTCAACGGAAATAATTAAAAGACTCGGTGAGAGCGCTGCGTTCGGGAGGCAGGAATCTCTTTCCTTCGGTGATGCTGTAAGGTCTGCAACGGAAGGTATAAAGAACGGAAATTCTATCCTTGTAGACAATGCCGGTGTCACAAAGAATCTTTCTATAATGCTCGAAGAGGCAGGTTTCAAGGCACAGGATTTAAGTAAAGCAGGGCAGGACGCCGGAATACGAATGGCGATTTTTAACGGCATACTCAACGAAACAACCGGACAACTTGGCAACGCAGATAAGCTTATCAACAGTTCGCAGGGCGCGTTAATCCGCTATGAAAAATCTATTAACGATTTAAAGATTGCGTTTGGAGGAATAATATCGATAGGCGCTCAATTTGCAACAACTATTTTAAAACCATTCAACGAATTTTTAATCAGTGCTCCGCCAAGGGTTAAGGTCGCAGCTTTAGCTGTCTCTTCACTGGTTGTTGTCTTCACGCTTCTTAACGGTCAATTAAGCTTGACTACGAAAGGATTTCTGCTCATCAACACTCTGATTATCGCTCTGCCGACGCCTGTCAAAATTCTCATCGGCGGACTTGCACTTGTCGCTGCCGGAATTCTCGCAGTGAATACTCAGTTAACGATCATGAATGTCGAGCTTGCAGGCATACCGATGCTCATCGGGCTTGTGGTTACGGCTGCGACTGCTTTCGGATCGGCGTTCGGCGACATTCAATCATCGGCTGTTGACGTAAATTCTGTTCTCGAAGAATCTTCTAAACAATCCAAAGAGTATGCCGATAACATCGCCGCGCTGACAACCGTTAGCGAAGCTCATAAAAACGGGCTTGTTCTGACTCAATCACAGCAAGAGCAATATAATCTTGCTCTCGATAAGGTAAAGTCAATATATCCGGAAGTGATCACCGGAATAGATGCAAAGTCTAAGAGCGAGAAAGTCAACTCCGGGATACTTGAAGACTTGATTAAACAAGAACAGGAGAAAAGCAAGATATACCTGGATGCAAAAATGGAAGTTGTGGCAGGTGAAGTTAAGGACCTTGCCGAGTTGTACGTTGAGCAAACAGATACTATAGAGGAATTGAACAACAAACTTTCAGACTTGAATCAGTTAACCAAGCAATATGGCGAATTGCCTTCTATTCTTAAGTCAGAGGTCCGCGAAGTGTCTCAAGAGCTTATCAGCACAACAAAAGCAACAGAAGAGACCAAGCAAAAACTCGTTGAGATATTTTCGTTGTCACTTAAAAATAACTCACTTACCGAAGCAATAATCAAATTTTCAAATGAACTTGACGACAGTAAAGATGCCGCTGATTTATTGAGTTCTGCTATTTCAAGTATGGCAAACAATATTATTGAAAGATTAAAAAGCGTTGGTCGTGCGGGCAAAGAAATGAACCAACTTTTGTCGTTGGTTGCACTGTCGCAAAATCTTCTTCAGATGAGCCTGGACACCTCGCTTCCTGACGCGATTCGACAAGCTTATGCCAATCGAGCGCAAGAATATCTTAATGCCATCAATAATGCGCTTAGTCAACTTCAGTCAATTCCGACCAATTCTCCTCCAACAACCGATAATAAAGGTCTTGACACTAAAGTAGAAAAGGAAAAAGAAAGTTTAAACGTGCTTCAGGAGTATAACAAAAAGCTTGAGGAAACAAAAAAACAGATTGAAGAGATCAACGCGCTTCTGAAAGATACAAACCTGCGTCCGGATGAAATACAGTTGTTGATTGAGAATAAAAACCGTCTGGAAAGAGAACTTGAAAGATATAAAATCGACAGTGAGCCATCGACGGTAAATAAGAATCCTGAAATAAAAACATTTGAAGAGCAAAAACATAAAATGAAGTCACTTGCTGAAGCGTTTGCTGAGAATCTGATGAAGGGAATTGATGACGGAATTAATATCGCTTATCAGATACAGGGAATTCTCCAGGCAGGAAGTCATACGCTTGTTGGAAAGTTTATTGCCGCACTTCAGGTCACACAACAGATCGTAGCGTTGCTACAGTCTCTTCAACTTGCACAGGGATTATTTGGTTTTCTTGGCAAGATATTCGGTTTTGCGCTTGCTCCGGTTACCGGAGGAGCATCAGCCGCTATGTCCCTGGGCGGAATGCCTTCGGGTGCTGGAGGTAATTTAGGCAGGCTTACCGAGATGTATTCAAACGCGATAAATTACATCAGAAGCAATTCCGGTGTTCAGACTGCACATGTCCCGTATTTCGTTTCGCTGAAAGCTGACGGCAGGAAGCTCAGGGCTGTCATTCAGCAAGTTGATAAAATTGATAACGCAAGACTGAAGTGATATGCTTAACATCATATTCATCATAATTATTATGTTTACCTTCTGGGAAAAATCATACAGCATCGCATGTGGCGAATTAAAGATTAGGATTGATTACGATCTTACATACTCCGAATATCCTCTTGACTTTGATGTGCTTGAATTGAGTAAATTAAAGTATGGTTATGAAGATGATGACGCTCTTACATTCTATCCGAATTCACTGACGTTAAAGTTTGATGATTTCGAAAAAAAATATTACGACGTTCTCAAGCTTTCACTCGGCGAATATGATAATAATTTCCCACTCAATTTTTCTAAATATGGCGGAGTAATTCTGACGCTGAATAGCGTTGCAAAATTTAAGGGATATATTGATCCTCTTACACTGTCGTATGATGATGAATCAAGGACCGTAGAGTTTGAATGCATAGATATCTCAAAGGCATTGCGAGATATGTCTGTCGAGAATGTCCTGGACGGAAATAATTTACGTAATTTGCCATATCTCGTATATCGGATTTATTTGAAAGTGTTTCCCGAACTCGAACCATATATTTATTCATCTTCTTCGTTTCCAAACGGAATTTATTTTAAACACGACTGGCAATTTACCGGATACAGAACGCTGTCGGATTATATCACAAGGGATTGGGCTGTACATAATGACGTTGTCAGAACTTATTTTGATTTTGATTCAGCGGGGTTGTTTAGTGAAAACAGGCCGGCCGATACTTATGCAGATCTCCTTAAACTGCTTGCACTCCAGTTTGGAATGGTAATCGGCACAAGCGACCTCAATAAGATTTACATGGCGAAGCGTTTTGCTTTGAACAATAATAATTTCGAAAATTTAGATTTAAAATTAATCGGCACATATAAAAAATATCTTCATCTTCCCTCGCTTGTTGGAGTGAGAGTAAAGAACACGTGGGGAAATGAGTCGAGGATATTCAGTTACGGAAGCGTCGAGACAGTCAACAGTCGTGGTGACTTGAAATATAAAAATATTGTAAAAGACTTTGATACGTACATTGCCAGCTACGCAGACTTAAGCGGGGGCGGGAGCGCGATATATGTAGAATCCAATTATCCTGTATTTACCGACATCCGCGACCCTGCTTTGAATCAGGCAGATCATATAGCACTGCTCATTGCTAAGTGGACATATCTGACAAGGATAAGGCCGAAAGACAAGATTGAATGCGAAGCATCAGGAATTGACTATGTACTCTATAAATTTTACGAGATAACAAACCCCGGTAATCCTACTTTGCGATTCCGACCGATGGAGATCGAGATAGATTTACTTGAGGACAAATCCTCGCTGGTGGGAGTTGAAGTATGAAAAGTCGCAACGGTATCAGCAAAGATTTCAAGATTTGCATAACTGATGATTTGGGAGTTGAAACAAATTTAACATTCAGCTTCAAACATCAGCACTTAAAATATTTCATCGATGAGAAATATGCTTATGCAACGACGATTTCAGGAGCTGACAAGCAGAAGTTTTTATATGCTCATCACTATTTTGAAATCAGCTGGAGTGAGCTAATCGCCGGCGAAGATGCAGACAAGCTTGTCCAGGTGATTAATGCAGAAAGGCTCGGGCATAAAATTGAGTTGATGCCTCATACAGATCTTCCATCAGTACTATATGAAGTGATAAGAGTAAAAGACAGCTCCGGCATGACGGAACGAATGGAATTTTCACAAACGATTAATCACCGAAACTCACTGGGCAATAAAGGTGTCGTTTTAAATTACAAGACTAAGAATCCAAGTCAGTCATGGGAAATTTATGATCCTTCAAATCAGCAGGGGATCTTATCAAGTCGTATTCAAAGAATAACAGCGTAATGAGTTCAATCACAATATACTTAGAAGATTCAAATGGGAATCCGTTATCCGGACAAACAGTAAGACTTCGCAGAGCCGGGGCATCCAATTTCGGCACCGACGTTTACTCAATGAGCGATGTCGCCGGTAAGCCCGGCTCTTACAAGTATGACGGCGGTCATGTCACCGATACCTATAAGGTGTGGGTAAACGGTTCAGAGGACGCGAGCTTCGGAGGCGGTTCCGGCATAGATATTATCCGTCTCGAAGATGTAATATTGAAATCGGGTGGCACAATGACGGGTGACATCAATATGGACGGTCATAAGATCACAAATCTTCCGGATGCTTCCAGTGACGGGGAACCTGTGAAAAGAGGCTATGGAGACGGAAGATATTTAAAGTTATCAGGCGGCACGATGACAGGTGACATCAATTGCAACGGAACTAAGCTCACAAATCTTCCAGATGCTTCCAGTGACGGGGAACCTGTGAAAAGAGGCTATGGAGACACAAGATACATTCGAAAGGAAGCGGTCGCGGGTAATCAACAAGTCAATTCGCCCATAATCTTCGGAGGTTATCCACGAAAAACAACAATTGCAACAAACCTGCAGCACTTAATTAACAAGCAGGACATGGTTGATTATGTGCAAACAATTATTTCGGGACTAAATCCGAGTGCTTATCAGCAGTCCGGGAATATCTTGAGAGTGATATACAACGGTACAGCAGAAGTAAATAAAGTATACAAGACTATTGCAGCAGCTCTGACTGGTGCAGAAGGCTTTGCTTCAGAAGATCGTGAAATGTTAATTGAAATTGCCGGCAATGGAGAGGGGGGGGTCTTCGATCTTAATCATAACTTACTTCCTGCCGGCACCTTCGATCCTTACATACATTTCTTTGGTAAGCACAGAAACATTGTTACTGTTGTAGCGGAGGATACTTATTTGGCAACAGCCGGTAAAACAATCATTGCGAACCAAACTCTTGACAACGTAAACGAGGACGCCATTACTGACTGGGAGAATATCATTTTTATCAATGTGCATTTTACGAACAGCTTTACTGGCGGATCACCATTCCATAGATTTACGAGCTGTGCATTTTATCAATGCACTGGAGATACCGGTTTTTCTTTCACCGGCTGCAAGAATGAGATACTGCATGTGGGTAATAATCGTAGATATTTATTCGGCGACATTGTGGTAGTCAACAATCTCATAGAGTATGGCGTTATAAATCCAAGCGGAGATGTCATAGGCAGAAGAATTCTCGGACGCAGAGGTTCTGATGTTGCGTCTGCGACAAATATTACTTTAGGAGCCGGCAATTTTTTTTGAGTGACAGGTTCAACAAACATCCGGAGAATTTCAAAAGTAGACTGGACAGGAGGATCAAGAGTAGTCTTATACTTTACAGGAAATGTAACTCTAACATGGGGCGAAAGTAATTCGGGAGATAACATCGGAATTAATTTCAAAGATGGTTTAGACTTGGCATTCCAACCCGGAGATTATGTAGAGCTGATGTATGACGATGTCAATAACTGTTGGATTGAACTTGATAAAAAATTATCACCATGACTTTGGCATACGGGAAAATCCAGGCTTACAATAAACAGATTTTATTCACTAATGAGTTGATTGCAGATGTTAAAGTAAGTTTGCGTATTACAAATAATGACACAGAACCGGCTGAATTAATGGTTGCAATCAGATTTGAAAAAGATGAAATCACAATTTTTAAAACAAATACATACGCTTCGGGCATGTCAACCGTGATAGATAATATTGTCTTAAAACAGTATGAATCCATAATAGCTCTTTCGTCGGTGCGCGAAGCAGTACACTACATTGTTAATTTAATTCAATAAAAAATGAAACACTTAATTTTGCTCTTAGCTGTCTTCTTTATAACGGGGTTTGCAGAAGGTCAGGCTGACAAAGTAACGCAAGTCGATTCGATCAAATCAGGGCGAACCTCTAACGTATTTACTATCAACTCGAGACATAATTATAACACAATTTTCCTGAAGAATCTATCCTCAACAGACTCATTGAGGGTCTGGCATATTACTGAAAACGGAGATACTGCAGCTGTCTCTCTCCGTGACCTGAATACATGGACAGATTTAACGGATAACAAGATTTCAAATGTTTCCGGCGCACATGAATTCTTAATATTACATCCGAACCTGTACAAGGTATGGATACAATATAAGAATTCATCTATTTCAAAAACAATCCCGGTAAGGAGGCGGGGAAACAACTTAAAATGAAGAAGCTATTTTTTTTCTTTTCATTTCTTGTGATGATTTCAAATTGTCATTATGGTCATTCTGGTGTAATGGCACAAGACATTTTTGGACGTGCAAAAAATACAGATACTACTTATCTGAAAGCATCGGAATTCAATCATGGCGAAGTATTGAGCATTGACAGCACAGGAGGAAACCATTTCGTTGGATCAACGTTGACTGGTTTGCCTTACAAGTATATGCTCATTCATATTACACATTCTGCCGGTCTTCCAATGCTTGTGCTAACAATATATAATAATACAGGTGCAACAATCACTAATATTGATACGAGCGTTGCCGGCATGTATTCCTTTACATTGAGCCCTAATGTGATCGCAGGTAAAATTATATATATTCGCGACCAATTGATTTTGGGAAAGGATGAATTCACGGAACAAACCTATTTGATTGGATATTTTTGGCCTGGACAAGGCATCGCAAATCAATATTCAATTGGAAATCCCTTCACAATGTATGCTGTCGATACAGATGGTTCAACACTTCTCGATCATGGCTTGGGGCGTGGAGTATTTTTAGAAATACAAATTTATGACTGATGTTGTTATTCGCTCTTATCAAGGTTTTAATCTGCCTATCGTCCACAGAGGTCGATGAGCCGCACCTAAAAGAATCATTTATTGCAGGGTACGAATCCGCAGGTAGACATTTTGATACCAACAATGTGACTATTGTCAACGGCATCAATAATGCGGAAAAACTAAAAACTCAACTCGACTATTCTCTCGCCAATGGATATGATATTGTCCTTCATAATTGGGGACCTCAAGAGGATTACTCCTCATTGAGCGCTTCTTACTATCATGTCCGTGGGATTCAAATAATTTGTCCCGGTGGCAGTAATGTATTTCATGATCATAGGACGGACTCATTGCCGCGAATGATTTATTGCGCAGCTGGTGACACCAGCAACCAAACATCTTATCGGGTTGAATTCTTTTCCGGTCACCCATTCTCGAATTATCCAATTTTATCAATGGCGAAGAATGGGGGTGATACTATCACCGTGGTGGTGGACATTGCAACAAATGGTGCGTTCGCAATCCCGCAGGGATATTATGCTAAGTTCTCCAGTGTTACCGGCTGGCAAAATAATCCTATTGGACTAATACGAGCAATACCGGCAGGCTATGACAGATTCAAGATAATCTACAATGTTGGGACAGGTTCGTTTAGCTCGGGGACAGCGAAGTTATATTTCGAGTCCTATTCGCACGCATACATCGCAGGAATATTTGCTGCAATACGCGATTCACTCAAATGCTCGAATTGGGAAGCCAGATATAGAATGCGAATGACAGCAAGCAATTCAGGTAGCGCAACAGTTTATGATGGTTTTGGAAAACCGAGTTTGTCCGATGCTCTTGCGTGGTCAGGATCAATTCCGGATGATCCGTTTACTACTTTGGGTGCGATCGGGAAGATTTCAGCTCTAAGGAATGGCAATGTGGTTTATGTGACAATAGATTCGGTCGCAAATGCAACCAGGTATCAAATTTTCGACAACACAACATTGTTAACGGATTACGATTTTCATTTTCGGGTATTAGGGACTGTGTGGATGCAAAACGCTTACACATATAATGTAAGCAGAACAATCAGAAGCATACCACACCAATTTTGGTATCGAGCCTATATGGATACTGTCCAAACACTTGAGTCCGAAAAGAAAGTTGTATCATATCCTAAATTTTCAAGGATTCGCATTCACTGAAAATGGATAAAGCTAAAGGAATTACTCACGATCAGCTTATGTATATAATGAAGGGAAGCAAATTATCCGATATAGATAATTTTATTGAACCGATAAACAACGCGATGGAGCAATATGAAATAAATACTCCATTGAGGATTGCTCATTTCCTTGCGCAACTTGGACATGAGAGCGGAAGCTTGCGATACAAAGAAGAGATTGCAAGCGGTGCTGCGTATGAGGGAAGAGCCGACCTTGGTAATACACATCCCGGTGATGGAAGGAAGTTTAAAGGTCATGGATTGATACAGTTGACGGGAAGGACAAATCATACAGACTATGCAAAATATGTAGGGGACATGGATCTTGTAGAAAATCCGTGGAGAATAGCGCTTGAACCCGAACATAGTGCAGGAGCAGCCGGATGGTTCTGGATGACAAGGAAGCTCAACACGTTTGCCGATCAGGATGATATTATGAAAATTA
Source organism: Ignavibacteria bacterium (assembly GCA_039810605.1). GTDB lineage: Bacteria > Bacteroidota > Ignavibacteria > Tepidaquicellales > Tepidaquicellaceae > JAGPCH01. Next base: position 488 of record JBDHXH010000077.1, on the reverse strand, counting down.
CTAAAAGAATCAATGGAGGATATAATGGGCTTGAAGACAGGAAAACTTATCTTGTCAGAGCAAAAAGTGCGCTATCTTAACTCGACCTACTCGACCTTTACCTGAAACTTTGACATTCAGGAATGTTTAAAAATTCGCTATTTTAGCACTCAGCATATTCTCAAATAGCGTTGTTTTGTTTTCTCAAATAGCGTTATACAATAATAAATTCAAATTAAATTATGAACTGTAAAAGTTAAAGGTTAAAATATTATTGAGGATTAATTAATTCCCAAATCTTTCAATAGATAATAATTCTCTTTGTTAAGTTTGTTTGAGTATGGTCATCTACATGTATTGCAGAGCGATAGTTTTTAATCGTGGAGTCCGGACTTCCGCCCTGACGCAAATCATTTCTCAAAAACAAATCCCCGCAAGCGCTTTTACTTTGCGTATAATCAAGTTTACCTCGTTCACAATCAGGAGATTGGGAACGATTTAAAACAAGT
>JBDHXH010000076.1:0-12053 GCA_039810605.1 Ignavibacteria bacterium | reverse complement strand
CTGCAAATATAAGAAAATTATTTTTTCAAATTTTCATTTTACAGCCTAAAAATGAAAATACTTTTTGGACAGCCCCGAGAAAAACTTTTCTTTGTGGTGTCAGGACTTTTGCCCTGACGGAAATACGGACAAGAAACTAATCACGGACTATATTTAATTTTATATACAAAAATACTGCTTAGTTCATTATTTTACCTGACACCCGATGACTATCTTAAGGAAATGTATGAGAAAAACTTAAAGTCAGGGAAATCAATTTAATCATAGCAATAAACAATCACATCAGAAAGTTTAGCGTCAAAATGATGAATCGAAAAATTTTGAAAGTGAAAAATAAAAGCAGGATAGCAGGCGATGCTGTTTAATTCGGTTCAGTTCCTAATCTTCTTTCCTGTTGTAACTCTTTTGTATTTTGTCTCTCCGCAAAAATTCCGGTGGATAATACTGTTGTCTGCAAGCTGTTATTTCTACATGGCATTTATTCCGGAGTATATACTGATCCTTGTCGTTACAATTGTTATAGATTACATCGCAGGTATTTATATCGAAAAATCCGAAGGAGCAAAAAAACGGAAGTTCCTGATAATGAGCATAATTTCTTTGTGCATGGTTCTTTTTGTTTTTAAGTACTTCAATTTTTTCAACCACACATTTGCAGCATTATCAAAAGAATTATATATCAATTATCCCATTGAAGACATTGGTCTTATACTTCCCATAGGTCTTTCCTTTCACACATTTCAGAGTTTAAGTTATGTAATCGAAGTTTATCGCGGAAGGCAAAAGGCTGAAAGAAATTTTGGCATCTACTCCTTATATGTAATGTTCTATCCGCAACTTGTTGCCGGTCCAATTGAAAGACCGCAGAATCTTCTTCACCAGTTCTATGAAAGACATAGCTTTGATTACAAAAGAGTAACTGACGGTCTGAAACTGATGGCATGGGGAATGTTCAAGAAGGTAGTCATTGCAGACAGACTCGCAGTGTTTGTTAATCAGGTCTATGATAATCCTCATAATTATGAAGGCATCAGTCTTGTGATTGCAACTGTCTTTTTTGCATTTCAGATTTATTGCGACTTCTCGGGATATTCAGATATTGCAATCGGCGCAGCAAACGTAATGGGATTCCGCCTGATGCAGAATTTCAACAGACCTTACTTTGCTAAATCAATAAGCGAATTCTGGAAAAGGTGGCATATCTCGCTATCAACCTGGTTCAGAGATTATCTTTACATTCCTCTGGGCGGAAACCGTGTCAAAATTCCGAGATGGTATTTCAATCTTTTCATCACTTTTCTCGTGAGCGGTTTGTGGCATGGCGCCAACTGGACATTTGTAATCTGGGGCGCTCTTCACGGAATCTATCTGATTACGGGCATCGTTACAAAAGACTTCAGGGAAAAGTTTGTCAAACTCTCCGGATTATTCAGGCTACGTTTCCTGCACAAGATAATTCAGATAGTAATTACGTTTACACTTGTCGGTTTCTCATGGATTTTTTTCAGAGCTGACGGATTGGATACTGCACTGTATATCGTTAAGAATATTTTTTTCGGCATCAGCAATATCAGCCTGTTACTCACACCCGAAAGATTTCATGTTTTGTATCTGGATAAGAACCTATTTGATTTCGCAACGGCAATTTTGCTGATCGTATTCCTGCAACTGGTTGAATTGATAGAAAGGAAGGAAAGAGTGATTGACATATTGAACAGAAGAAACGCAATTGTAAGATGGGCAGTTTATTATTTTATCATAATAGTAATAATTCTCTTCGGACAATTTGAACTTTCTTCACAGTTTATCTATTTTCAATTCTGAACAATGAAGTTTTTCACAAAAATATTTTTGATTATAATACTTGTCGCCGGAACTATAGCTTTGATAGTTACGCGTGAAAAAACTGTTTATGATGAAAATAATTTTTACGGTGCGTTAATTGACAAGAACAAGCTTCTCGAGTCAACTCCTTCTCCGAGAATTATTTTTGTCGGAGCTTCCAATCTTGCATTCGGTCTTGATTCAAAAAAAATTCATGATGAACTCGGCATTAACGTCGTAAACATGGGGCTTCACGGCGACTTTGGGCTTGATTTCATTCTGAATGACGTAAAGTACAATCTCAAGCAAGGCGACATTGTCGTTCTTGCTATTGAATACTATCTGGATAAGATTGACTACAAGACTCTTTCTTATGCCATGCATCTTTATCCGGAAGGGGAAAAATTCGTGAATCATAATTTCGACTACTATGAACAGATGGCGGGCTACTATGTTGATCTCTCGCAGCATCTGCGCAAGGAATTTTTCAATTATGTTTTCGGAAAGGTCCTTAAGCTAAAGGAGGCAAAAGTTTTCACGACAACCGCACTGAATTCCTACGACACTTTGATTTACTCAAGACATGCTTTTAATTCTTATGGCGACGTGGTGAGTCATCTCGACAAAGCACGTGTCAAAGATATTCACGGACGCATTCATCTTAAAGAGGAAGATTACGGGAAATGCATTGATGACCTCAATGACTTTTATGATTATGTGCTGCAACACGGTGGCAAAGTTTTTTTCACCTTTCCAAGCTACCCGCAGACAGAATATGAAAAGAATTTAAAGCCCATAAAAAATTTTGAACAGCAGCTCAAGGATGGTTTGAAAATTCCAATCATTATGAAACCCGAAGACACAGTCTTTCCCGACAGCCTCTTCTTCGATACTGTTTATCATCTTACAGCAGAGGGTAGAGAAATGAGAACGGACAAGGTAATCGGTGCCATCAGAAAAAATTCAGGATTGGGAATTGGTAACTAGGAATTTCCCGATTCACGACTCACGATTCACGACTCACGATTCACGATTGCCGCTTCCCGATTCACGACTCACGATTCCCGATTGCCGCTTCCCGATTCACGCTTCCCGCTTCCCGATTCACGCTTCCCGATTCGGAATATCGCTCTGCTCAATAATAACCGAGTTAAGTTTATCCCTGAATTTATTTACTATTTCAATTGCCCTGTGAACATTATCCGGAAGCAACACAAGCAATTCATTCTTCTTCGCATTCTTTAATGCATAATTTATTGCTTCGACTTCGTCTTCAATTATTTTTACCGGAATGTTTTCATTCTCGCTCTTGATACCTTCAATCACGAGCGCAGGTATTTCTCCTTCATCTCTTCCCCGCAGACTTTCATCCTCACGGATAATAATATTGGTCAGCATTTTCGCCGCAGTTCTTCCCATGTTTCGAATGTCGTCATCTCTTCTGTCGCCTGTTCCCGCGATGACTCCTGTCTTGACTTTATTTGGAAGCTTCTCGACGAATTTTGAGAGTGCTTCCATTCCGGCGGGATTATGAGCATAATCAATGAGTACTGAAAAATTTCCGACTTCAATAAGATTAAGTCTGCCGGGTGTTTGCGCAATTGACGGAACAAATGAATTCAAACCAAATCTTATGTCTTCGATTCTTACTCCGTGAAGAATGTATGAAGCAAGAGTTGCCGCGAGTACGTTCTGAATCATAAACGCTGCCTTCCCGGAATATGTGAGAGGAATGTTGATGACTTTTTCAACGCGCAGTTTCCATTGTCCTTTCAGAAGTGTTATGTAATTATTTTCATAAACACAGGCAATGCCGCCGGTTGATGTATGCTCTTTAATTGCAGGATTATTTTCATCCATGCTGAAGAGAGCTATGTGAGACTTAATGCGTTCTCTCATTTTCAATACAAGCTTATCATCTGCATTGAGCACTGCATACCCGTCTTTGAAAACGTTTTCTACAACAATGGATTTTACTCTTGCCATATCTTCAAGCGTATTAATTTCTTTAATACCAAGATGATCGGCAGTTACATTCATCACAATACCGATGTCGCAGCAGTCAAACCCGAGTCCCGCGCGAAGCAGCCCGCCGCGCGCCGTTTCAAGTACTGCAATTTCAACAGTAGGATCGCGAAGCACAAGTTGCGCCGAAACAGGTCCGGTATTGTCTCCCGCTTGAATCAACCTGTTGCCGACATAAACTCCTTCGGTTGTAGTATAGCCGACATTCTTGCCGATGTTTTTCATTATGTAAGCAATGAGACGGGTTGTCGTTGTCTTTCCGTTTGTTCCCGTGATGGCAATAATCGGAATTCTGAATTTCTCTCCGGGAGGAAAAAGCATATTCACGACAGGCTCTGCAACGTTGCGCGGGATGCCTTCCGATGGTGCCAGATGCATTCTGAATCCAGGCGCAGCATTGACTTCCACTATTGCACCGCCGTTTTGAGTAAGAGGTGTTGTAACATCCGGCGCGATAATGTCAATGCCTGCTACATCAAGTCCTATGATGCGCGCAATCCGCTCGAAGATGAAAATGTTGTCGGGATGAACTTCGTCAGTCCTGTCAATTGCCGTTCCTCCCGTTGAAATGTTTGCTGTTGATTTCAGATAACAAATTTCATCCTTCTTAAGAACAGTATCTAAATCGTATCCCTTCAATTCAAGGATGCCCATTGTCATTGCGTCAGCAGTGATTTGAGTCAGGATTTTCTCATGTCCATAACCTCGCCTTGGATCCGAATTGATGATCTCAATCAGTTGTGAAATTGTTGATTTGCCATCGCCCTGAACAAACGCAGGGATTCTCTCTGCTACCGCAATCAGTCTGTTATTGATTACAAGTGCACGGAAATCATTTCCTGTCAGAGACTTTTCAATGATGACTTTGTATGAATATTTTTTTGCAGATTCAAAAGCATTCCTGACTGCTTCAATTGAATTGAGATTAACCGTAATTCCTTTACCATGATTTGAATCGAGCGGCTTTACTGCAACGGGGAAACCTATTGAATCAATCACTTCTTCAATTTCACTCTCGCTAGAAATTTTGTATCCCTTCGGAACAGGAACTCCCATGCTCTGAAGAAGATTTTTTGAAAGAAACTTGTCGCTTGCAATGTCGGTCGAAATGAAATTTGTCTTGCATGTAACTGTAGCCTGAATCGTCTTCTGAAAAATTCCGTAACCAAGTTGAACGAGTGAATCTTCATTAAGTCTGATATGAGGAATACCGCGCTGTTCTGCTTCATCAATTATTGATGCTGTACTTGGTCCGAATCTGACATCTTCTCTTATCTCTCTTAAGCGCTGAATGATGTCGTCTAATTTTTTTCTGATATCCGCAATTGGCTTACCCTCTGCGATGTCAAGAAAAAGTTCTACGGATGATCTTGCTGCGAACTTCCCCGCTTCTTCCTCGACGTAACTGAATATTACATTGTAAACTCCCGGAGTGCCTGTCTCTCTTGTTCTGCCGAAGCCTGTATCCATTCCCGCAATGGTCTGAATTTCAAGAGCAACATGTTCGATGATGTGGCCTGCCCATGTTCCTTCCTTTACTCTCCTCAAGAAACCGCCTTCAGTTCCGTAGCTGCAAGTGTGTGTGTAAAGAGATGGAAGAAGTTCATTCAGTCTTTCATAAAATTTATCAATGACATTGGAAGGCTTTTGTTCGTAGTCTTCGAGATCGAGTTTCATTATTATGAGTCTCTTCCAATGATTGCTCCAGTAATTTGCTCCGCGGGTTGCACGTATTTCAAGAATTCTCATTGCAATGAAATTTTTTAATTTACGAATTACAAGTTGCTAAAATTTAACAAGGGGATTGTCAGACAAAATTAAAATTCCGGAGAGATAATTATAGAACCGGTAAATACCAACGATTGCAAATTGAAATTAAATCTGCAGGTAGTCTCCGACGACAGCAGCAGGTTTTCTGTTATAAACATCATACCTGACCGAGCTGCTTAATATATTGATTTTCAAATCCATGACAGAAAATGGTTCAGCTTCATGGACATCGGAAATTGTGTTGTATGAAATGTTTGACCCATCTATTATGGTAACGGTTCCAGTTCCAAGCACTTCAAGAATTCCGGTGTTCTTAATGTGAATTGCCGTGTTCTCATCAATTCCAATTCCGAGATTATTCGGATTATATGCAACAGCAGTAATGAGCCGTGCAATTCTGTTTCTTTCTGTAAAATGCTGATCAATGATTATGTTCTTCAGAATCCCGAGACCGGGACAGAGCCTGATAGAATCCTTCAGCGGTTGAACTCCGGGTTCCCCGCGGACAATCATTGTCGAACTCAAACTGGAAGCTCCCGCGCTCGATCCGCCGATTGTAATGCCATTCTTAACTGCAAGCTTAAGCTCTTTGAGAAAATCCGTGCCGCCAAGCAAAGAACTAAGCCTCATCTGATCGCCTCCTGTTAGAAATACTCCGGTAACTCCATTTAAAACATCGTCCGCATTCACTTTTAGAATTTCCTGCCTTGAGAATGCCTCAAGCACTGAAACTTGTTTGATCCCGAGATTTTCAAATATACTTTTATAAAGAGTTGCTGTTACAAGCGGGAAGTCTGAAGGAACAGGAACTATCAGAATATGCGCCGCCGCGCCTCCGGATAATTCAACAAACTTTCTTAGAATGTGTCTTTCATTTAACTTGTCTTCCGCTCCTCCGATTATCAAAACATCCGCACCTATGTCTTCAGCAAAGTGGCTGTTACTATTTGTATTCAAAGATTGAAAAAATTTTTTAATAAAATAATCATATAAAGTCTTAAATGAAATGAAGTCAATCCAAGAGTAATTCACGATTCACGTTTGCCGATTCACGATTCACGACTACCGATTCACGATTCACGTTTGTCGATTCCCGATTCACGACTACCGATTCACGATTCCCGATAGTGTATTTCAATCAAAATAAATTATCAATAAATTATTAAAAAAATAAAATGAGCAGAAAGGAATCAGAAATTTTAAACGAAGTGCTTGAAAGAGTTCGCTCGCTTTCAAAACTTTATATCGGCGGCGCAAAGGATATTGACATTGACAAGAAAATAAAGTCAGGTAATCACACTTTCAACAGCGCGCGATGGATACTATCGCATTTGATCTGGACCGAACATTTTCTTTTGATCAAAGGCGTAGGCGGTGAAGATATGGGAATAAAATGGTTGGATGAATATTCGTATGGCTCAAATCCGGATGAAGCAAAAACCAAACTGTCTTACGAAGAACTGGTTAAGCTCAACGATGAAATCCATGATAAAGCATCCGATATAATCAAGAATTTGTCCGACGAACAACTCGACGAAGATAACTTCATCGGAGCAAACTTCGGCGGGAAGAAATCAAAGAGAGCCGTTATCCTGCACGCGATAAGACATGAGCCGATGCATATCGGACAACTTTCATGGATTCTGAAAGCGGAAGGAAAAACATTTACCTGATATAAGTTCAGAATGAAGGAAGACAATAAAATATTCCATGTTGACGAGGACATATCAATTGCAGAAACGCTTCCATCATGTTTTTATACAGATGAAAAATATTTTGAAGAGTCCAAGGAGAAGATATTTTCAAAGACATGGCAATATGTATGCGATAAAGACGTTGTCCGCGTTCCGGGACAGATACACCCTTTTTTTCTGCTTGAGAATTTCCTTGATGAGCCATTGATGTTTACAAGAGACAGGACAGACAAACTTCACTGTCTTTCAAATGTATGCACACACCGGGGAAATATTTTGATTGATGGAGGCTGCATTGAAAAGAATATTGTCTGTCGCTATCATGGCAGAAGGTTTGACATTGACGGTAAATTTTTGTCAATGCCCGAATTCAATGAAGTGAAAAATTTTCCTTCGAAGAAAGATAACCTTACGGAGATTCCCTTCAGTAGTTGGGAAAAGTTTCTTTTTGCTTCGCTCAATCCTGTATCACCGGTTCAGGCTTTCATTGGAGACATGTGTTCCAAGATGTCATGGCTGCCACTTGAAGAGTTCGTGTTTGATTCATCACGATCGCGCGACTACCTTGTGAAAGCGCACTGGGCTTTGTATTGCGAAAATTATCTGGAAGGTTTTCACATACCTTACGTTCACAACTCGCTTAACGCAGAGCTCGATTATTCAAATTACAAAACAGAACTCTTCCGTTATTCCAGCCTTCAAACAGGAATAGGCAGGAGCGGAGAAGATTGTTTTGATCTTCCGAAAGATTCTCCCGATTACGGACAAAACATTTCAGCATATTACTTCTGGATATTTCCAAATCTTATGTTCAATTTTTATCCGTGGGGACTTTCAATCAATGTTGTCAGGCCGCTCAAGCCCAATCTCACCAAAGTTTCTTTCATTACCTATGTTTGGAAGGAATCGCTGATTGACAAAGGGGCAGGAGCGGGGCTGGATAAAGTTGAGAGGGAAGATGAATCAATAGTCGAGAATGTTCAGCGCGGCATCCGATCGCGAAAGTATTCTTCGGGAAGATACTCTGTAAAAAGGGAAACTGGCACACATCATTTCCATAGACTACTTTGTGAATTTTTGCGTTAACAAGAGAACGTCAAACCCCGCTCTGTCCCACTTAATACTATCAAACATTGTCAATACACTCAACTTTGAATTGTTTGTTCATTTCCCTAAGGTTATTTTTGTGTACTGACAATGCTAAGATGCCATAAATACATATATGCCGGAGTAATTCTCACCCTCATAATCTCCAAGGTTTCTTTTTCCCAGGCCGATAATCCGAAAGTATCTTCAAATGATAAAGCACTTGCTTTTTTCATAGAAGGGAAAACGCTTGAATTACAAAACGATTTCATTGGTGCAATTGAAAATTACAGAATGGCTCTGAAGCATGATAAGGCTGTCGGAATTTATCATGCCCTTGCCCAGGTGTACTTCAAACTTTCGAAATTTGATGAAGCAAAAATTGAGGTTAACAATGCGCTTCGCATTGATCCGGATAATGAAGGATGTCTGGAAACGCTTGCAGGTGTTTACATTGCGGAGAAAGATTTCAAGATGGCTGCCGATACTTATGAACACATAATCCGGATTGATTCAAATTACACTTACGGATTGTATTCTCTGGCTCGCATTTATCAGGAATTAAAGATGCCTGCAAAAGCGATTGTGATTTACGAAAAGATAACTGATAAAATTGGTTATGACTTTGACGTGCTTAACAAGATGTACGAGATTTATATCAATTACAAAGATTATGAAAAAGCAGAAGGTGTGCTTGAAGCAATTCTGACTCTCGATCCTTTTAATATAAACGTAAAAAAGTTGCTGGCATCACTTTATATGAGAAACGGCAAGACAAGTGATGCAAGGAAACTCTATGAAGAAATTTTTACAATTAATCCTGAAGACAAAGATGTTCAGACTGAACTGGTGAAAATTTATTTCAAGAATAATGAAAGCAGTAAGGCATTTGAAAATTTCAGCAAGATGCTCGGCAAGGATTCATTGAGCTACCTCGAAAAAGTACAGGTTGGTGAACTATACTATAATCTCATTTCACAGGATGAATCTTCGAAAGAAGTTGCTGAAAACATTTTCACTAATCTAAGCAACGAATATCCCGACAGGTGGATTCCTTATTATTATCTCGGCGCGATAGATTTGCTTAATAAAAAGAATTCCGATGCAAAGGATAATTTTTTCCGTGCAATTGAATTTGCCGATACGTCCCGCGAGGTCTATGTCAACATAAGCTTTACATTCTTTCAGCAGCGCGAAACAGATGATGCAATTAAAGTTGCAGACGCAGGTCTTGCAAAATTTCCGGATGAGTTTAGGCTGAATTACATCAAGGGTCTTTCTCTTCAGCAGTCGGGTAATGAAAAGGATGCAATAGTTTATTTTGAGAAGGCTGTTGATGTTAACTCTGCAGATATTGGAATGCTCTCAACTCTTGCGCTTGCTTATGACAATCAGGGCTACTACGAGAAATCTTCCGCCACTTATGAGAAGGCTTTGAAGATTGATCCGCAGAATGCGCTCGTGCTGAACAACTATGCCTACAATTTATCGGAAAGAGGAATTGATCTTGACAAGGCGCTGTCAATGTCCAAAGTTGCAGTTGATAAAGATCCTCAAAATGCTTCATACCTAGATACAATGGGATGGATCTATTACAAGATGAAAAATTACAAGCAGGCAAAGAGGTATATTGAAAGTTCGCTTGCATTCAATCCCAACAGCGCAGTTGTGCTCGAACACCTTGGCGATGTTTACAATGCAATGAAAGATAATCGCAATGCATTGAAGTTCTGGAAGCTCTCACTTGAGAAGAATCCGAATAACAAGAGTCTTAAAGATAAGATAGATTTTTTATAAACAATTAATTTTCTCCAAATGGAATTGCGAACAGACGGAATTCACTCTAATCATTACAGGGTTGTAATAATAGGTTCAGGTCCGGCAGGACTGACTGCGGCATTGTACACCGCACGTGCCAATCTGAATCCGCTTGTTATTGAAGGTCATCAACCGGGCGGACAGCTTACGATTACGACTGAAGTTGAAAACTATCCGGGCTTCGAACACGGAATACAGGGACCGGAATTAATGGACATCATGCGCAAGCAGGCTTACAGATTCGGCGCAAAATCTGTTTTCAGAAATGTCATCAAAGTTGATTTCTCCAAAAGACCTTTCATGATTTGTGATGAAGAAGATAAAGAATATACAGCAGATACTGTCATTGTTGCAACCGGCGCATCTGCGAAGTGGCTTGGGCTGGAATCGGAAAAAATATTCATGGGATACGGAGTATCATCATGTGCAACATGCGATGGATTTTTCTTCAGAGGAATGAAAGTTGTTGTTGTCGGAGGAGGTGATACAGCAATGGAAGAAGCAAACTACCTTACGCGTCATGCGAGCGAGGTGATATTGATTCACAGAAGAGATGAACTCCGCGCATCGAAGATAATGCAGGATCGAGCGAAAGAAAATCCTAAGATCAGATTTGTGCTCAATACAGTCGTTGAAGAAATACTCGGCAGTATCGAAGGCGATAAGAAAACTGTTACAGGTGTCAGAGTGAGAGATCTTAAGACTGATGAAGTCTATGAAATTGAATGCTCCGGATTCTTCACGGCAATCGGACATGAACCGAATTCGAAAATCTTTAAGGGAATTCTTGAAATGGATGAGAACGGTTACCTGATTACAAAGAAGTCAACATCCGCAACGAACGTGGAAGGTGTTTTTGCATGTGGAGATGTTCAGGATCATTATTACAGACAAGCTGTTACCGCGGCGGGAACGGGCTGCATGGCTGCAATTGATGCGGAACGGTTTCTTGAATTGAAAGAGTATGAAGCAAGCGTAGCTATGCACGGGACAAAACATTAGAGATGAATTTGCGATCGTGTCGGACAAGAGTTTGAAATTTGCAAGTGATTTTAATTCTCAATTCTAAATTTTAAAATTGAAAATAATATGCCGTACTATTATAAACTAGGAAAGATGCCCCAGAAGAGGCATACGCAATTCAGACAGCCCGACGGGTCGCTTTATAAGGAAGAATTGTTTTCGACAATCGGGTTTGACAGCATTTATACAAATGCATATCACATAAACTCTCCGGCGAAGATCAAAGACATTTCTCCGAACGTTGAGAAAGTTGAAATTCGTGAATGGAAGGATGCCTCACTGCGTCCGTATCATTTTAGAACAAAGCCTGCAAAAAAAGATGGCGACGCAGTCTCGGGAAGAAAACCAATCATGTTCAACAACGATGTGGTGATGAGTATCTGCAGACCGGAAAAACAGATGGATTATTTTTTCAGGAATACTCTATGCGATGAAGTTGTATTTGTTCATGAAGGCAATGGAGAACTCCAATCGAATCTCGGCTATCTGAAATTCAAGGAAGGTGATTACATTGTAATTCCGAGAGGAATAATCTACAAACTTGTACACGAAACAGATGAAGCCCGCTTTCTGATTTTCGAATCCGCAGGTCCGATTACAACTCCTTCAAGATACCGTAACGAACACGGACAGCTTATGGAGCATTCACCATACTGTGAACGTGATATAAAGGCTCCCGAAGAACTCGTAACATTTGACGAGAAAGGAGACTTCGTCGTCAAAGTAAAAAAAGGCGATCAGATAGTTTCCATACATTATGATTTTCATCCGTTTGATGTTGTCGGCTGGGACGGATTTTATTACCCGTGGATT
>JBDHXH010000075.1:0-12068 GCA_039810605.1 Ignavibacteria bacterium | reverse complement strand
AGTCTTCTTGCCGGATCTCCGGTGCATTTTTCTTCACTTCCCAACACCCCGAATTTAACTCCGGCTTCATTCAGCAATTGGGCAAACGACTTGGTAACATTTCTGTAGCGTTTGTCAAATGCTCCCGCACAACCTGACCAGAAAACAACATCGAGTTCATCTGCGGTGCCTATGTTTGATAATTTTTTGAGGCTGTTTGGCTTTCCTTCTTTTGACAGTTCATCGTTAAGTTCATCAATCCAATCATTTCTCTGCTCCGCACTAAATGCCCATGGAGATTCGTTATTCTCGAGATTTCTGAAAACTGTATTAAGCTCGTTCGGGAATTCTGATTCCATCATTACCAGGTCTCTTCTCATATCAACTATCGGTGTTACGTGTTCGATCATTACGGGACATTCCTGAACGCAAGCCATGCAGGTGGTGCATGCCCAGAGTTCCTGCGGAGTAATATAATCATGAACGAGATTCTTATTTAATTCCGGATCATTCTCTGCATGATCTACGAGCAGCGGACCTGCATTTTCCGTGCGTTTGCGGATTTGTGTAATTATCAGCTTCGGATTAAGCAGCTTGCCTGTGTAGTTAGCCGGACATACTGAAGTACATCTCCCGCATTCGGTGCATGTATATCCATCTAAAACATTTTTCCATGTAAGATCGGTGAAATCTTTTGCTCCGTATTGAGTTACAGATTCATCTTCGAAATTAATCGGTTGTAATACTACACCCGGATAAGGAATTTCGTAATTTGAAAAAAATGTATTTGGTACGGACGAAAGTACGTGAAAGTGTTTTGAGTAGGGGAGATAGTTAAGGAATATAAGAACGGCAATGATGTGAGCCCACCAGAAAAATTCATAAACATTTTGCGAACCTGTCGAGAAAAATCCTGCAATAAAATTTGAAACAGGTCTGTAACCTTCCGAATTACCAATTAAAATTTTCTCAACGCTCATACCGAACATTGTAACCATCACAACAGCAATCATCAGCAGTATGAATGTAGCGTCGAGTCTTGAAGACTTGTCAACCTGCAGACGCTTCGGCGTTCCGATGTATCTTCTGAATACAGAAAATATTACGACTACAAACACAAGTGCTCCGAAGAAATCCTGAAGAAATGTCAAAACATTGTAAACCGGTCCGAGGAATGCAAATGTAAAATCCGGGAAGAATCCTTCGATGATTGATTCCAGTACCACGAATAAGAGTACAACGAAACCCCAGTAAATACAGAAGTGTAGAAATCCCGCAAACCTGCTCCTGAAAAGCTTAGTTTGAAGAAATGCAATCTCAATTGTATTTTTTATTCTCGAAGGGATATCAAAAGTGCGATTCTCGGGTTTAGCAAGTTTGAGAAATGACAGGAAGCGCTTAACGGAGTATATGAAAAAGCCAACAGCGCCGCAAAAAATTATTCCGAAGATGATCTGTCGCAATTGCAAATAAGTTTGAGTGCAAAATTACTCAATTATAATCAGAGATTAAAGATAGTATAAAAAAAGCGCCATGTGATCCCATGGCGCTTAAAAATTGTGAAACAATCAAAGTGAGACATTCTCAACACATAACAATCTCATTTACTTGACCAGCATCATTCTCTTTACTTCAGAAAAATTGCCTGCCGAAAGTCTATAGAAATAAACTCCGCTTGAAAGATTATATTGTCCTGCATTGAACGCAACCGAATAATTTCCCGGTGTATAGAACTTATTGTCAATCAGATGAGCAACTACGCTTCCTCGTGAATCAAAAATTTCCAGTGAAATGTTTGATGACTTGTTTATGACAAAACTAATCTTTGTCTCCGGATTGAACGGATTTGGATAGTTTTGAGAAAGTTGAAATGAGCCGGCGAGCGAATTGTTATTGGCAATCGCCGATGGTGTGACACTGATAACAAAATTTGGAGCGTAATCCCACTTATCGTTTTCTGAAGTCGAATCATCGTTTACGGAATTTCCATTTGCAAAGAGAGTGTCGGTTATGTTAGGAGTCGAAGGAGCTACATACTTGAAAGTGAAGGTCAGAGTATCTCCAATGAACAGTTTCGGATATCTGTGAGTCAATTCAAAGCCGGATCCCGGGAAGCTCTCTGCTCTTCGAAGACTTGTGTCGAGAGATGAGAGAATAACGTCTCCGCGACTCGCAGCAATGTCGCATCCTCCGGCAATTGCGGGACCATTTGCAATCTGCAATTTGAAGATTGCAGTATCATTCGGATGGACCTGCGTTGGTCCGACAAATCTAACAGATACCGAGTCGTTTGGTTTAAACTCGTGGCAAACGCATCCGACTTCATTACCGTTTTTTCTGGTGAAGCCGACGACACCGTCTCTGAATGCCATTATGTTCTGATAAATAACAACCAAAAAGACAAAGAATCCTAACGCGCTTAATACCTTTAGTAATTTCATTTTCAAAATGTCTGTATTTAATATATTAAAAAAGTTTTGCAATCATTTTCTCGCGTATAACATGATTGTATTGGGATTGTCTTTCGGAGAAAGGGCGAGCTTGTATGGGGTGATTGTTTTGATGATAAAGACTTCTTCTTTATCGTCCGATCCGGTTTTGATGACGAGGTTTTTACCTTCAAGTTTCCATGACTTGTAATCGCTTTTCAAATTAATCGAAGAAGCTTTTCCGTCCTTGCTTAAAATCAGTCCGGTATTGTCATTGGGATTGACCCAGGTTCCGTTAAGAGTTATAGGATCTATTGAATTTTCCCGGCTTTGCTCGACCGGCGGAGGTATGTTGGATTGCGGCGAGGTGCCCTGGCTGTTAGTCGAAGGCTTTCTTGTCGAATCCGTTTTGTTAGTCTGAATTTCTGATTGCTTTCCACAGGAAGCAATCAGGAAAACTAATCCGTAAAATACAATCAGAACTTTTGTGTTAATCATTGCAAATGAACGCGAAATCGTGATTTGAAAATAAAATAATTAAAAATGTCTTCTAATGAAAGTTACTTGAATTGAATCTTACATTGACTACATGATATTCCCACTGCTGTTCAAAGTATTTTTAGATTGTCAAATTTTTAAGTGAACCTCTGCTTACAATACTTTTTGAGTCACGCAGCAAGTATCAGAAATTAATTTTGTCCGAAGGTGTAACGTACTTGACAACTTCTTTAAGAATATCAAATGCCTGCATTGCAACTGCGGAACTTTCTGATTGAGTCGAAAAAATTATTATTGTCAATTCTTTGGAAGGCAGATAGCCAAATGCTCCGCTGTAACCATTGAAACTCGGATTCTGCACATACCAGCCGTTAACGACACCGAAGCCGCATGCAAAATACTGATCCGGCTTTGAAACAATTTCAGGTTTTTGTGTCAAAAGTTGAAATGATTTTTGAGAAAGCATTGCACCGGTTCCGAATTTTCGCGCAAACTTTCCCAGGTTATTCAATGTGGAATACAACGGTCCGGATTCCCCTGTCCAGGAGGGATTCCAATATGTTGCGTCTTCGTAGATACCACGATCAGAACTAAATGCGTGCAATACGGGAAATGGAAGTTCCGGTGTATTGCTATAACCGGTTTGAGAAAGTCCAAGCGGATTAAAAATTAATTCTTCATACAACTCCTGCATTGACCTTCCTGTTGCGCGCTCAATCACCTCACCCAAAATTGTAAAATCTGTATGAGAATATTTCTGATCAGTTCCGGGAGAGAATTCAAGCTGACCTCCCGAAGTTGAGTAATCAATTATATTTTGTCTTGTGATTTCATGAAAAGGTTCTTTCGTAATGAGGTTTACAAACTCTTTATCCAAAACATAATCCTTATATCCGGACATGCAATGAATAAGCATTCCAACTGTTACTTTGTTTGCAGCAAGCAGCTCGGGTATCCATCTTGAAATTTTGTCGTCAAGACTGATCCTGCCGTCATCAACCAGGATCATAAGAAGTGTGCCTAAAAATATTTCCGAGATTCCTCCAATTCGAATATGCATGTCAGTATCGGCTGGGACTTCAGTCATGGATTTGCCCAGTGCTGTGCTAAGTATCTGTTCATCTGCTTTCCACACACCCGCAATTACAGCTTTCGAATTTGATTCTTGCCAAAGATTGGTAAGTAATTTTGTAATGGAATCTTTGTTAAGAATCTGTGCGGAAGAAGAAAGCGTAAAGGAACTTAAGAATATTGCCGTTAACAGCAGAATGAAATAGAATTTATTTTTCATCTATGTAAGTTTTGAATTAGAGTTATAGATGCATGAGATTGTTACTCTGTTCCGTTCCAAAGATCGGGAGATTGCTCGTCCAATGAATTAATTTCTCTTTGAATTTTTTTGAAATTGTCTTGTAACTCATCAAGAACCAGATGTTTGGTTCTCTTGTCAACGGGCAAATTAATTTTCTCCGACTTTTCAAATTCATTTACTTTCTCAATCATGTCAGAGGGTATAAGTTTGTTACGACCAGAAAGAATCTCCAGTGATTCCTGAATCATTACCTGATCAATCTGAATCCTCCTTTTATTGATGTAAGTAAATTTCCCGATTAGTCTGCAAAGATTTTCTCTCTCTTCAGGAGTAAGTTCATTGGCAAACTCATATTCTTCGATCTTCTTCAAACTAAGTATCAGTGGCTCGAGTACGTCTTTTGTAACGATGTAAACATTATAATCTGCTACGTTATAACTAAACTGTGTTATCTCCTGAACTGCATTCGATGGGATTACAAGATAAATATCATTCTTTACTCCATCTTCGTTTGCATACTTACCGGCTTTTTCCGTTTGCTCCTTAATATAGTTGTTGAAATATGACAGATCATCATTGCGGGGGCTTTTTGCATCAAAGACGATTAAGTCATTAAGTATTCGTATTACATTATCCGGATTGCCCCTTATGGGAGCGTTTTCAACATACTCAATCGAATGGCGGTTGCAGATTGATTTGATAAAACTTTTTACGTCAGCTTCATGCCTTTGCCATGTGTCTTTCATTTCTTCCAACTTTTTGATTTCACCGGCATGAATAGCTTCCTTTTCCTTTGTCCTTTCGCTCTGGGTTCTTTCCGTTATCAAATTCAGAGAAGCGACGCCTTTCTCAAATTCAACTTTTCTCGATTCATCAGTTTGCTTGAATTGCTGAATTTGTTTTGACATTTCAAATGATTCAGCAGAAAGGTTATCAATTCTAATTTTGGCTTCCGTAAGATTTTTTTCCAAACCATCAATCGTTTCACCTAAATGCTTATTATCATTTTCCGACAAACTTAATTTCGTTTCATAATCAGATATTTTTGCAAGAGCATTTTCCATAGCGGCTGCCAACTGCTTATACTCACCGTAAGCGTCGAACGCAAGTTCACGGATTACTTTCCAATTGAAAATTCTCTTCCAGAACCCGATGTTTTTGAATTCTTCGAAGAAGCGGTTTATTTTTTCGTGATTATTCATTTGAAAATTAATTGATTATTCATTGATGACCTTAATGATTTAAGGTAAAGATTCCGGAATTAAATTACAAACCATAATTTCTTTGGTTTTGTACCGTCTTCCATTCAACTCTTCTCAAAACGATTCAAGTTTTGAAGGTCAGCTGGCAATCTGCCAAGGCCGCCCTCATTTGTCAAACCGGAGCATTTGATATCCACTCATTGCAATGTGCCTGCTTAATAAATTGAAGTTCGTTTGCCTAATTCTTATTTTTGCATAACAACCTAAACAAAACTGATGAATAAAGAGGAAAAAAAATTTGTTGCAATCAATTACATTACATGTAAGGACCATTACAAAAATAGATTCGAAGAGTTGTTTGGAACGCGTGCGCATGCAATTGACACGATGCCCGGATTTAAATTTATGGAAGTGCTGAAGCCGATGGATGGCGGTAATATTTACCTTATAGTTAGTCATTGGGATTCAGAAGATTCATTTAAGAACTGGACCAAATCCGACGAATTCCTGGAAGGTCATAAGAGGGGATTCGAAGATATCAAGACCGCCAGAGAAAAGGGAGAAGAACTTCCGATGAGTTCTGATTTTAAAACATACGAAGTGATAGCAAGATAGCAATGATGCTTCAAATAAAACATAAATGATAAATTAAGGAGAAAAATTGAAACGCGTAATCTATTCCCCGGTTCTTCAAGGATTGTGCATTTTGCTTCTTCTTGCACTCGCCAGCAGTTGCAAAGACGATAGCAATCCCACAAACACAGGTCCCGCCGCCAAGACAATTAACGGTACTGTCAACTTTGTTGATACCAGTTTCATCTTGTCGGGAGGTACCTATCTTATTTCAGCGTATCCATCAACGGGCTGGCCCCCAACAGGCGGACCCGCTGCTTACGATACGATACATTTAACAACGTCAAACCTCGGCGAATTTAATTTGAGCTACAATTATCAGCTTAAAGATTTAAATCCCGGAATGTACGTAGTATCTGTTGGATTCAGGAAATCAACAGGTGGACAAAGTCCCATCATGTCAGTTTACGGCTGCGATACTGCACGATTTCTGAACGGCGCAGGTTCATCGTGTTTCCTTTCACCACCTAAGCACGCAGAGATTGGGTCGAACGGCGAAGGTACTGAAGGCATCAACATGCTTTCATGGTCAGATACGGCAAAGAAAGTTTACTAAGTAAGAATGCAAATTTGCGGAAGAGTTTTAACTTCTACTTTCAGGAGCAGAATTTTCTTTGTTAAGATTCTGCTCCTGCTGTTTATGTTCGGACAAAATGGTTTATGTTCAATCCTCGAAGGAAGTGTGATTGACAAAGAAACCAACGCGACAGTAAATGTTGTGAACATAAAGATAATAAATGACTCTCTTGGAGAATCTTTCTCCGGCAGTTCCGATGTGTCCGGAAAATTCAGGTTCGAAAAAGTCAATCCGGGAACATGGAAGATTAAATGCACACACATTGGATATCAGGATTATGAAAATACGATTTATGTTGAGACTGATGTCGTAAGAAAAATTGATGTGTTTCTTGAGCCTTCGAAAATTGAAATTGAAAAAATAAATGTTACTTCAACCAAGACTGAAGTAACTCTTCAGCAAACACCCTCCACAATTTCAATTGTTGATTCCAAAGAAATCAGACAGAAGAATATACTTACGTTTGATAACGTCCTCGAAGAAGTTCAGGGTGTAACCATTAACCGCAGCAGCGGGATCAATGTAAATTCACTTTCTATCCGGGGTTCTTCAGATGTAGCAGGCGGCGGGATCGGAAACAGAGTTTTGCTTCTTCTTGACGGAAGACCTTCACTTACCGGTGATTCCAAAGGGGCGTTATGGTCGCTCATTCCTGTTTCAATAATTGAAAGAACTGAAGTTGTCAAAGGAGCCTTCTCTTCACTCTACGGATCAAGTGCGATCGGGGGAGTTGTCAACGTCATTACGAAAAAGCCTACATTCAAAGCATACACCCTCGCTAGTTTGAACTACGGCTTCTATGAAAAACTGAATGACAGCCTGAAATTTACGAATAATCTTCTCGCATTTTCCGGAGTTGATATTCTGCACAGCAATACTGTGAAGAAACTTTCTTATCTGATTGATTTCAATTACAAAAAGAACGAAGGTCATGCCCAGCAAACAGATTATGACTTCTATGGAGTAACGGGAAAGTTTACTTATGATCTTTTTTCAAACAGAGATCTTGAAGCAACGGTGCAGTACACAAATTCAAACAGCGGCTATCCACATTACTGGAAAAAAGATGCAGGTCAGACAGCCGAGCCATATAAAGTTGCCGACTATTATCTCGGAGACAAAATCAAGAAGGAAACACAAAGCTATGATTTGTTTTACAGAGCCATTCCCAATTCTCATTCAAAATATACAACGAGATTTTACTATTATTATCTTGGAAGCAATTCGTTTTACAATCCCAGCAATCCCGTTTCAATACAGTTTGCGGACAGCGGACAGGGACTGAACACATTCATAAATTCATATAACATAGGCAACATTTCACAAGTTGATGTTGAAATGGGAAAGAGCAATTACCTGATAGGAGGATTGGACCTGCAGATGAACATTGTAAAATCTGATCCTGCCGATATTTTGTACGGCAATCAGCAAATGAACAATTTCGGAATCTTTGCGCAGGACTTGTGGAAAATTGTAAAAGACAAGAATGGTAATTCAATATTGAGTTCAACAGCGGGAATAAGAGCCGATTACAACAAGGTAATTGCTGGTGTCAGTTCATTTCAGCTTAGTCCAAAACTTTCACTTTTATACTCGCCCGAAACGAAGAACAAAATTTTTGAAAACATTTCATACAGATTACTTGCAGGACGGGCGTTCCGAGCCCCTTCAATTGCAGAATTGTATTTTAAAAAGGAGCTCTTCGGCGGATTTGATTTCATTTATAATCCTGACCTGAAACCCGAAGACATGATATCTGCTGAAGTCGGTCTTCGCAAACAATACCTTAACCGGTTTACATTTGACATAGCAGCTTTCTTTAACCTTTACAACAATTTAATACAATACGTAAACATTGGCGGGAGTTCGCTTTATGGACCGTTTCAGGTGCAAAATGTTGCAAAGGCACAGATAAAGGGATTTGAAGCCTACATGGATTACAAGTCCCATATTAACTTGTTCAGAAATCCATTCGAATATTTTCTCAACGTGAGTTATACTTATCTTGAAGCACGTGATCTTTCCGAGAAGCGGAAGGACGATTATCTGCCTTACAAGCCCTCACACAACTTCATATTCACGGCAAACTTCAACTATTTTAATTTTGACCTCAACATTAACGGCAGGTACTTGAGCAAGATTGATGAAGTTTTGTTTTATAAAAACGAAGAGCCACAGGCATACTTCCTACTGAATACAAAATTAAGTTATAGAATTGGCAAGAGACTTTCTGTCTTTGCTGCAGTGAGCAATTTGCTTGATGAATCTTATCAGGAACTTGAAAGAATTCAGGCACCGAACAGAAATTTTAACTTCGGAACAACAGTAGAGTTTTAACTCCATATCTGTCATTCATTTACTTATCTCCTCATAGTCGTTTTTCTGATTTCCAATTCATGATCAGTATGTAATGTGAACAAAAGCATTGAGCATATCACCAGAGTACATCGAATTGAGTATTTCTACTCATATAATTTGTGAGTGTCCTGCTATTTTGATCATTTATCGTTCCAATTATTTTTGATTACACTTCGCTTCAAGATGCAAGGACAAATTAGAAATCCGGTTTGATTGTTCCGGATTCACATCATTTTCCACCATTATCAATAGTCCCCGAGCCCAAACGAGGGGACTATCCTTTTTTGAATCCATAGTTTAGATCAAAGAGGCTTCGCTCATTACATCGCGAATCTTATGGAAATCATCAAGCTTCGAAAAAATTTTTTTACAAGATGCCAAAATCATAACCGTCTGCTGTATATATATTTAAAGACAACATTCGGGAAATGACCTGATTTTGAATTCAAGTAAAGACAAACATGCTATTTTTTGAAAAGGATGAGGCATGAAGATCGCAACATTTCCGCAACATTGCTGTAATTTTAATTCACAAATATTTTGGCAATTTTATAATTAAAATAATTAACATAATAAGGAGCAGAAATGAACTTAGAAAATTTAAAATTTCAAAGCCACGAGAATCTGGGAATTGTACAGTTCCGGACACCATCAATTAACACATCTGATTACATTTCCTTTTCACAAGCTTTAAAACATCGGAATCTGAAAATTACAGAAGTAGATGAATTTGGGAGAGTGAACGATTTACTTGTAACAAACGATTCAAAGAATTTTATCTTCATGTCCGACGGAGACATACTTATTGGTGCAAAGCAAAATCGTGTATTGAACACGTCGGTTCTGCTAAAGCCTAAGAGTAAGATTAGAATTCCTGTAAGTTGCGTTGAGCAGGGACGTTGGAGATACGCAAAGCGGGAATTCGCCGAATCTGATTTTTACGCGCCATCTTTTATGAGAGCAGCAAAGGCCTCCGACGTAAAGCTCAATTTACAAAAGAAGAAACTTTTTTATGCAGAGCAAGGCAAGGTTTGGGAAAATGTGAATGACTATGAAACTAATTTCGGAGAGAGAAGCGAATCAAATGATCTTGGTCATATTTTTGAATCACAGAGAATACGGTTTGATCATCAGTGCAAATCATTGAGACCAGAAAAGCATTCAAACGGCATTGCAATGTTTTCCGGAGGAAGGCTATTAAGCATCGAAGTATTTAATAGGAGTGATGTCTTTGCAGAATATTTCCCGAAGATAATCAGAGGAACGCTATTTGAAATTTTCAGCATGAAAGATTACGAAAGACAGGACACACGGGCTGCGGAAGCGCTATACAAAACACAGGACTTTTTTGATAATTTTGATAATTCTGTTTATATGGATGGATTTAATTTCGAAGAACACAGAGGAGTTGGTGTAGGAAAGGAGAGAAGATTTGAGACCACGCACATGACAGGATTCGAACTTGAATATGAATCAAAGCAGATACATTTAGTTGCGCTGAATACGAGACGCCGGATTTTTTCATAGTAATTTCGTAACAGGAGACAAAGGCAAATAAGGAAAGAACACATCAAATCCCCCGCTCGCCTGACGAGGCGGGCACCAGGGGAGATGAATGAAAGAAAAGATATTTCGGAAAAAGCAAAAAAGTATTTTTTACAAACATCATCGAAGCGTCAATATAGTTCTTTAAATCTTGAGATTATTTTAATAATTTATTGTCAAAAAAATGTGCAGGTCAATTTGTATACTTACAAACATCCCATTCCTATAGAAATAGCCTTAACAGCAACAGATTCAATAGTTCGTTATTTTATCTAGCATTACAAAAGCATCCTAAAATTGAAACGTGAACGGTAGGCTTTGATGATGGAAACAAATAGTCCGGTTTTCGTTTGAGTTTGATTAATAAATACTTTTTTCTGCTTGAGGAATGAAGAAAACAAAATTAATTTAGTTCAAAATAGTTAAAGATAAAAAAAGAATTTGACAAGTACTTCGATGTTGCCCTCAATAAGCAAGAGTCGGTGGACTTATGCATTGCATGATGATTCCAAAGCAGAGTCGCTCGAGAAAATGAGAAGGTTCAGATTTGATGTCTTACCCATCCGCAGTTCTGATGGCTCCTACAGAAAATGTTTCAAGACGATTGAATGGGGAATATTTACTATCGGAAATATAGTTGAACATAGAATAGGGCATGATGATTGTTTGGATCAGCTTACAAAGATTGAAAATGTAATTGAAGCATTTGCTGAAAAGGAAAGAAATTATTTTTTTCTTCGAGACAGAAATGAAATTACCGGTTTAATAAATATTAGCGATCTTAATTCTAAACAAGTTTATTTGTTCGCTTATAATCTGATTGCAAGCCTGGAACTGGCAATGGGAAGGCTCATCAATGAATCAGGATTTGATGACAGTGAACTAATCAGGATATTCGAATCGAATAACAAATCTGTAAAACCGTTGGTAAGATATAGAAGGGAAATTAAGAAAAACCTGGATCACAAGTTCATCGAATGTGCTTACTTAGGTGATATGGCATGGATAATTATCGAAAAGAAATTGTTCCGGAAAATCAAAATAAGTAAGAACGAATTTGAAAGTTCAGTTAAACTCATCAACAAGTTAAGAAACATTTCTGCGCATCCTGTTAACAGCCTCATTAAGGGAAGAAGTTCAGTTATCGAATTGAATCAAGCGGTAAGTAGAGTTAGAATTATAATGAAAGAAATAAATGACTATTTGAAGGAACGATGCTAGTCATTTGGTCTCATAGATTCATCCTCCGGACCTCATTTCGCGAAATTGATTTTTTACGCTTTGACAAATGAATCAGAGTTGAATAGTTTTGTACAAATCCAGAATGGCTTAATGGATTAATAGATTAATGACAGAGTTTATTTTTCAACAAAGTCTTTGTATGAAAAAATTATTTACTCTTTTACTCCTTATACTAATTGCAATTACAATTGTAATTCCACTTCATACACTTCACTGCCAATCAGTCTGGTTCTGGCAGGAGCCACTGCCGACGGGGAATGCTCTTAACGGTGTTGACTTTATAAATTCAAATA
>JBDHXH010000074.1:0-12104 GCA_039810605.1 Ignavibacteria bacterium | reverse complement strand
TCAAAATAGACAAATGCAATGTCTTCAATATTGTTGAGGATCTTCTGGATTTCAACAAGACCTGACTGTTCCCTTTTTGGGAGATCAATTTGAGTAATGTCGCCTGTAATAATAGCCTTCGAGCCGGGTCCCAGTCTTGTCAGAAACATTTTCATTTGGAGGGAAGTAGAATTCTGCGCTTCATCAAGAATGACCATTGCATTATTAATAGTCCGTCCTCGCATATAAGCAAGTGGTATCACTTCGATAATGTTTTTCTTCATATATCCCTCAAGCTTTTCAAGCGGAATCATATCTTCAAGCGCGTCATATAAGGGCCTCAAATATGGATCAACCTTTTCAGAAAGATCTCCGGGAAGAAAACCTAAGCTCTCACCGGCTTCAACGGCGGGTCTTGCAAGTACAATTTTTGAGACCTCTTTATTCTTCAAAGCAGCCACTGCAAAGGCAACAGCGAGATAAGTTTTGCCTGTTCCTGCAGGTCCTATTGCGAAGACAATATCGTTGTCTTTAATTCTCCTAAAGTATTCTGACTGGTTGGAAGTTCTTGGTTTGATGAAATCATTCTTGCGCGAGAGAATAACGTCTTGAATTTCCCCGGGAGTGAAACCGATTTTTTCCTTAAGCCTTTCCGGCTCATCACCTGACAGGATGAGGTCAAGAACGAGCTTTACATCTCTTACGGAAATCTTTCCCTGTCTTTTCTGGAGGAATATAAGCTCATTGAAAATTTTTTCGATTATCTCAAGCTCATTCTGTTCGCCTTTCAGAATCAGGTTATCGCCTCTCATTACAATTGTCGCATCGAACCTATCTTTGATGAGATTTATATTCTCATCATTTATACCTGCAAAATTCAGGAGGTCAACTCCTGTTAACGATATTATTTTTTCGAATGTATCCAATAGTGATATTTCAGAAATTAAAAGCCCCTATGCTTTATAAACATAGGGGCTTAAGATAAATCTATTTAAAGACCAAGATTACTTCTTCTTTGTTGTATCTTTCTTTACTTCAGTTTTCTTTGGTGTTTCAGTCTTCTTGGTTTCTTTCATTTCGGTTCCTTCGGTCTTTGAGACTCTCTTTTTTCTCTTACCTTTGTACTCATGTGATCTCTTCAAAGCATCTGTCTTTTGAGCTTCGGTAAGTGTAGGAATCTTCAAAACCTGACCCGGATAAATAAGATTCGGGTTTGGAATTGACTTTGCAACTTTCGGAGGAGCGCTTACAACACCGCTCTTATTAGCATCCCAGATAGCGGGCCACAACTTTGAATTGCCATAGATATTCTTCATACCGGCAATCTTGTACAGGCAATCGCCTTTAACAACTGTGTAGGTACCTGTTTCCATTTTACCTTTGCAGTCAGCGATTTTCTTTTTCATTGTGTTGTATCTGTCCCAGAATTCTCCGAGGCAACGATACTTTCCGGTGTTTGTTAAATAATCCCAGCAATCTTTTTCGATAGCTGCTGCATCATCCGGACCTTTGCAGGCGTTAACTCTTTTTTCGCAGTCAGCGAACTTTGTCTTATACTCCTGGTATCCGGAATATGATCCGACCATGCTGTATAAGGTTGATTCAGCGTTCTTTTCAGTTTGGGTCTTGTTATCCAACTGAGTCTTTAAACCAGCGATTTCTGTGGTTAAAGAATTGAGCTGATTCTGTAAATCTGTTTTCTTGGCTGTAAACTCGTCCATTTGTGCCTGCCATGTCTCTTCATCCATTTCTTCAGGTTCTGTACCTGTATCATCATCATCATCATCTTGCGCAAAGGCATTTTTTGCAAATACTGCCAAGGAGAAAACCATCATAAATATTAACAATTTATGAAATTTCATTTTTTCTAAACTCCTTTTTGTTTTAAGTTTTTTTAATTAAAAAATTTTTGAAAAAAATAAAATTTGGAATTACTGGCAGTTCTTTCTGACTGTTTCAGCCATGCCTTGGAATTCCTGTATCTTTGCGTCCATATCGGCAACTTGTTTTTGCAAATTTGACTTCTCGTCGTTCTTTGCATTTACCTGGGACTGAAGAGCATCAACCTCAGCTTTCAAATCGTTGAGTTGTTGCATTTGCTCTTCACTTACACCGCCGCATCCAACCAAGAACGTTGAACCGCTCAATGCAGATACAGTAAGTAAAATGAAAAACAATTTTCTCATTTTTGCCATTTTTAAAACCTCCTGTTTTTTAATTGGCATTTGTTAGAAATTAGGGTTAATTATTGAACAGACAAAAATATAACGAATAACAAGAATAGTCAAGTCACATTCTAAAAAAGTGGACAGAAAATTAGCGGAAATCGAACGATAAAACGAGTTACTGAAGGGGTGTATAAAAAAAGAGACTTACAGGATATTCAGGAACTTCACGTAGATATCAATACAAATTCTTATCGAAGAAATCTCCTATTTTTATTCTGGCATTAATGAATGCACTGATTAATCCAAAACTGTTGGAAGGAGTTTTACCAAGTCTTATTGAAGGTCCGAAACCGAATGCCTTATTTGCAAAACCCGGCCAAGGACTGTCGAGATACAATTCCGTCAAAAGCTGGAAATCTCTTTTGCCGGGAAATGTTGCATCCATTCTAAAGTCAAAAATAAAATTATCAATCTTCATCTCTCTTCCTGCATAACCTAAATGGTATTCACCGAATTGTTTTGCAAAATAAAATTTCGCTCTGGTAGAATTATAAAAAATCAGATTGGGAGTTCTAATCTCGAATCCGAAATATTGTCCACGGATTACATTGTTCCTCATAGGCTGACCGGTTACTTCATTTCTTACAATCACAGGATTATCTGAAACATCCTGAAGTGTATCAAGAGTAGCGAAATAAGAAAGACGGACAAAAGGTACTTCAATCGCAAAGTCCATTCCGAGATGAGGAGCGAAGAGATTATTCCAGTTACCGATCCAGGTATTCTTCGTATTTTCAGTCGGCGCTGCTCTGTTAGAATATTTCAATACAAACTCTTTCACTCTGCCAGTAACGGAAACATCAAAGAGTGCGAAGTGAAGGCCTCCTTTTACAAAATCAGTTTCCATCGGACCGGAATACGGAGTACCAAAGCCTACCAGAAGTCCGACTCCGGCGCCATAAGCAATGGGTAATCCCAATGGCTCTCCGCCAAAAGCCTGGAAGTAAGGATTGACGTAGTAGTCGAGAGAACTCAAGTATCTGTATTGATCCGAAAGAGTAGTCCGGATGTCCCAGTTAGCAGCAATTCTTTCGGGAATGTATGTAAGCGGTGCAAAAATACTTGTACGTTTTGGCTTTTCAATAGACGTTGAATCGGTTCCTACTGGTGCAATGCAATCTGTCAGAGTCCAGTTAGTGAATATGTCTGTTAATGTCTGGTTAAATTCACTTTGGTTACCATTTCCGAAATCAACGAACTTGTTTCCGTTGAGATTGAAATTAACCGTAATCGGATCAACGGTCTTGCATCCTCCTTCAAGTGTCTGAAGTTTATTTGCTATGATATAGTCTATGAGCTGTCTTCCCTTTGCATCTGCGCAAAGATTGCATCCTGCTTTGATAACATAATTCTGGCTATGACTAATGTTTGATAAGAAGAATATTAACGAAACAATCAAACCGAACTTCAATTTTGTCTTAACTAACATTTGCAACTGATTTTTAATTTTAATTATGCGGAGCTTTTAAATGATACCAAAGAAATCAATCATTTCGGGGAACGCTCCTACGGTTTTTCTGGCTTCCGCGTCCATAGTCAAGCAAGAGTTCCTGGAAACCTTTATCAAGCTTGTCAAAATTAAATTCAAGTCCAAGCACCTTTAATATTTTTGGAGTCTTCCTCAAGTCAACCTCGAGATCAATAGTTTCCGGAAGCGGAAAATTTTCATAATCCTCTATGCCTCCATCTGTATCGTCACCCAAAAAGGCGTTCTCCTCCGATTCATTTTTCGGATTGAGCCTCCTCTTTTCAACAGTGTTGGTAGAGTTTTGGTCGTACGGTTCGAAATATTGTATATAAATCGGACTGTTCTTCCAGTTCTTCGGGCTTATATATTCCTTAAGTTTCGGTCTTGGATTTCTGAACAGGTTTTTCAAATAGGTTTCCAATTGCGTATTCTCTCTCAAGGACAGACCTGTCATTTTAAAATTATATGAATGACCTCTCAAATCAACTACGGCTTTAGTAGGAAGTTTGTATGGAATTTCATAATATTTGTCATCTATCTTAATAATAAAGGAGCCCTTTCTTGTATTCTGAATTTGATTATCGTCACCCAATAAGTAAAATGTCATGCTGTCAAGAACTACTTCTTCCGTCTGTATTGTATCAGATACTTCGTGTGTTGCATAACTTGACTTGTACTCCTTTGCATTACCACTGTTTGCAAAGGAAGTGAGAAATGTCACAACAAAAAATATCTTAGATAATAAAGGTACGCGTTTCATTGCTTGCTCATTTATTGACTGACTTCTTAGTCCGCTCTCTTTTCAAATATATTATGCAGTCCCTTTTGTCTGAACTTAAATTCCTGTCTAACAAAAATACTCCAACAGGCAAAACAATTGTTTTTCCCTCTTTCGCTCTTTTCTGGTCTTCGGGACTTAATCCGGCAAGAACTTCCATCCTGTTTTTCAGCTTTATATAATATGTTGCACTGTCAATCTTCAGCAAATCTATGAATTTGGAAGATTCACTGTATGGCCTGACATCTATGTTGTTTGCATTAACGTCGTCCTTGATTCTTATCTCATATATTTTATTCCCGAAAAGCTTTTTGAGTGCATCGTCGCCGACAATCATCTCCGAACCTGTCAATGGTAATACAGGAAATGATTTATATTCGAATGGCTTTTTGGGTGACAGTGCAAAATAAAAATCCTTGCTTACTTCATCACCGCCTTTTTCTACATAATTCCATGTCAAGTAAATTCCGTCATAGCTGTTTGTTTCAACTTCGCATGTGTCAACGGGATCTATATCCTTCAGATATGTGGTATCATTACTTTTTACTCCATATACTTTTCCCGTATGAAAATAATTATTCAAAATCTTAACTATCGAATGCTGCAATAGCGGGGTCAGAGCTACCGAACGCTGAAAGCGCAAATCATATTCAGGAGTTTCATCAGTTTGGGACCGTACATCACTCAAAATGACAAATAAAAAAGCAACTGCAGCTAACAGCTTAGTTATCTTCTCTGCATGAAATTTAATTATCACCGGTTATCCTTGTCTCTTGTTGAAGGAGCATTATTCGAATTTGGAGTCTGTGAATTATCCGATTTTGAATAATTCTTTTTCAAATTAGAAATCTCATTTTTTAATTTTTCGTTATCTCCTTTCAATTTTGCATAATCATCGGGATTAACCGCATTTGGAACGATCATTATGGTTGAATCTCCTCCGGGTTTTCTGGTAACAGTTTCTCTGGATGGATCATACGTAGGAAACTTTACTTCCGGTGGTGGGTCAGGTGGTGGACCAAGTTTACCTATAGTAGCCCCTTGTACTGTTATGTATGCAATGACGAACAAATACAATCCAAGATATATCATGAATTTAGCGTCTCGCTTCTGCTTTGTAATCATTGTAAATTTTGTTTAGTTATTAATCGTCAACACTCTTTCCTTTTTGTCTTTGTAATCTCTGATTCTCTGCCCTTAAAGAAGAATTTTGGTTTTTTAATTGTGCATTTTCATTTTTCAACCTTGCATAGTCACCGGGACTAATTTCCTGTTGATTAGCTTCCTTCTTGTTCGCAACAATGATTATCGTTGAATCTTCTCCTGGTTTTCTCGTGAGAAAATCTTTGGACGGATCATACAGAGGCAGCTTAAGTATTGAATCCAGAGCCACTCTTGCTAAGGTAGTATCTCTGGGGTCAGGTGCAGGACCCAAATCAACAATAGTTGCACCTTGTATTGTTATGAATGCAATGACGAACAAGTATAATCCGAGATATATCATGAACTTAACATCACGTGTTTTTTTTGCAATCATTGTAAACTAAGTTTAGTTGCTAAGTAAGAATTCACTTCAATTTTTTTGAAAGCTCGACTAATTGGTCAAGACTCTGTTTTACGTTATCGGAACCTAATGTCTGAATGGTGCTTCTTAAATCCATTGAGGTATCTTTAATCATACTCAACTTTGCCTCGAGATCTTCGTCAGACAGGATTTGATTCAAGACAGAGTAGTCCGCGTCGCCTGCACCTCCCACAGAGACGCCTGTCTGGCTTGCCCTTGCAAGACTGTCAAAAATTGGCTCAAATAATTTTGCAGCAGCGAGTATAAAAATAGATTTTACTTCAAACGGAGCTCCAATGTGCAGGAATCTCACTTGGTTTGGATCCAATTCTGAAGAACTCTTGTGACCGGGTTGAATTTGCGAAATGAAGTACAAGATCAATCCGGCACCCACCAAGGGAAGTGCTGTCCCAATTCCGTCAACAACTCCCTCATACTTATCAACTATCCTGGTTATCTCCTCTTCATTTCTGCTTTCGTTTCGAAGTTCACCAATGGCGAAAGCTGCCATAAGCAAAAAAATAAAGTATATTACGAACGGTAAAACATAAGACAAAAAAAAACTTGTAGTATCCCATCCCTCAATTGTTATCGGACGAATTAAGATTGAAGCCACTATGACCGCAAAAGAGACGGCTAACAATATCAGCCTGGACTTGTCATTAAAAAGTTCTAAAAAATTAGGAAGAAATTCTCCTGTACTTTTCCGTTTTTGATCGGACATTTTTTAAATTCGTTTGAAATCGTTAAATAAAAATACGGTTTATGAAAATAATTCAATTGTTTTTAAAATTCAATAATGCTTTGATAGCTACACGCCCACGACGCCCACACATATTCGTGTCCATTCATATTCATTACAACTTTCAGTTTCTTATCTCCCGTATCTCTCATCGAAGAAATCACCAATCTTTAATCTCATGTTCAAAAAGACAGTCAGTATTCCGAAAGAATTATTAGGCTTTGTGCCGAGCCTGAAAGAAGGACCTATTGCAAATGACGTCAACGAAAAGCCTTCTCCGATATCTGAAATTATAGGTTCAATCAGCAATTGAAAATTTCTCCTTCCCTTAAATGTGGCATCTATTCTTAAATCAAAAGTTGAACCGGCAAGTCTCATCTCGCGACCTACAAATCCAAGGTGCCTTTCGCCAAACAATTGTCCGAAGTAGACCTTTGACCGCGTGGATCCAAGCAGTACAAACGGGTATCGGAATTCATAATGAAAATAATTTCCTCTGATGACATTGTTGGGCATCTCTGCATTAGTTTTTGTATTCAATACCTTTTCCGGCGGATCCACAGTGCCGGTATCAATCGTGTTAAAAAATCCGAATTCAAAAAAATTTCCGAACGGCACTACATAACTGTAACTGATACTAAGTAGAGGAGCAAAAATATTATTATAGTTTGCAAGATTGGTTGATGAAGTTACAAATCCCGTATCGCCCATGCTGACTCTCTTCATGACAAGTTCTTTTATTCTTGAATTGACGTTCAATGAAAATCCGAGTATGTGAAATCCTGCACCGACGAGATCTGTTTCAAGCGGTCCCGAATACGGCGTTCCAAGATTCATTGAAAATCCTATTGACCTCTTGAATGGAATTCCAAGAGGGTCGCCGCCGAAGATTTGAAAATATGGATTTATATATGCAGTCGTGCTTAAAATATCCCGCTCTCGTGATGGCGGACCTATAAAATCCTTTACTTTAATTTTCTTGACAACATTTGTAAAGACCGATCCGTAATCAAGTTTCTTCTTATTTAAATTCTCCTTATTTGAACCGGTCCAATTAAGTAATCCCTTCTGAACTTCCGGTGAAAGGTCCGACCACAAAAATCTGATTGCGTCCGGCGAAGTCTCATCACCAATTACCACATACTGATTGATTGGAGACGGGTCCAGGATGTTGACAATCAACACATAAGACTCCAGCTTCGGCTCTATATTAAGTTCATCCTGTAAAACTACGAAAACAGTATCATCCTGCGCTCTTGCAAGTATCTTGAAATATTTCCATGTCCTCGGATCATCAGATTTTTCCTGCTGTGAATAAATGGATGAAACATCAAGGAATATTTGCATTACCGCGATTACAAATATGACTGCAGTAAAAAGAGTTCTATTTTTTGTCATAAGAATTTTTGTAATTTCAAATATTTTTTACCAGTCTCCAAACTGGAACAGTCCTGATTGGGTCACACTGTGTCCGGCGATTTTATCTTTTACGATTACCTGAAAAGTTACAGAGTAGGGAGATTCTCTGTTTTCGGTAAAATTATCATAAGCTGATTTTGAACCAAGGAAATTCAATGTCACATCATAGACCATTGGTCCTGCTTGTTTGACTGAAACAGGTCCCGTGAAATTTACATCAAGCTGTCCCGGAAAATCATCTGCCAGGGTAACTCTGTATCCGACGGTTGACTGAAGGCT
The DNA here is from genome assembly GCA_039810605.1 of Ignavibacteria bacterium. GTDB lineage: Bacteria > Bacteroidota > Ignavibacteria > Tepidaquicellales > Tepidaquicellaceae > JAGPCH01. Next base: position 3,647 of record JBDHXH010000074.1, on the reverse strand, counting down.
TCTCACCGACACATCTTCGCCGGCGGGGACAAGTCTTTGCATAGTAATCTTCGGCTTCATGTTTTCCTTCGTTGACACAGTCTTTGACACTCCGCCTCTCCTGAATGTGAGACTCGTCTGACCTCCAAGCTGAAAACTTTTCGAGCCACCGGGAGGAACAGTAGCAATCATTGAGCCGTCACTGCCGATTATTTCTACAGGTGTATTGCTTGGATTGGAAACTGTGTTTGATGTGTACTGTGTAAACGATTGGGGTATTCTGAATTCAACGTCCTCACTCTTTTCTTTTGTATCTTCCATTTCTTCAGGCTTCTTTTCATCAGGCTTCTTTTCTATTTCCGGGTTTTGCTGCACCTGAAGATTCGGCGATGTCTGATTAATGGTCAATGAAGGGTTCATTGATTTTATCTCAATTAGTTTCTGTTGTGCTTCTGCAAGTCTCTGTTTCAGTTCTTCAGGATTACTGAACTTCTGCGCTGTGTCGAATTTTAATTCGGGAACGATTCCCTTTGCAAGTAGAGAATCAATCATTACACGCAAAGAATCCACATACTGTTTTTCCTGAACATCTTTTTTGTTTACAACCTGCGCCAGGTCAAGTTTAGCCCCTTTCAAAGCTATGACTGCGATTACAAAAATATAGAGTGACTGATATATGATGAATTTTACATCTCTGTTTTTTCTGACTGCCATGATTGAATTGATTAACAGTTAATATTGATCATCTCTTTCCGGATAGAACCACAAGATTTTCAAGACTCTTCAGCACGTTATTATCTTTTAGACCTGAAATAGTTTCACCGACAAACTGTGATGTCCTCTCGAGTTCTTTGAGTGCTCTCTCGTCAGGCAGCCTTATATTGCTTAATTCTGAAATCAGATTTCTGATACTTATGCTTAGGTCTTCAGTTGCTTTCATTGTATCATAAATTTTTCGAAGCTGTTCATCGGTTACCGAAGTTCTTATTTCAACCGGACCCTGACGGGGAATCATTTTCTCGAGGATGTTTCTTTGCACCATTGCCTCTTTCTGGTAATAGTATATTCTTTCAACTGTATTTACTTCTTCCTGAATTTCCTGATACTTCAATGCAAGCGCATCAAACACAGACTCAAACAATTTCGCAATTGCAAGTATAAGTATGGATTTAATTTCGAACGGCACTGCAAATCCGAGGAAAATAGTCGGTCCTTTCTCAATTGAAATCAGCAGAATTGCTGCGCCAAGCAAAGGCAATGCTGTTCCGATTCCGTCAACTATTCCGTTATAACGGTCAATGATCCTTGTTATGGCTGCTTCAGATGAGCCTTTACCGGAGAGCTCCTTTTTCAGAGCCATGTTTGCCTTGATTCCGAAGTATATAAAAACAAGATATACTATAAACGGAAACCACCACAGGGAAATCGGCTGAACATCAGTACCTGAACTTACTTGATTGGGATTAATGTAATTTGAAATTGACTGGAAAATATTTCCAAACAATGGGACATATTCGACTCCAATAAAAAATGATAAGATAAGGAGCAGCAACGAAGGCAATCCGGCACGCATAATTGTCTTGTATCCCACTGTGTCCAGCGTCTTCATGTTTCGCTCGATTATTTCCTTCTTAATTCCGGACAGTTCTTCATCGTACTTCCTTATGGAATCATAACTTACTTCAATACCGTTAACGGCATGCTTTTGAAAGGTGTTTTCACCTCCTGCATCGGTCATAATTCAGGTGTTAGATTTTTAAAAAAGAGTAATGAAAATAAATAAAAAGAATTCTAAAGTCACGTTAATTGTCCAACTCGCGAGGGTATCCGGGGAAACACCCTGCAATCCGGAACTAATTTTATTTGCTCAATACACCTCAATACACATAGTCTGCAATCTTCTTCAATTCACCATTGCTGAAGAGCATAATTGCAGACTGGTGATTCGTCCGATCTTTGATGGTGATGTGACTATGAACAGAATTATAGTCTGTTAATTTCTGCAGAGCGCTATTCAGGCTCTCTCGTGTTTTATTTCCTTTAGCGACTTCGTCGAGAATCAGCTTCATGCCGTCGTATCCAAAATAATAATTTCTGATTTCTTGCTCGTCCATATTTACAAGATCACCATTCTTTCTTTCACCAAGATAAAAATCCGAATCAAAATAAAGTTTGTTAAGATACATTTTGTTTTCATCAAGCAATTTCGGATTGTTCCAGTCGCTAGTGCCGAGTAGCGGGAGATTAATTCCTGATGAAAAATATTGCGGAACGATTTTTTGAATCTCCTCGGAGTTAAGTATCGGAACATAGATCGCATCGGCTGATCCGTAGATCACAGATTTCGCATTATCCCACTTTGAATATTGTATTCCTGCCGAGTCAAGAATTCTCTGTGCATCCGGTCCAAGTATTTTGTAAATGCTGACAACAAGGCGGCTGCCAATAAGAGAATCAGGGTAGGAAAATTTAAATTTAATCTTCTTAATTTTCTCTGCTTGAGTTTTGCTCAAGTTTCCAAAGTCAATAAATTTGTCAGCATCTGCAAGCCCGGATTTAATTTCATCAAGATCCTGATTCATATCAGCTTGAGAAGAATTGTAATATTTTGTAATTACAACTTTTCCTCCTTCCGAAGAAACTTCATCCGCAAAACTTTCTGCAAAATTTTTCCCATACTCACTTTCGGCAAGAATAACAAAATTTTTCAGTCCGAGTTCATGCATCGCATACTTCGCCATGATTCTACCTCTGATATTATATGTCGGATTCAACTGGAAGACATATTCGTTTGAGGCCGCGATATTATTCTGCGTGGCAGTCGGCGTAATGATTGGAATTTTGTGAAACTTTGCTGCGCCGGCATTACTTACAAGTTCGTTGCTGTAAACAGGTCCCAGGATGGCAATCACACTGCTGTCGCTTCCGAGTTTGTTAATGCATTGAAGAGTAATCGCCGCGTCTTTTTTTGTATCTTCTACTTTCAGCATAATCTTCTCACCGTTGTATTCTTCAAGTGCATCATTTATTCCCCGAAGCATCTGGATTCCCAAGTCATTATTTGCATTATTCTCGGAAGAATTCATCAGAGGAAGCATGACACCGATTTTCAATTGCGCCGAAATTGATTTTAATCCGGAAATTAGAAGTAAAACGGTTATTGCCAGCTTAACAATCTTCAATGTTTATTTACGTAAGGATTTGTAATGTTTGATCTTTGTTGTTTGTAATCATGGATCATTTAATTTCTGACACTCATTTGAAAATCATTCCCACTCGATTGTTGCGGGAGGTTTAGAGCTGATGTCATAGACCACTCTGTTTACGCCTTTGACCCGGTTAATAATTTTGGATGCTGTTTCAGTCAGGAAATTCTTTTCAAAATGATAGAAGTCAGCAGTCATTCCGTCTCTGGATGTAACAGCACGTAATGCAATTACATTTTCATAACTTCTTTCATCGCCCATTACGCCAACTGTCTGCACGGGAAGAAGTACGGCAAATGCCTGCCATATTTTCTCATACAGAAAATTCTTCTTAAGTTCACTTATATAAATATCATCCGCCTCCTTCAGCAGTTCCAGTTTTTCGTTTGTCACATCGCTAAGAATTCTAATCGCAAGTCCCGGACCGGGGAAAGGATGTCTGAAAATAAAATTCTTCGGCAG